>CANQYX010000001.1 GCA_947628205.1 uncultured Clostridia bacterium
TGGAGCGGGTGATGGGAGTCGAACCCACCTCACAGGCTTGGGAAGCCCGCGTACTACCGATGTACTACACCCGCACAGCGTTGATTTTTATTAATTTTGTGTTTGTGAGTAAATTTTGTTTTTGCAATTTTGTTAAGTTATTAAATTGTGAAATGATAGATTAGTTCTTTCTTGATTGATTTTTTCAATTCAACATTAATTATTATATCATATTTTTAAACATTTTTCAAGTTTTTTATAATGCGAATGAATTGAAATTTTAAATTTTCGTGGAATTTTAAAAATTTTGCAAAAAATATCTTGACAATTGCCGTTTTTTTTGTTATTATACCCAAGTAACACTACAAATGGCGGTGTAGCTCAGTGGTTAGAGCAATCGGTTCATACCCGATAGGTCAGTAGTTCAAATCTACTCACCGCCACCACTGCTCGCCATTAAAAATTGCGAGTTTACGAGCAACAACCGCAAGAACATGAATATGTTCGCAGCGGTAAGAGGAGCAACCGAACTTAGGCTTATGTTTGTGTAGTGTTAACGAAACAAACTAGCAAAAGTGAGAGTTGCGACGTGGTCCCATGGTCAAGCGGTTAAGACACCGCCCCTTCACGGCGGTATCAGGGGTTCGATTCCCCTTGGGACTACCAAAAAACTGGCATTTGCCAGTTTTTTTATTTTTTTACTAGTTATTGATCATCCAATCTATATACACGCCATAACCCAAAGTGGGGTCATTGACAAAAACGTGGGTTACCGCGCCGATAATTTTTCCGTTTTGCACAATTGGGCTGCCACTCATGCCCTGAATTATGCCGCCCGTTTTGGCAAGCAGTTCTTTGTCTGTGACCTTTATTGTCATGCTTTTATTGTCTGCCGAATTTTGCTTGTTTGCCTTAATAATTTTAACGTCATAAGCCTTAACGCCGCCGTTATCCAGCGCGCAATAAATTTTTGCATCGCCCAGTTTAACCGACAATCTTCCGCCCAGCGTGGCGGTGCGGTCGGCGTCCACAATGCCCTTATTTAAAATGTTGCCATAAACGCCATAGTCGCAATTCGTGTCGGCAAGGCCAATTGAATCGTCGCTCAAATTGATGGACGAACGGATTTCCCCAGGGTCGTTTTTCGCGCCCTTTTTTATGCCCAGCAAGCGACATTTATATATGTTGCCACTGCCAACCGAAAAGTTTTCGCCCAAACTGCTATCCACAATGGGGTGGCCAACCGCGCCAAAGCGGAAATCGCTTTGCTTAACATAAGTTAGCGTGCCCACGCCGCTTGCGTTGTTGCGCACCCACAGGCCGAGCTTGTATTTTTGCGCCAAAACGTCAAAAACGGGCGTAATTTTTGCAGATTTTTCCTTATTATCGTGTTTAATTGTCACATTCAATTCCTTGCCGGCAAAGGTGGGCAGGTTGATTATGCGGTCGATATCTTGAATGTTTTCAATGTCAATGTCCTCAATTTTCAAAATGGCGTCGCCGTCTTGAATGCCGCTTTCTTTAATTGGCTCTTTAAGTCCGTTTTCGGTGGTAACCGCGTTGCTGCCCACGCAAATTACGCCTTCGCTAAAAAGGTTGAAACCTACCGTTTCGCCGCCCACATAAACGTCTGTGTCGGCAAGCAGGCGAACATTAACTTTTTTAATGGTGAAAAGGTTAAAAAGTTTGACGCTCATTACCGTGTCAGTCAGCTCGCCATTTGCTGCCACGTCAATGTTTTTTGGTAACTCTAAATTAATTGTTGGGCCAAATTGGTTGCTGCCGTTCGATTCGGCAATGTCGGCATATGTCACCACCATTTCGTCTGGCAGGTCGTTTATGCGCTTAACTTGCGGCAAAATAAAGGCAGTGCCAACCATGGCAAGCACTAAAAATATTGAAACAAAAAATAACTTTTTCATAAATCCCTCTTTGGCTAGTGTGTGAATTTTTGCGCGTTTTATGTAAAAAGGCATGAAATAAGTGCCGCGTAATTAATTGTTGAATCGGCACTTAATTTTAAATATAAATTTTATTTATATGTTGGTTTCATAACATCAGACAAATTTGCAGGATCTTCGTCATAAATTACAATGCCACACCTATCATATGCTTCTAAAGGGTCTTGTCTGTGTTGGTAAAATCCTTTTTTGTTTAATTTTTTATCTTCATCCTTTGTTATCCAACACACCCTTTGCTGAAAAAACAATTCTTTAACTTTTGCTTCAGTCAATTTTCCTTTCCTTTGTAAAAACAATATTTCTTCTTTAAAATCTTTAACAGTAGTTAAATGTTCATCTTCATATACACTATGTACATAAATTTTTTCGTTGCTAGTTATTTTTTCTTTACTGAACCAGTTGCAATTGCGAATGTCCAACCCCGCCGTTTTTTTCTTAAAATCCTGATATGCCTTTTTGCTTGCTAAATGTTTAGGGAAAAGTTTTAACATCCACGCATCTCGCACCGCTTTGGCAAAAAGTTGGCGATAAAGCACATTATCACCATCATCCTCGCAAACTTTGGCTAAATCGCAAACCACTTTACACCATGTGTTTAATTCCTTTTCTTCTGAACTTAAATTCTTTGCTGTCATAACATACCCTCCTTTAATAAATTAATAGAAATTCGACAAAAAGTCAAATTGTTTTTAAAAATATTAACCACAATTTTCAATTTAGATTTTTCAAATTAACAAAAACCGCTTGACAAACCAAAATTTTTGTGTATAATATATCGCGTACCTAGGCAAAGCCAAGCGCAACTCCAACGCCCGCTTTGTTTAAGGCGAATTTAGTTAAAAGGAGAAATTATGAAAATCAATAAGGCAGAAGTTGTTAAAACTTATGGCAAATCTGAGGCGGACACTGGCAGCGTTGAAGTTCAAATTGCCTTGCTTACCGAACGCATTAAAAATTTAACCGAACACCTTAAAACAAATAAGCAAGATTTGCACTCAACACGCGGCTTAAACAAAATGGTTTCAACCCGCAAAAAGTTGTTGGACTATTTGTCTGAAAAAGACATTAACCGCGCCCGCGCCATCAAACAAAAACTTGGCATTCGTGGATAATAAGTTAAACAAAAAAACCGAACATTAAGTTCGGTTTTTTGTTTTCTCAACAAGTTTGCTTATTTTTAAATTTGATGTTTCAAACAAAACTCAAATATTTTTCTTAAACGCGGGCAACGCGCCCAAAAAAGAAAAAACCACACACTTGTGGTTTTGATTAAAGCGGGCGGGTTGCCCGCGCTGGCGCAGAGAACAGGATTTGAACCTGCGGATGCTTTCACATCACACGATTTCCAATCGTGCTCTTTAGACCACTCAGACATCTCTGCAAAATAAATACAATAAATATTATACTAAAAAATTTTTAAAAGTCAATACTATTTTTAATAAAGAAATAATTGAATTTTTAATTTTATTTTGCTATTATTGCGGAAGGAGCGATATGATAGTTATGAACTATGAACAACCGATAAATGCAACGCTTAAAAAAACATCTGGTTTTGTTGTGTATAGCAAGGGCAACAAAAAAGAAATAAAAAAGGATGACGCCAATTTTAGCATTTTGTTAAACAAGCTTTTAAACCTGTTTGACGGCACAAGAATTATGCCTGCCTTTGGCGTAAGTTTGCACGAAGAAACGCAATCTGCCCTAAATTCGGGCAACTGGCTTGAAATTAAATTTGACACCGAACAAGCGGTTAATGGCTTGCCTTTTGCCGGCCTGCTAATTAGGTTGGACAATTGCTATGGCGTAAATTTAATTAGAAATTATAACGGAAATTACTCTGGTCGTTGCATTTATATAGAATTTGAGAATCAAACAAATTTGGCAAGTTTAATTGAAAACATATAGTGC
The DNA here is from genome assembly GCA_947628205.1 of uncultured Clostridia bacterium. Classification (GTDB taxonomy): domain Bacteria; phylum Bacillota; class Clostridia; order Christensenellales; family UBA1242; genus Onthoplasma. The sequence continues at coordinate 3,849 of CANQYX010000001.1, forward strand.
CTGCATTGCTTTTTGCCAATATAACGAACAAATTAAAAATTGCATAGTATGAAATAACTATGTTTAACATATTTTTAGCAATTTTTGGCATTTTATTAATATTTATTGCCACCACACTTGGCAGCGCGTTTGTTTTCTTTTTTAAAAAGGATATAAACGAAAAACTTAATTCGTGCACACTTGGCTTGGCAGGGGGAATTATGTTTTCCGCGTGCATTTGGGGCTTGTTGTTGCCCGCGATTGACGGCGCATCTAATTTGGGAAATTTAAAAATCCTATTAATTATGTCCGGCCTGCTTTTGGGCGCATTTTTGTTGCTATTAATTGATAAAATTTGCCCCTTTATTTTCAAGTCCAAAACGCCGTGCGAAAAACTAACAAAAAACCACACATCGTTTTTAATTGCAATAACGCTACATAACATTCCAGAAGGGTTAATAATAGGCCTTGCCTTTGGCAATGCGTTAATTTCGGGCGCAAAGGGCGCAATGCTTTCGGCAATAATTTTGTCGGTTGGAATCGCCATCCAAAACATCCCAGAAGGGATGGCGGTAAGTTTCCCTTTAAAAAAAGATGTGGGCAACAAAAAAGCGTTTTTTATGGGCGTTTTAAGCGGCGTGGTTGAGCCAATTTTTGCCATTTTAGGTCTGCTTATGGCAACTCAATTAGAAAGTTTAATGCCGTTTTTCTTAACATTCGCTGCCGGTTTAATGATTTTTGTAACGGTGGATGATATTATCCCCGAAAGCAAATTTGCTAGCCCCACGCATATAGGCGGAATTAGTTTTGTTGTTGGTTTCGTTTTAATGATGATTTTGGAAATGTTGTTAGGATAAATTAAAAATTGGTTTTAAATTTGGCTTTTAGGTTCATAAAAATAGTATGACCAAAAATAAATTAAAACTATCATTAATGGATAATTATCTTGCCCTTTTAAAAATAATAATTTTGTGCAACGCACACCCAACAAAAGAAACGCAAAATTTGTTATCCGAAACCACCTTTCAACTAAAAATGTTAAAAAAATTGTTTTGTAAATTAAATTTGGCAGATTTTTCCTTTTCCGTGTTTGAAAGCGAACTAGTAAAAATCAAAGCCCAAAAAACGCCCGCGTTTGACGAAAAAGATATTGAAAATCAATATAAAAATTTGGCAAAAATAAACCAAAACACAATATACACCATGAACAAATTGTTAAAAATTAAACCACAGGCATAAAAATTGCGCCAAAATTTTGTAAAACACTAGGTTTAAAATTTACTTTACTTTATTTCATAAAAGTGCTATTCTTTAAATAACTTATGAGTAAAAAAAGAAAACATCGCACTTTATATGAAATTTTTTTTAAACGCTTTTTTGACGTTTTTTTGTCGATTATTGCCTTATTGCTGCTTTCGCCCGTGATTATAATTGTTTACATAATAAATTTGTTTGTGTTAAAGGGCAACCCAATTTTTGCCCAATATCGCCCCGGGAAAGGCGGCAAAATATTTAAATTATACAAGTTCCGCAGCATGACAAATGCAGTGGACAAAGATGGCAATCCGCTGCCAGACGAACAACGCGTTACAAAATTTGGCAAATTTATAAGGAAATTCAGTTTGGACGAACTTCCGCAATTAATAAACATAATTAAAGGGGACATGAGCATTGTTGGCCCGCGCCCGCGAATAATTAAAGATGTGATATTCTACGATGAATATGCTTTAAAAGCTTATTCCGTTCGCCCGGGGTTGACTGGGCTTTCGCAAATTTCGGGTGGCAGGTCAACCGCCCCATTTGAAGATATTATTGAAATGGATGTTGCCTACACCGAACACATTACCCTTTTTAACGATTTAAAAATTATTTTTAAAACTTTTGGTGTGCTGTTCACCGGCTCTTCCACTGGGGGGGGGCAGCTTGATGGCCGCCAAGATTATTATTACTCATCCTATTTGCTTAGAACGGGCAAAATTTCCCAACAGCAATATGAAGAGGGTGTAAAATTGGCAGATAACATAATAGAAACAGCAGGCAAAGTTACCTATCAAAAAAATTTACACAATTCCGCTTTGCCAAACGAGGATGAAATAAACGAATAAAATTTAGCCAAAGCAACAAAAAAACCAACCTAAAATGGTTGATTTTTTATTTTGTTTGTTGCGGTTTAGTTTTACAATTGCAAAATAAAATTTGGCACACCAGTATAAGCATAAATATGTTGTTAACTTGAAAAGTGTTGTCGGTTAAACTTTCAATTAAAAACCAAATAAAAGGCAGCCATGCGGCAAATTTTGGGCGCGAGCAATTAAGCTCTTTAATCATAAGAATTGCAATTGCGCATAGTGCCACAATTCCCACCAAACCGAACCTATAAATCAGCATAACAACAAAGCTGTGGGTGTCGTAACTATGGTTTATAGCTTGTATAAAAAGTTTTGGCCCAAACATGCCCTGCCCAAACAGGATGGTGGCAGGCGTTTCCGCCCATTTTTTTAGATATGCCAACCAAATTTCCGATCTGCCAGTTGTAAGCGCATTTAAAAAGTTGCCATTTTCAACATCGCTAAATCGTTTAAACACGTCTAAAATTGGGCGATACGAAATTCCCAAAACCACCAGCAAAACAAGCGCAAAAAGTGCGACATATTTAATTCGCTTTTTAAAATTTTGGCAGGTGTAAGCAACAATAAAAATTAAACTGAAAAGCGCAAGCAAACAAATGGCAGTTTTAGAAATTGTGGATAAAATCATTGTGGCACAAATAAGGTAAATTAGCGAAAATTTTAAAATGCCCAGTTTGTTGGAAATTGCCAAAAACATGTAATATGTAAGCACAACAAAAACTCGCATGTAATAATAGTTTGGGCAGTTTGTAAACGAACAAAAGCGGTTGCCCCAAAATGGATGATATTGATAATGCGGAATTTTAAACAACGCCAACGCCAGCACGCTGGAAACAACAAGCCCAACAAACAAATAATTTATTGCCAAATGAATGTCGAACTCTTTGCGCATGGCAAACACGCAATAAATAAGCGGCAAATAAGCAAGATACGCCAGCGCACCCATATATATTGGCTTGTGCAAAAAACTTATAAGCGAGCCAAACGCAATTAGCCCAAGCATAATAAAGAAAATTTCGCAATAAAACTTATATCTTTTTTTGGTTAGCCCAATTATGTATTTAATAATTAAAGCCAAGGTGTAACAAAACACGGTTGCCATAAGGCAGGAATACCAGCCCAAATTGCTAAGCCCGTAGCAGTGCAAATACACAAAAAGGCAAAACCCCTGTTTAACTGGCAAAAACAAAAAGGCAAAAAACGCAACAACAGGCACGCCAATTTCAACCCACCTGTTAAACCCGCTTGCCAAATAAATTAAGGTTAACAAAAAACAACAAATAACCGTTTTGTTTGTTAAAAATTTTTTTATTAAAACAGCAAAATTCTTTTTGTTTTTTGTTGTGTTTTCCAACTTTTCCATAACACCTTAGTGCAAAAAAATTATTATTTTAACACGCTTATTATATCACACGCAAAGTGCATTTTCAAACTATTTCTGCCAACAAAATTAAAAATATTTTTAATAATAAAAAACCCTTTACAAATTTGTCGTAAAATGTTATAATTATTGTAGTTTTTTAAGGTATATTATGGATTCAAAAATTATAATTGCATTGCATAAGCAGTTTAACACTCCAAACAGCGAATTATATTTGCCTTTGCATGTTGGCGCGCAAACTTCAAAAGAAAATTTAAATTTTCAAAAGGATAATGAGGGCGAAAACATCTCGGATAAAAACCCATATTTTTGCGAGTTAACCGGCCTTTATTGGGCGTGGAACAATTTAAACGCGGATGCAATTGGCCTTGTGCATTATAGGCGATATTTGCGCGGCAAAGAAAAGTTTTCGCTTGGCGGCAAAACCAAACACATTCTATCCAAGCCCGAACTGGACAATTTGCTTTTAAAAGCGGATGTGGTTTTGCCAAAGAAAAGGAATTATTTTATTGAAACGCTATATTCGCACTATGCCCACACCCTTTATGTTGAGCCACTGGAGGTAACTGGCAAAATTATTGCAGAGCATTACCCCGCCTATTTAAAAGAGTTTGAAAATCTTAAACGCCGCAGAAGTGCGCACATGTTTAACATGTTTGTTATGAAAAGAGAGCTTTTAAACAAATATTGCACTTGGCTGTTTAGCATTTTGTTTGAGCTGGAAAAACGCATTGATGTTAGTAAATACGATAGTTTCCACGCGCGCTTTTTTGGCAGAGTTAGCGAACTGCTGTTGGATGTATATTTATTAACCAACAAAATAAAGTTTGTTGAGCAGCCAGTTGAAAACCTAGATAAAGTTAACTTTTTTAAAAAGGCATTTAGCTTTATTAAGGCAAAATTTACCAATAAAAAATATGAAAAAAGTTTTTAGCATTTATTTACCGCTAAAAAATTAAAAGGATTTTTACGCTATGGATAAAAAAACAATTGCAGTTGTTGTTACTTATAATCGAAAAGAACTTTTGTTTGAATGCTTAACCGCGCTAAAACAGCAAAATGTCGAAAATTTATCGATTTTGGTTGTGGATAATGCCAGCACGGATAACACACACGAACACATTTTAAATTTAATAGACAATAAAAAAATTTTTTATTTTAACACTGGCTCAAACTTGGGCGGCGCGGGTGGTTTTAACTTTGGCATGAGAAAGGCAGTTGAAATGGGCTGCGATTATGTTTGGGTTATGGATGATGACTGCATTGTGCGACAAAACAGTTTGCAAGCGTTGTTAAATTTTGCCAGTTCAATAAACGACGAATTTGGCTTTTTATCCAGCGTTGTTAAATGGAAAGATGGCTCGGTTTGCAAAATGAACGTGCAAAAAACCAGTTTAAGCAAAAGGGTTGAAAATTTTGAGTTCGATCAGGAAATTAAATTGGCTTCGTTTGTTTCGCTTTTCATAAAGGCAAAAACAATTTGTGAACTGGGGCTTCCTATTAAAGATTTCTTCATTTGGGGGGATGATTGGGAATATACAAATCGCATTTCTAAAAAATATTCTTCGTATTTGGTGGCGAATAGTGTGGTTACGCACAAATCCAACTCGAATGTGGGTGTGGACATTTCGCAAGACAGCTCTTCTAGGTTGGATAGATATTTTTACGCATATAGAAACGAGAGATATTTTTATAGAAAATCGGGCTTTAAGGGCAAATTATATCAATTTCTTAAAGTTTGTTTGCACATTAAGCGCATTTTATTTTCAAAATGCAAAAACAAAAAATCTAAACTAAACATTATGTTTAAGGGCTTAAAGGCAGGCAAAAAATTTAATCCGCCAATTGAATATGTTTACACCGAGCAACACCCACTTAAAGTTTTAGAATTTTCCGCCGAGCCATTTAATTATGCTGGGCAGGGCGCGTTTATTTTAAATATGTTTAGAAACTTCTGCCAAAAAAACATAAAATACACCTTATGCACTCCGTTTGAAACCAGTTATCAAGACCTTATAGATTTGGCAAAATCGCGCAACGTGGAAATTTTAACTTTTAACAAAGAGCACGAATCTAAAAAGCGAAAAAAATATGTAACCGATTGTGCAAAACATGTTTTAAAAAACAACAATTTTGATGTTGTTCACGTTCACTCGGGCAGCATATTTTCGCTTTTATCGGTGGCAAAAATTGCCAAAAAGGCAGGTGCAAAAAAAGTTATTGTGCATTCACACAACACCGGCACAAAAAGTTTAAAATATAAATTAATTAAATTTGTTTCGGACAGGCAAATTTGCAAATATGCCGATGTGTTCCTTGCTTGTTCGGACGAGGCCGCGAAATGGAAATTCCCTAAAAAAATAATTAAAAACAAAAATTACACTGTAATAAAAAATGGAATAAACACTGCCGCTTATGTCTTTAACCAAAAAACACGAGATGATTATAGGCATCAATTTAATTTGGGTTCAGAATTAACCTTGTGTCACGTTGGCAGATTTGCCGAACAAAAAAACCATGAATTTATTGTTAAAATTGCCAAATCACTTAAAGAAAAAAATGTCGAATTTAAATGTATTTTAGTTGGCGATGGCCCGCTAAAAAACCACATTTTAAATTGCATTGCTGCGCAAAATTTAACCAACAATTTTGTTTTCTTAGAAAAGCGAGACGATGTTGCAAAAATTTTGATGGCAGGCGACATTTTTGTGTTCCCTTCCATATTTGAAGGGTTGGGCATTGTGGCAATTGAGGCACAGGCAAGCGGATTGTTAACGCTGTGTTCAAGCGAAATTCCGCCCGAGGCATTTTTAACAAATTTGGCAGAAAGGTTAAACTTAAACTCGGTGGATGAGTGGGTTGAAAAAATTGTTAATTTTAAACCAGTTTTAAATAGGCAAAACTATGCCAATCTCGTTGCCGAAACGGGATACGATGCAAAACTATCGGCAACTGTTTTGGAAAAAATTTATTTAAAATAAGGAGAACACATGAAAAACTTTGTGGAAAAAAATTACAACTGGCTTATATATGTAAATTTATTTTTCTTGTTGTTATTCCCATATCAGCAATCTATTCTTTCTAAAATCAATGGCCTGTTTTGGCTGTTTTATTATCTGTTTTTTGTGGCAACCCTTTTTGTTTTGCATTTTAACGACATCAAAAAAAATATTGGCAAAACAAAATATATCCTTGCAGTTTTGTTCATTTTGGCAATTGTAATTTTGCTTAGAAATGGCGACATAAAATATCATCATTTTGGCAGCCCGTTTTACTCTTTAATTATTTTGCCCATAGTGGCAATATTAATCCACACAAAAAAATGGATTAGGCCGGCACTAAATTTAATGATTGGCTTTGGCCTGTTCCACGTGTTTTTCACTTTCCTTTTTTTGATGATGCCAAATTTTTATTCGGCACACATAATTCCGCTTTTCCCAGATTTTTATAATGAACTAACCTATCAATTTGAACATCATCAAGCGGCGGGCTTTACTTGGCATTACAGCACAAACGCATCAATTTTGTTGTTAACAATTATTGCATTAAATGCAAAATTGATTATGACAAAAAAATCAAGCAAAAAGAAATACTTTTTAATATTCTTGTTAATTATAACCTGCGTTGCGTTGTTGTTAACCGGAAAACGCGCGCACGTGTTGTTCCTTTGCGTTGCCGAATGTGTGCTTTACATTTTGCTAAACAAACATAACCTTAAACGTGCATTTTTAAAACTTTTTGCCTTTGGTTGTTGCTTAGGGGTGGTAGTTTTGGTTTTGGCGTTTGCCTTCCCTGCGCTGGCGCAACCTTTTGTGCGCCTTTTCACTGGCTTGGCAGATGGCAGTTTGTTTGATACGCGCCGGCCAATGATTGAACTTGCAATTGAATTAATTTCTAAAAAACCAATTTTTGGCTTTGGCTGGGGAAATTATAAATATTTTTATCACAACCAAATTGTTAATAGAGAAAGAGAATATATGGACGCCCACAACATATATTTGCAAATGCTTTCAGAAATAGGCATTGTTGGCACAATTTTCATTTTGGCGTTGATGATTATTGTTTTTGTTGTGGCAATAAAACAATTAAACAACAACAAAGAAGATAATGGTGCGGTTGGGGCGTTTATATTAATGCATTGCTACACCTTAATGGAAGGGCTTGTTGGCAATTCGATATACGATGTTCAGCAAACTTTGCCATACATGTTGTTGATGACAATGATGCTTGCAATTTCTGTGTATAACGATAGAGAAACTGTTAGTTTTGTGCCAAAGGCAACTAAAAAAGTGTTATCGATTAGTGTGGCGTGTTACAATTTGGGAAACATGATTGAAACCAACATTAAATCGTTTTGCGAATCTCCAGTGGCTGACAAAATTGAACTTATTATAACCGACGATGGCAGCAAGGACAACACGCCCGAAATTGTTGAAAAATATGTTAAAAAATATCCTAATACCATTAAGTTTATAAAAAAGAAAAATGAAGGCCCCGGCTCAACTGTTAATTCAGGCATAAAACACGCAACCGGAAAATATTTTAGGATGGTTGACGGGGATGATTGGGTTGAAACAAAAAATTTGGCAGAATATGTTGCCCTGCTTGAATCGGTCGATGTGGACATGGTTGTAAGCGATTATGAAATTTATAACAACAGCACAAAGCAAATTATAAAAACAGAAAAATGCAATTTGCCACAAAACACAGTTTTAAATTTTAACGATGTTTATTTAAGCTTGCCAAACCAAATGCACGCAATTGCTTATAAAACCAGCATATTAAAAAATAACGTTGTTTTGGATAACTGCTTTTACACCGATGTGGAATATGTGTTGTTGCCTGTTCAGCAAGCCAAAACGTTGGTTTACTTTAACAAGCCAATTTATGTTTATCGCGTTGCGCAGGCAAATCAAAGCGTAAGCCCTGCCAGCATGATTAAAAATTTAAATCAACATGAAAAAGTGCTTGTCCGCCTTTTAACCGTTTTGGAAAAGAACAAAAAAACCTATCAGGATGGTAATTGCTTTTATATAACAAATCGCTTGGCAGAAATGGCGAACATCAATTTGTTAACCTTGCTGATGCTTGAAACAAACGAAGAAAACAAAAAACGAATTAAAAATTTCTTTGCATATTTAAAAGCAAAAGATGCCGATGTGTATAAAATGTTTTCTAAAAGCAAAAAGGCAATGATTTTAAAATATTCCAATTTTGCGCTATACAAATTTGCGGCCAATAAAGTTAAAAATAAGGTAAAACTATGAACGTTATAAAAAGTTTTAAAAATTTTGGTTTTAAGCACACCGCAGGAATTATTTTTAACAAAATTTTGTTTAAGTTAACCAAAAAACAAAAATTTAGAGAAAATATTTTTGCGCTAAACCTTAAATATTTAAATAGGCAGTATGCAAAATTTTTGGTTGACAACCAGCACGAACAGCTTATTGCCGAAAATGCGCCAATTTTTATTTTTTGGTGGCAAGGTTACAACGCGCAAATGCCAGAAATAGTTAAAGCGTGCATACAAGCCGCAAAAACTAACAACCCCACAAAAAAAATAATTTTTGTAACCAAAGATAATTTTAGAAAATTGGTAAACATCCCAAATTACATTTTGGAAAAATTAAACAATGGCACAATCACAATAACCCATTTTTCAGACATTTTGCGTGCCTCTTTGCTTGTTGAGCGGGGGGGGGTATATGGATTGATGCAACATTATATTGCTTATCCCCATTAAAAGATTTAAACAAATTTTGTTTTTATACAAACAAATTGCCCGAAAGTGAAAGGTGGAATTTTAATGTTGGAAAAGGCAGGTGGAGTGCGTTTTTCTTGTGCTGTGGCAAAAACAATACAATTTTGCTAAATTTAAGGAACATCCTTTTTGAATATTGGAAAACGCACAACATTATGCTAGATTACTTTTTAATAGATTACATAATAAAGATGTGCGAACAAAATTGCGCTAGTGCAAAGGCAATGATTGAGGCCGTGCCAATTAACAATGTGCATATCCACGATTTACAGCCAATTATGTTTGAGACATTTAATGAACAGAAATTTAATAAATTAACGAAAGACACTGGTCTATTTAAACTTAGTTATAAATTTGATAAAGAAAATTTAAAAGTTCCAAACAGTTTTTATAAACACCTTATAAACAAAAAATAAATTGCTAACAGCAATTTATTTTTTTAAAAATTCTTTAATAAGTGCAATTCTATGTTCGCTAGATGGTTTAAAATCTTTATATTCCATTTTTAAATATTGATATTTATATGCGCCCAAATTATGCACGCTAAACACCTCTACATCCTTTGGGCAATATTTTTTAATTAAATCTTTTATTGCCATTAAATTCTGTTTTGTATAGTTCATTTGGCTAACAATTGGAATTCTAAAAATAATTTTGGCGTTATTGGGTTTTAAATAATCTAGGTTTTTTAACACCAACTGTAAATCCCCATTTAGTTTTTCTTTAAACTCTTTAAGCGTGGCAATTTTTAAATCCACATAAAACAAATCGATGTATGGCGCAACTGTGGCTAAATCTTCGTTGTTAACATTAAGCGAAGTTTCCACGCACTGGCTTATGCCCGCGCTTTTTAAATCTTTTAAAAGCGGAATAAGGTTTTTAAGTTGAAGCAAGCACTCGCCGCCCGAATAGGTTACTCCGCCATCGGACAAATAAAAATCTTTATCCTTTAAAATAATCTCTTTAAGTTGCTCTGCCGAATAATATTCGCCCCACGTTTTTTGATTGCCAAATTCGTCTACATAATGTTTAATTTCGGCGGTTAAATTTTCTGGGTTGCAACACCACGGACATCTTAATGGGCAACCCATGAAGAATATTGTTGTTCTAATGCCGGGGCCATCGTGTAAAGAGAACCTTTGAATGTTACTTATTAGCGCTTTCATACATCTGTGTCCTTTTAATTAAAACATCTTTATATTCTTCGGATAAATCGTTGAAATACGCGCTAAAGCCCCACACGCGCACAATTAAATTAGGGTATTTTGTTGGGTCATTTTTGGCTTCAATCAGCTGTTTGCTGCTAACTACGTTTGCTTGCAACTGATAAAACCCTTTGTTAATGGCAACTTCAAACAATTTAACAAATTTGCTTAAATTTTCGTTTATCAATTCTGGCGTGGTGGAAAAATCTATAACATTGCCATTTAAAATTGGCTGATTATAATTCAACTTGCAAGCAAAATTAATAAGCTCGGTGTAGGCAATAGGTTTTGAACTTGAAATGTGAACATTGTAAGGTTCTTTGTCCTGCCTGCCATCCAAACTTGCGCCCACGTTTTTCGATTCGGTTATATACGCAGGTGAGCTAAACCCTGTTTTAAATTTTCTTGTGTGAGTTTTGTTATACTCTTTTAAATGGTCGCCCGCCATGTTGATAAGCGTGTTTGTAAGCGCAACAACAAAATTGTCATCCTCGCCAAATTTTAAATTGTTGTTTTTTAATTCGTTCAAAAAGTTTGCGTCGTTCAATTTTGCGTTCATCTCTTCTAGGGTATATTTCTTTTGCGTGAACACATAATTGTTAACATTTATAAGCGCATTAACCGCATTTGAGATTCCCACGGTTAAAATTCCAAAATTGTTATATTTTGCATTTACAAAATTATCGTTTTTGTTTTCATTAACAAAAAATGCTATGCATGGGTCGCGTTTTATAATAACAGCCTCTGCTTTAGAAATTTTTTCGTTTAGCATTTCAATTAAATTGTCTTTAAAACCAGTTAACACTTCATCAAAAGAGGAGTATGTTGTGCGTTGCAAAGTTTTATTAAGAATTTTAACATAATCTAGCGTGTCAAAATTGTTAAATTCGGTGGCTTCGCCAAGCGGAGTAACTTCCCAGCAAGCGGCGGTGGCGTAGTTGTACGCGCCCTGCTCGTCGTAGCCAAAATCTATCATGTTTTTAATTATAACATCATCATTTGAAAGCAGCGGCGAACCTGTGCCCTTTGCCATCATTTTGGTGGCGAACTCTAACAAATCTTTTGGCATGTTTTGGCTAACTCGCAAAAGAATTTTAGGGTCAGGCAGCGAAAGCGACACAAGTGAATCTAAAATTAAATATGTTAGGTCGTTGCAAAAATAACTTCCGTCAATTTGTTTGCCGCCCAAAATTATAATTTGCCCAGTGTCGCCCAAAATGTCCTGACTTTTATAGGCATAATTTTCGTGCAAGATTGTAAAAAATTCTTGCAACAATTCTTTGGCTTGGGTTTTATTTATTTTTTGCTTGTCAATGTCGTTAACATAAAATTTGTCAAGCATAACATCAAGCCGCCCCAAGCCCATTAATCTATGTCTTGTTTGCCAAACAATTTGGTTTGCAAAAAGCGTGCGTTGCAAGGCATCGGCAAAACTTGTGGCTGCACTATTCTGCATTAGTTCAAAAAATTCTTTTGCTGGATTATTTTCCAGCGCGCAAAGTTTTTTGCTTTCTTGCAAAAGCAAATTTACAAAATCATTATTAGGATATTTATTATGAAGTTCGGCAAGCGAATTGTTAACAACAAGCGAATAGTCAATTGGCATGTTTGTTGGCAACATTTCATTTTTATTTTCGGTGCAATATCTCATGGTGTCAATGTGATAATAAAAATGTTTATAATTTTTTGTTGGATAATTAATGTTATAGTTTTTGTATGTAGAGTTATCTAAATATTTAAGCTTAAAATAGTATTTAATGTAGTTAGAAATAAACCCACCTTTAAGTGTTCCATTTTTAACATAACTTTTTACAACCACTGCCTTTTGATAAGGTTTTGTGTGTCGCAACAATTTTTTCAATTTTTCTTTAAACATATTCACTCCTTTAAAATTTAAAACTTTTTTAATCATTTGAATTAAAAATTGGTCCTTTAACACAAGCAACAGAACAAAATATATTGCTGCGCCCAAAACAATTAACAAAACGGTGTTTAAAATGGTTGGAGCAAGGTTTAACGCGAGTGCCAAAACCACAACAAACATTACAAGGGAAGCAATTAAAAATTTCCAACAACTTTTAAATATCTTAATAATTGAAAACTCTTTTCTTAAATAAATAACCTGATATGCCAATATGCTTGTTTCGGCAATTATTGTGGCCACCGCAGCACCAATCGCCCCAAAGAAAGGAATTGTTATAACATTTAAAATTAAGTTGCACACTGCGCCAATAACTACAGATATTGTAAAAATTTTTTCTTTGTTTGTTGGAATTAAATATTGTATCCCAAAAACATTATTAAGGCCAATTGAAAATATTAGCACGCTTAAAATGCAAATTATATTTATGCATGGCATATAGCCCGAACCAAAAAACCAAGGGACAAAACTTCTGGCTGTGGCCATCAACCCAAACATAATTGGCAGGCCAATAAAAAGCGAAAATTTAATAGCGGTTTCTACATTGCTGTTTAGTTTTTTATAATCCTTTTTAGCGTAATATTTGGCATTGTTTGGAATCATAACTGCGCTTAGCGAAGTTACAATTGTCATGGCAATTTTAACCACTTTTTCTGCCTGCTCGTAATAGCCAACCTGCGCATCGGTTGAAAGGAAACCAATTAAAATTTTATCTAAAAGACCATAGATTGAAATGGCAATTGTTGGGATAAAAAGTTTTAACGCGGGGAAAAAATGCCTTTTTATATTCAACTTTTTAAAATCAACTTTGGATAAATATTTAGGAATAAACAAAAACATTATTACGTTTGGCAAAATTAGTGCAAGTGCTTGAATTAGCGCGTATAGCCACAAATCGTTATAAGATTTAACAAAAACAAAAATGGATATAATTGCCAAAACTCTTGTTAAAATGTTTATTAGAACAAGCTTTTTAAAATCTTCATGACCCTGAAAGAGATATGCAATGTCCAACCCCGTTGCCGCGATGTTGATTAGCATAATCGTCAAAATTGTGTTGTATCTGGATAGCAACTGGCTGGCAACCAACACGCCAAACACCAATAAGCTTATGGATGTTGTTATTAATTTTAAAAAGAAAATTTCCCAAAATATTTGCGATTGTTTTTCCTTATCGCCTGAATGGGCGGCAATTTCTCGCTGCGCATAATAAGAAAACCCAAATGCGGCAAACAATGTAAAGAATGTTACAACGGATAAAGAAAATGTATATTTCCCAATCCCCTCGGCAAGCAACACGCGCGAAACATAAGGGGTTACAATAAGCGGAATAATTAGCAAAAAAACCTGATAAATCAGATTATAAAGGTAATTTTTTTTTACACTTTTTTGTTTTTCCATAATCCACTCTTATGTAATAAAAATATATTAATTTCTATCTAAACAACTATTTAAAAAATGTGCACATATTTCGGTGCACATTTAATATTTTTTAGTTTTAAAGCCATTTATATTGATACACCAAATACTTCAATTCTTTCAGATTAAAAAAGAAGAACACAATAGTGTTCTCCAATTTTATTTGGTGCACCCAGAGGGATTTGAACCCCCGGCCTTTGGTTCCGTAGACCAACGCTCTATCCAGCTGAGCTATGAGTGCATACAAACAACTATTGCTTGTATATTATAGCAAACATTAAACAAAAAGTAAATAGTTTTTTTAAAATTTTCAATTAAATTTTAATATTAACTAAAGTTGATGGCTTCTTTTTCCTTTTTTTGGCACAAAGTTCAATAGGCAAACTACAAATTAAAACAAGCAAAAACGCACCAACGCCAATAATTGATGTTATGTTGGATATTTTTACATATTTTGGGTTAAATTCCACAACCAATTTGCCCGAATTAGAAATCTCAATTTCAATAAAGCCATTTTCGTTAGCCATGGGAGTTAAATTTTGAACTTTGCCATCCGATGTTTCATATTTCAAGCTATACCCTTTATAGAAAAGTGTTGGCAATTCAATTTTTGCGCCGTCAGTTTCAAATTCAACCGAGTAGGATGATGCGTTTTTCTTAACAAAATTATGTGCCTTGGCTTGCCCGTTTTTTACAATAAACTCAAAAGGATTGTCTATTAAATAATTTTTTAATGTTTCGTCATAGGCAATTGTAATTTTGCTTTCGCCTTTAAAGTCAGCCAACAAAATTTTTAGGCATAAATTTTCTTCATTTGCTTCAATTTCTAAATTTTTGCATTCAATATCGGTAGAAAATTGATAAAATTTGCAATTTTTTGCCTGTTCATAAGGCAAATTAATTGTTACATAACTGTTTTTTGTATTTTTTACAATAAATGAAATTTGGTTTAAACTAAAATAATTTGCAAATTCTTTAACCTCTATGTTTGAATCTAAAATCATGCTTTCGTTTGCTCGGTGGAATATGTATTTTTGCGTGCTTTGCTTAGGAGTGTAATTCAACTTTTTGTGGGAGCCAATGCCATAATTGTCGCTCTGATTGGAAATGGCATTTTCATACATGCTTGTTTTAACCGAGGTGTTGGCAAACCAAAAGCCGGTGTTGCTATGCGCTGAAACCGAGTTTAGCACAAACGAACAGGCAGAAAGGGTGGCAATTAAAGCAATTTGCACCGCGCAAGATTTAAACCCGTGTTTAAAAATTAAATAGGCAAGCGAAATGTAAACAAAAACTGAATTAACTGCAAACAAACGCCAAACATATTGAATTATTCCAACAAAATTTGGCAACAAAAACCACGGGAAAAAGAATGTGGACATAATAAACGACACATTTAAAAGCACAAATAAACATTTTGCATTTTTATCGTTTTCTCCGCGATAAAACCTTAACTGTTTGCCCAAACTTACAATTGCAATTAAGCTTATAACCGAACTAAATAACAGCCAAGGAAGCACAAAACACCACACGCCATTAAAACTTAAAAATGCCGAAGTGTAACTCATGCTTTCGCTGTTAGAATTTTTTAAATTTACCACCATAGGCAGATAAAAACATGCGGTTATTGCCAAAATTAAAACAGAAGAAATTATAAGAAAGAAAATCTTTTTTTCTTTAAACATTTCTTTAAAATGAAAGCACAGAAAAATCAAAACAAAAATTGTAGAATAAACTGCCATGGTTAAATGGCACAAAATTGCAATTGAATAGCCCGTTGTAAACAAAAACAGAAACAGCGTTTTATTGTTAGAGATAAACAATTCGCACAGCCCCCAAAAAATGAGCGGAAGGGCAAGTGACAAAAATATTTCACTAAAAGAAAATCTAACATAAAATTGATTTAATATGTATGGTGTGCATTGATACAACAGCGCGCACACAAGAGCAAGGTTACTTTTTTTAAACAACCGCTTTATTAGGCAGAACATAACAATGCCATTTAACGAAAACAAAATAATCATTTCCAAAGCAATTGCGCCCGTCATGTTTAGATGCAGCAAATTCATAAAAATAACAGCAATTGCGCTTGGAATGGCGGAATAAAACATAGAGTTTGCATAGCCATAATCTTGGGCGGCCAAATTGTTTATTTTAGAAAGAAAATTTCCATTTTTCCACGCATCGTTAAACGAGCGAATCATGGATAAATGATATTCAATATCGTGCCCAGAATGAACTTTGGATGTTAAAAATGGCAACACTAACACAACTGAAAAAACAACAAAACTTAAAATGCTTAAAATTTTTGTTGCATTAAATTTCTTTTTTTCTGTTGTTAGCGATGCCAAATTTAACTCTTTCATTTTTTCCTTTTGTAAATTTATCAATTTTGGTTAGGCTGATTTTTATCTTTTTTAAAAAGCAACAACTTTTTTGAAATGTAGTTATATACAAGAACGATTAGTGTCATAACAATTTTTACAACCCATTGATTAATGTTTAAAACATCATAACCTAAATACATTCCGCCCACATTTAACAAAAGGCCAATAACGCTTAAAACCGTGAACACAATAAACCCTTTTGTGGATTTACTTTTGCCCTTTTCGTTAAACACAAACAAAATTGAAAGTATATAATTAAAAATTAACCCTACTGTAAAGCCAACCGCTGTTCCAACAACCGTTGCAGCGGTCGAAGGGTTTGGCGTGTTGATGAACACATTTAAAAAACTTTGATATATATTTTTTTGCATGAAATACATGGTAACGCCCATAAAGAACATATCAATAAGCGTTGCCAGCCCGCCAACAATTATAAAGCGCAAAATCTCGCCAAAAGTTTTGTGGTGGCTGAAAAATTCTTTTGTTTTTTCAATCAGTTTTCTTTTGGTGTTACGCGGTGTTATTAAAACGATTGCAACAAAAATTACGCCCAGCAACAAAACCGCTATTGCAAAATATTTTAAAACCTCTTTAACAACCGAATCAGATAAAAGTAAATTAGTCATTTTTCTCCTGTAAATCAATAAAATTTAAACGAATTAAATTTTTTTCTTATCAACAAAATGTTTAATAATTTCATAAACGATAATAACCGCAACAATTGCCAAAAAAATCCAAAGCAAATAGTTATTAAGCCACGGGAAAAACTCTAAAATAAGCGCAATTAAACACCCCGCAACAATATTTCCAGTTATAACACTCACGCAACTAGACAAATAATCTAGCCCCAAAAACACCGCTACGCAACTGCCTGTCCAAACCCCAGTTAAAGGAAGCGGAATTGCAACAAATATAAACACTGCAAAAAATTTTTTCCAATATTCAGCCGAAAATCTCGCAGTTTTTTGTCCGCTATCCGAAATTCCGTTAGCCTTGTTTTTTATGCGATTTTCAATTGCATTTGCCAATTTGCCAAATAGTTTTGTTCGCTTTAACCATGTTATTATAGGCACAAAAATTAGCGCAACAATAGGCACAATTAGCGAGCTGCCCAGCAAACTCCAGCCCAATGCCTGCCAATTAGAAATGGCCAAATTCCCCCACAAAGTTGAATTGGTTGCAAACGGAATTGCGCCGCGAAGTTCAACAATTGGCACCATGGCAATTAACACCGTTGCAAGCGCGATGTTGCCGTCAAACATTTTTACAAAAAGGTCCGAAATAAATTCCATATTAATTTTCCACGTTCACTTTTTCTGCAACAATATAGCGCGGCCTATTTTGAACTTCTTGATATATCCTTCTAATATATATGTTGTTGAAACCCATAATAGAGAACAAAAACGCGAAGCAACAAGTTATTGTTGGGAACAACCACGCGGCAAGCGGCAAATAATGCCCGTTAATTGCCATAATAATAAATGTGGTAAAGCCAACCGTGCTAACCAAACTAAACAGAATGCCCGCAATTGCAGCAAGTGAAAGTGGGAAGGTGGACATCGAAACTATGCTGCGCCCCGCCAATTTTACAAGTTTTTTAACCGAATATTTGGTCTCTCCCGCCGCGCGCTCGTTTCTTTCAAAATCAACAAAACCCTGCTTATAACCAACCCATGCGCTAACGCCACGCAAATATCTATCCTGTTCTGGCATAGAGTTTAGTGTGTCAACCACTTTTCTGTCCATCAACTTGAACTCCCCAACATTTGCAGGAATGTCCAATTTAGTTATTCTCTTTAAGAAAAACAAATAAATTTTGGAAGTGATTTTTTTAAACCAGTTTTCGCCCTTCCTAACTGTTCGCCTGCCGTGGACGATGTCATACCCTTGTTTCCACTTTTCAATCATTTTAGGCACAACCTCAACCGGATCTTGTAAATCCACATCCATACAAATAACAGCCTCGCCAACCGCATTTTCCAAACCACAAAAAATTGCGGCTTGTTGGCCAAAATTTCGCGAAAACGAAACTAATTTAATCGATTTATCAATTTCAGCAATTTTTTTAATTATTTCAACCGTTCGATCTCTACTACCATCATTAACAAAAACAACCTCATAAGGTTCGTTTAAAGATTTCATTGTCTTTGTAACTGCCTTATAAAAAATAGGAATGGCCTGTTCCTCGTTATACACGGGAACGACAATTGAATATTTAGCTTTCATATTTATCTCCTGTTATATATTAACAGATATTAAAAAAAATGTCAACCATCGCACAGATTTTTACAACTAATTGGCTAAAAATTTTAAAAGTAAGGGCAAATTTTTTAAAAATCTTGCAATTTTGGCCGATTTTTTCAAATTTTTTAAAATTTTTCGTTAATCTATTGCAAAAAAAATAAAAAAGTTTTATTATGTTAACAAGGAGATTTTTAATTATGGGTAAAATTATTTCTGTAACAAACCAAAAAGGCGGAGTTGGCAAAACAACCACTTGCTTTAACTTGGCAGCTTATCTGGCAGATGGTGGCAAAAAAGTTTTAGTTATTGATATGGACCCACAAGGCAACGCCAGCACCAGTTTGGGGGTAGACGCAGATAAAGACACCAACACAATATATGACGCGCTACTTGGTGATGTTGAGTTAAGCGAGGCAATCTATCCGTCTTGTGTTAAGAATTTGGACACCATTCCTTCAACAGAAGAACTTGCCGATGCGGAAGTCAACCTTGTTTATGTGGACAATAGAGAAAAAGTTTTAAAAGCCCAGTTGGACAAAATTAAAGCGAATTATGATTACATATTTATAGATTGCCCACCATCCTTAGGCCTTTTAACGGTAAATGCCCTAACCGCCAGCGACACAATAATAGTTCCAATTCAATGTGAATTTTTCGCTTTGGTGGGTTTAAGCCAGCTCATGAACACTGTCCGTTTAATCAAAAAGAGTTTAAATCCCACTATTGAAATTGAAGGGGTTTTATTAACAATGAAGGACAACCGTAGCAATTTAGTTGCCCAAGTTAGTGAAGAAATTAAAAAATATTTTAAAACCAAAGTTTACGAAACCACTATTCCAAGAAATATTCGCCTAGCAGAAAGTCCAAGCCACGGCAAGCCAATTTTGTTATATGACAATAAAAGCAAGGGTGCGAGGGCATATCAGGACCTTTGTGCTGAATTTTTAAAGAAACAGTAAACCCATCTTAACCCTTCAAATAAATGTTCCACGTGGAACATTTATTTTTTATTGTGTTAAATTGTTCCACGTGGAACAAT
Organism: uncultured Clostridia bacterium; assembly: GCA_947628205.1. GTDB lineage: Bacteria > Bacillota > Clostridia > Christensenellales > UBA1242 > Onthoplasma. The sequence goes on from CANQYX010000001.1 coordinate 23,314, forward strand.
TTAAAATTTTAAAATTTTCTTGACATCAATAAAAAAATATATTAGAATAAAAATGTTCCACGTGGAACAATGGGAGGAAAAATGAAATCAAGATTAGGCAGAGGCCTTGACAGTTTGTTTAGAACATTTGATGAAGAAGTAAAAACAGAAAAGAAACTAGAACCGGTAGAAAAGATCAAAGAAACATCGGGGGATGTACAGAAACTAAACATAAATAAAATTTATACCAACCCTAACCAGCCAAGAAAAAAATTTGACCAAGAAAGTTTAAACGAGTTGGCAGAAAGCATTAAACTACACGGGCTAATTCAGCCAATTATCGTTAACAAAACTGATAAGGGCTATATGATTATAGCCGGCGAGCGAAGATATAAAGCTTGCAAACAATGCGGTTTAACCGAGGTCGATGCAATTGTAAAGAATTATTCAAACAAACAAGTGGCTGAAATCTCTATTATAGAAAACTTGCAAAGGGAAGATCTAAATCCGGTAGAATTGGCTAAGGGAATAAAACAATTGATGGAAGAATTTGGCTTAACACAAGAAAAGGTGGCAGAACGATTAGGCAAATCTCGCCCAGCAATAGCAAATAGTTTAAGAATTTTAACTTTATATCCCGAAGTTTTAGATCTGGTAGAAAAGGGAAAAATATCGTTCGGGCATGCAAAAATATTAGCATCTGTATCCGATTATGCAACTCAATTGCTGTTAGCTAAGAAAATTGCTAAAGACAAATTGACTGTTAGAGATCTAGAAAAAGAAATAGAATCGCTTTCTGGGCATAAAAAGAAGAAAAAGGCAACCGCCTCAGCAAGTGAAGAATTAAAAGATTTTGTTAACAATCTACAAAGAAGATTGGGAACAAAGGTTTCGATTATTGGCAACGATAAAAAAGGAAGAATATATATTGACTATTATTCTCAGGACGATTTAGACAGAATTTACGATACATTTTTAAGAAAATAATTAAAAAAATAAAAAAACTGGCTAAAATGCCTGTTTTTTTTTAATTTTTTAGTTAAATTCTTTTAAGACCATCTTTTTTATATAGCCAAGCCCTTTATTGCAGATAAAAGCCGCCGCTCCTTTATGGCCACCTCCGCCATTTTTTAAAGCAAATTCTGCCACACTGTACTGATCCTTTGCTCGTAAACTAACATAATACGATTTTTTTATCGGATAAACAAAACATACAATTGCATTATTTTCTATTGTGGCTAACCTATTAATAACATCGGAATAGTCGGCAGCCATTACATTTAAATTGTTTGCCTCCTTTTTAGAGATTGTTGACAACAACAACTTTCCATTATTGAATGATTCTAAATTGTCAATTGCCTTTGCCAGAATTTTCATAGAACCCAAACTGCAAGAGAGATGTTTTTGACCAAGAACTCGTACATCAATATGTTTAGCTATGTATGAGGCAATTTCAAAAGTTTTTGAATCAAATTTGCCAACCGTAAAGTTGTTTGTGTCGGCAACAATGCCTTGATAAATTAATTCCAGCTCACGATTAGTAAAATTATATTTATAGTGTTTAAGTATATTAAAAACAATTTCACAACTTGAACTTGTGGTTTCAACAAGGTTTACATCTCCCGAATAATCGTTAGTGGCATGGTGGTCTATTACAATTTTGGTTTTTGCGCCATCATAAATCGGTTTAAAAATGCCTAGGCGCATGCTATTTGGGCAATCAATCATTATGGCGGTTTCATACTGCTTTTTCTTAGGGTTCAGTTTAACCCCCTTAATCAATTCGGAATAACTTTTGGGCAGGGTTTCATACTCGGTGAACACATCTATATTTAAATTAAACCTATTTAATAGGAAACTAGCCAATACAGACACACTTGCCAGTGCATCAATATCCGGTTTTAGATGAGTTATTATGCAAACGGACTTTGTTGCTGACAAAACATTTAAACAATCATATTTCATGTTTACATTTTATCACAACCAACCAAAAAAACAAACAAATTTGTTTTATTTGTTGTGCAAAACTCGTGAAAATGTTGAAAAACCCACCTTAAAATGCCGATATTCAAAAATTTTTCAAAAAGTTATCCACATTTGGTGGAAAACCTGTGGATAACTCACCCAGTTATCCACATTTGCTGTGGAAAACGGATAATTTTACAGTTCTAACGCATTTTTTATTAAAAATTGTTAAAATCTTTAAAAATATTAACTTCAAAAGCAAATTTTAGCCAAACAATTAAATAAAATTCATTAATTGCCGCTTAACATCATAAATTTTTATATGATTAAAATATTTAAACCTAAACTAGCTTTTGTTATTTTGCTATCTGCTGTTTTATTGCTTTCCTGCTTATATGCAAACATTGTGTCTGTTCAAATTTCTAAATTTAATGGTACAACTATTGTTTTAGATGCCGGACATGGCGGCCGAGATGGTGGAAGCGTGGGCGATAACGGAACAATTGAAAAGACAATTAATTTAGAATACACCTTAGCCCTTAAAGAAAAATTGGTAAAGGCGGGCTACAAGGTGGAGCTTACGCGAAAAACTGACGATGGCTTATATTCAAACGCCGCGCCAAACAAAAAACAAAGCGACATGAACGCGCGCTTTAAAATTATTGAAAAAACCAACCCAAATTTGATTGTTTCAATTCACATGAATAGTTTTCGCGACCATTCGGCACACGGGGCAACAACCTATTATAGAAAGGGGGACAAGGCAAGCATGACGGTTGCAAACCTTATTCAACAATCGCTTAACACCTATTGTGATGCACCTTCCAGCACCGCCAAAGTGGGCGATTATTACATTTTAAATTGTTCGTATTATAGTGCGGTTTTAATTGAATGCGGATTTCTTTCCAACGCGGAGGAGGAAAGCATGTTAAACAGCACAGAATATAAAAACAAAATTGTTGACGCAATTTTTTCTGCCATACTTTTATATTTTGGCTAAATAAATTTAAAAAAAATAGGCAACTGCCTATTTTTTTATTGTTGAAGAGATGGTATCTAAAATGGTTAAACTTCCCGAATTTAAAATTGCGGTTAAACTATTTTTTCTTGTATAACTTGATGACGGGTTGATATATTCATCGTCAATTGTTTTTAAACCATAGTTGCTGTCATTTATTCCATAAGTTGGCGACATCTGCGAAAAGTTTACATAAACTGCGCCATAGCATTGCGCATTCAACATGAAATGCGCCCACCCTTCTGGCATAATGTCGTTTGTGAACTCTCTAACCTGCAAATATACCGAGCCACCTCGTTCCGCTTTTACAATATTGTCGCCCAAAACATTTTCCATATAAATATTTGCATGCCCCGAGCCAGTGATTAAAGCGTCTATATTTTCCACTCCATAACAAGAAATGTTTCCGCTGTTTGTTTTAACAATTGCGCGCCTGTTATCTTTATCGTCAATATAGCTATTTTTGGTGGTGTAGGTTTTGTTAATTACATCGTTTGTATTCTCGTCAAAATCAAAATTTATGTCTATATCTCCGCTGTCCGTTTCCGCATTAATAACTTTTACCGCTTTTTCAATTTTTATGTTTCCCGAACTTGTTGTGCAAGCAAGTTCAAATTCGCTTTTTTCAACCGTTATATTGCCCGATTTTGTATGAAGGTTAACCCTGCCCGCAATGTTGCCAATGTTAATTCTGCCCGTTTTGCCAATTTCAATTATGCCCGAATCCAAAGTGGTTATGCGCACATTTGTATCCCCTGCAAGAAGGTTGGCATTTGCCACTTCGTTTATTGTTATGCTGCCGCCCGAATCTTCATTTTCGCCCGAAATTTGCTGGCATCTTCCAATTCTAACAACGCCGCTTGTGCTGGACAAAATGTTAACTTTTTTAAAATCTTTATCCGCACAATTAAAACATCCGCTTGTCATTTTTAAATTTACATCATTTCTATAATAACCAGTGTCCACATCCTTGCCAATTGTGAAAGTTGACCTGCCCAAAGACAAATTCAACTGCCCGCCCACGTGGCCTTTGTTAAACTGGAAGTCCCCCGAGCGAGTGGAATAGGATAAATTTTGCACTGATAAATCCGCATCAAAAACTGTTTTTGCGCCCGTGTTAGAAAGAATTAAATTTACACCATCATAAATGTCTGGCAAATAAAGCTCAACAAACGACCTTCCTGTTGCGGCAAAGCCGTGCGGTTCGCTTATTGTGAATGTGTATGTGTTTTCATCAACCGATTCATCTAAACTAAAATTGGCACTCTGTTTTGTGGTAAAGCCAAACACCCCATTATGAACTTTTAAAGACAGCGAAGTTGACCCCGAACTATAAATTTTTACATCAAACCTGCCATTTGTTAGTTTAATGGTGGGCGAAACCTCTTTGTTTACCATATATTGTTTAGAGAAATAATCTTTATTATAACTTACATATTTGAAGTTAAACAGTGGCGCGCCAACAAAAAACATATATAAAATGCCTGCGCAGGCAAGCCCTAACAGCAATAATATGGTTATTGTAAAGTATTTCCAAAAATTACTAAACTTTTTCATGCTAATATTTTAAATTATTGTTAGTTATTTGTCAATTGTTTTAAAAAATAATTACGCTTTCACTCTATTTTTATATAAAAATATATATTTATAAATTTATAAAGAATTAAAAATAATTGTAAAATGTAATTTTTTTTGTTATAATAATTTGCATGATTATCAATATTGAAGGAACGGATGGCTCAGGCAAAGCAACGCAAACAAAATTGCTTTTTGATTATCTAACTAAAATGGGATACAGAGTTAAAACTTTAAGTTTCCCCAACTACGATAACCGCGGTTGCGAGCCAGTAAAAATGTATTTGGCAGGAGATTTGGGCGGAATTGAAAAATTGACCGCAATTCAAGTTAACGCGCTTTTTGCAGTGGATAGATTAACCACAATGGCAAATCAAGATTTTTCTAACTATGATTTCGTACTTTTGGATAGATACACCACAAGCAGCATGATTCATCAATCGGCACTAACAAAAAGCAAAGCTGAACTTGATGCATTTTTAAATTATGTTGAAGATTTTGAATTTAATCAGTTAAAACTGCCAAAACCCGACCTTATAATATTCCTTGATGTGCCAGTTGAAATAAGTTTTAACTTGGCGCACAATAGGGCAGAATTAAAGGATAAATCTAATACAAAACAAGATATTTACGAAAGCAATTTCAATCACTTAAAAACCGCTTACGAGCGCGCAAAATATATTGCAAAAAAATTTAACTGGGCAAGCATAGATTGTTCGCAAGACGGGAAAATTAAATCGATTGAACAAGTTCACAATTTAATTTTAAACTGCTTGAAAGAACGTGGAGTTTTAAAAAACAATTAAAATACGGGAGTTTTGAATATGAAAATTACAAGTAAAGAATTAAGAAATAAATGGCTTAAATTTTATGAGGAGCACGGGCATGTAAATATAGGCGCAGTGTCGCTTATTGGCGATGGCGAAACGGGCGTTATGTTCAATGTTGCCGGCATGCAACCGCTTATGCCATATCTGCTTGGCAAGCCACACACAAAGGGCAAACGCCTGTGCAATGTTCAGGGTTGCATGCGCACGGTGGATATTGACGAGGTAGGCGACCCAACCCATTTTACCTTTTTTGAAATGATGGGCAATTGGAGTTTGGGGGACTATTTTAAAAAGGAAAAAACCGCTTGGACGTTTGAACTTTTAACAAAAGTTTTTGGGCTAGATAAAGACAAAATTTGTTCAACTGTTTTTGCTGGGAACGAAAGCGCACCTCGCGATGAAGAAACTGCAAAACTTTTAATGGATTTGGGAATAAAAAAAGAAAATATTTTCTATTTAGCGGACAATTGGTGGGAACTTGAAGGAACGGTTAACACCCCATGCGGGCCGGATAACGAGTGGTTCTATCCGCGCTGGGACAAACCTACGCACTCTGGTGTGTGCGATATAAATTGCAAGTGCGGCCGCTATGTTGAAATTGGCAATGATGTGTATATGCAATATAAAAAACTTGCCGGCAACAAATATGTGCCACTAGAAAATAAAAATGTGGACACTGGCTTTGGCTTTGAGCGTATGCTAATGTTTTTAAATGGCGTAACAGATGGCTATAAAACCGATTTGTTTGCTAGCGTAATTTCATATATGGAAAAGGCACTGAATATTAAGTATGGCGCTAATGAGGAGGAAACAAAATCCATGCGCATAATTGCCGACCATGTGCGCACTTCGGTTATGCTTATTGGTGACGAAAACGGCATTTTGCCATCCAACATAGGCGCAGGTTATGTTTTGCGCCGCATTATGCGCAGGGCAATTAGGCATGCAAAAAAAATAAATTTGCCAACCGACAATTTGCTTGAAATTGCAAAAATTTACATCAATGAAGTGTATGACGAAGCATATCCGCTATTAAAAGAAAAAGAAGATTACATTTTGGCAAGTATTAAAACGGAAATTGACAAATTTAACAAAACGCTTGAACTTGGCAACAAGGAGTTTGAAAAAGTGGTAGCAAGCATAGCGCGCAAAAATGCGTTTATGCGTTCTAACCCAGATTTTGTAGAGGACAACACCATAAGCGGCAAAAGCGCGTTCAGGCTTTATGACACATTTGGTTTCCCTATTGAACTAACGCAAGAAATGGCAGCTGAACGTGGGCTTAATGTGGATTTAGACGGATTTAACGAGGCATTTAAACAACATCAAGAACTGGCGCGAACAACAAATGCTGGCGTATTTAAAGGTGGCTTGGCAGATGATAGCGTTTGGACAACTCGCCTGCACACCGCTTGCCATTTGCTTTTGGCTGGGCTTAGAAAAATGTTCGGCACGGGCATAGAGCAAAAGGGCAGCAATATTACAAGCGAGCGCCTGCGTTTTGACTTTAATTTCGACCGCAAACTGACCGATGAAGAAGTTGCCACGCTTGAAAAGTTTGTAAACGACGCAATCAATCGCCACATTCCGGTTGAGCGCGTTGAAATGCCTTTTGGTAAGGCAAAGGCAGCAGGTGCTTATGGCATACACAAGGCAGATGAAAATGAAATTGTTTCAATCTATCGCATTGGCGATGTGGACTTCCAAATTTGCGGTGGCCCACACGCGCAAAACACAAGCGAACTAGTTAATTTCCGCATTGCAAAACAAGAGGCAGTTTCGGCAGGAGTAAGGCGCATTAAGGCAACAATTAACAACAAATAAAAAACGGTGCATTTGCACCGCTTTTATTTTTTATGCCTTGCGCCACATTCCGGACATTTATCCACATTGTTATTTATGCGCGCACCACAATATTCGCAATAGGTTACATTTTCCTCGTTTTTGTTTTCGGTTTTGCTTGGCGCGGAATTAGAATTGTCCGCATAAGGTTTTGCAAATTTTTTCTTTATAACCACGCTTAAAACAAGCAAAACAACAAACCCTGCAAAGCCAGAAACCATCATAATTATGCCGGTTGTTTTGTTAGATTTTGCCAAAATATAATCGCCATCACGGTTAATATCTAATGGCATTTCAACTGGCACGCTGTCTGTATCTTCATCAATTTCACTTAAAGGTTTTTCAAGTGCAATTTCAATATCTTGCCCACGCATTGCATTTGCTTCCGCTTGGGTGTAAAGGTCGTAAGTCCAGCCCTTCAATTTTCTGTTTTGCGAAATTGGCACATAATACACCAAAAACCATTTTCCGCACGCCGAGTGATATTCAATATGGTCCACTGTAACCGACACAATATACGAACTGTTGCCCTGTTCGCGTTTATCCAAGGCAAAATCTTTTAATTGTTGATAATAAACATAATCTTTTTTGGCGCGCGAAATTTCACTGTTTCCGCTGGTAAAGAGGCTAATTCCAGCAAAGCCAACAAAAAGCAAAACAACGCTTAAAATCAACGTTAAAACATAGCCAAAACCTGCGCCGCCACCCATCCTATAAGGGCGATTGTTAATTATAACAACACCTGGGCCATAAGGCCTAGCATGAAATCCGCCACCGCCGCCGCTGTGGCTAGAACCGCCAACACTTCCTCCGCTTGAATGGCTGCTTCCGCCACCAGCATGACTTCCACTTGGCATATTTACCCCTCCTTACTTTAACCTTTTAAATTATATCTAAAACAAATTTACTAGTCAACTTTTTTGTTGTTGGCTTCCAATTCGTCAAGCAAATTTGAAACAGTTTCCGCCATCTGTTTGCCAACACCCATATTAACCAAATAATCAATCCGTTTTTCAACTGGCATATTTTTTAATATGTGTTTTAAAATTTCGCCGCGCTCGTCAACACTCAACAAAATTTCGTGCGCGCCAATTTTGCCTTTCTTTTCTGCCTTTTTAATTTGTTTTTTGTTCATTTTTCCATTTATAACAAAATTGATGTCCTCTTCCGACATATTTTCTTTTTTCAGCGCCTCAATTTGTTGCTCTTTCGTTTTTGTTTTAAACATTTTTAATGTTTCGTTAATAAGAATATCTAAATCGTTAACCATAACCCACCTTTAAAATTTTATGCAAGCATTATATCATAAAATCAACAAAAAGTCAAAAAAATATGCCGGACGGCATATTTTTTGTTTATTATTTAGCAAAATAGATTTATTCTTCAGCAGGAACGCATTTAGACAAATACCAGTTAAATCATTCAGTCCTGGTTTTAGTCTAACACCCACCCAATTTAAAGTCAACTGATTAATGGAACATTAAAAATTTTTAATTTATTTCCCCATAACAAAAATATTGTTTACAACATTTTAAATTTGTGTTATACTATTTTTAAGCATTTAAAATTAAAAGGATATATTATGGAATTTGTTAAACCAAGGCCAAATTTCCCAAAGCGCGCAGTTGTAACTTCTGGCATGCCATATGGCAACAAAACTTTACATTATGGCCATGTGGGGATGACGCTTCGCGCAGATATTTTTGCGCGTTTTTTGCGAGATAGAATTGGCGCGGAAAATGTTGTGTTCGTTTCTGGCACGGATTGCTATGGCTCAACCGCGGTGGAAAGTTTTAGGCAGTTAAAAGAAAAGGGAAATTGCCCGTTTAACAATTTGAGCGAATATGTTGCCTTCAACCACGAAAAACAAAAGCAAATTTTTTTAGATTATCAAATTGGGTTTAATTTTTTTGGCGCGTCTGCACTTGGCAGGGCGGGGGAAATTCATAGAGAGGTCAGCCGCGATTTTGTAACCACACTTTTTAAAAATGGCATGGTTAAAAAGCACACATCTTATCAGTTTTACGACACAAAATTCAACTGCCTTTTAAACGGGCGTCAGGTGGTTGGCAAATGCCCAATAGAGGGCTGCACTAGCGAGCATGGCTATGCGGATGAGTGCAGTTTGGGGCATCAATATCTGCCACAAGATTTAATTGATCCAGTAAGCACCCTTTCGGGCGAAAAACCAAAACTTGTTAAGGTGGAAAATTTGTATTTCAGTTTGGAGGATTGCATTCCAATTTTGTCCGATTGGATAACTTCAATTGAAAAGGATGGAGATACTCCTCAGTTTATGGTTAAAGAAATCCGCGAGTTCTTTAAAAAGCCAGAAATTTACATTAAGCGCGAATATGCCACAAAATTATCCGAGTTAAAGCCACTTTTGCCACCTTACACCGACACAACTAAAAACGACAAAATGCCAAGCCTAACCATTGTTTTTGAAACACTGCCCGAACGCGAGCGCGCATGCGAAATTCTTGCCAAAAACGAAATTAAATATCGCACGGGCAAAACGCTAACTCCGTTTAGGCTTACGGGCGATATTGATTGGGGCGTTCCATGCCCTGAAATTGAGGGGGTTAAAAACCAAACCTTTTATGTTTGGCCTGAGAGTTTGTGGGCGCCAATATCATTCACAAAAACATATTTAGAATCAATTGGCAAGCCAGCAGACGAATGGAAAAAGTTTTGGTGCAGCAAAAACTCGCAAGTTTATCAGTTTATGGGCGAGGATAATTTATATTTCTACGGCCCAGCACAACAAGCAATGTTCTTGTATATGCAGGGCAAAAACCCACAATTAAACGCGCCCGAGGGCAAGTTGCAACTAACCAAAATTTGCCCAATAAAATCCATCCTTTACATGAACAGCAAGGCAAGTTCTTCGGGTGCAGTAAAACCGCCTATGGCTAGCGAGTTTTTGCGCTATTACACACCCGAACAGTTCCGCATTCACTTTATGGCAATGAATTTGGCAAACAACAATGTTGGCCTTAGCCCTAAGGCATTTAACCCAAACGCCAAGCCGGAGGATGCCGACCCTATGGTGTTAGAGGGAAACCTGTTAACAAATGTATATAACCGCATTTTACGCACAGTGTTCTATTCCACCCAAAACAATTTTGGCGGCGTTATTCCGCGTGCAGAAATTAGTGCAGAAACGTTGTCCGCCTGCAAAAAGGCAATTTTGGACGTTGAACGCTTTATGGCAGATAAAAAGTTCCACCAAGTGTATAACGCAATTGACGTGTTTATCCGCAACATTAACAAAACCTGGGCAAAAGAAGTCAATTTGGCAGATACGAGCGACAAACTTGCCACCCTCACTGCCAACACACTGCAAATGCTGTTTGTTGCCAACACACTTTTGCACCCGGTTGCGCCAGTAGGAACAGAAAATGTTGCTGACTATATTGGGCTGGACAAAACAAAATGCTTTAGTTGGGATAACATTTTTGGCAATTTCTATTCAGTTTTAAACAACTCAAACAACGGCAAATTAAAAACACTAAAAGAAAAAGAAGATTTCTTTAAAAAGACAGAATATCAACTTCAAGAATTTTTAAAGTCAAAAGGGGAATAATTCCCTTTTTAGATACACTCCACGCGTTCGCCTTGCTCACTTGGTCGGTATGACATGTGGGGTAAAAAGCGAATCGAGCATATCTTTCACAGATTCTTCGCGCTGCTCAGAATGACACAATAAATGTCAAACCTGATGTCATCCTGAACAAAGTGAAGGATCTCAATAGTTTTTGCAATATCATTGCAACCTTACAAAAAAAACAAGTGCATTTGCACTTGCTTTTTTATTACATTTTAGTTTTATTCAGCGTCGTTATCTTCAACTTTATACCATGTTCCGTCGCCTGAATGACCATCTGAAGTTGGAGCAGATTTTTTATTGTCACCTAGTTTAATGCCTTCGTCATTAGCATTAGTTGTTTTAGGGTCAAAATCTTTAAATTCGCCGCCATTAACTGTAATTGATGCATTAACGGCAGAATCATAAATGTTTAACAAATATTGCGCGCTGGTTGCACTGGTTTTAAATGAGCCACCATTAATTACAACCTTGCTTGCCTTTTCAACATAAACTAGTACAGAATCAGCGGTTTCAAATTTGCCGCCTTCAATAGTTAATTCAACATCATTTTTGTGTAGCCAAAATATTCTAACAGTATTAGTTGTAACTTTGCCTGTGCCGTTTGAGGAATCTTTAACAGTGAAATGAACACCAGAAGCAATATTGAATAATCTTTTTGAAGATGTGGATGTATTAACCATTGCATTAGCGTTAAGTGTTTTTCCATTAAGGTCTAAGGTTAGGTCTTTATTAACAGAAAATGCATAACTTTTGTTTGTTAAAGTAATTTCTGCACCTAATTTAATTGTTGCACCAACTTTAGCAACTCGAAGTGCTTCGCGCAAATTTGCTTCGTCAGAAACAGAAATTTCGTCTGCCAAATCAACCTCTTTCCAGTCAGTTTCAACCTCTTTAGTTGCATAACCTAATGGAACATAAGATGAAGCGTCATCTGTGTTAGGAGATGCTGGATCAAATTTCCAGAATTTGCCGCCAGTTATTGTTATAGAAGTTTTGCCTTCATTGTATTTAGCATTGCTGCAGTTGATTGTAAACAATTTGCCATCTGTGGTCATTTTGTTTTCAGTTTTAAATGTTCCGCCCAAAATTTCAATTTTGCCTTGTAAGCAATATACCGTTTCATGATTTAAATTTGCGCCCTCTGGTGCATTGTTAATGAAATTGCCACCTTTAACAATAAGAACTGCATCTTCTGCACCTGTTGCAAGCGGAATTTGATTTTTAGATGTTATAGAGCCGGTTGTGCCAACAACTGTTAATTTGCCGCCAGCAACAACTTTAAACAAATATGCTTTCTTGTCTGCGCTTGCTTGGCTATTGTCTGCACTAATTGAGTGAGTGTCCAAATCAAGAGTTAAAGTTGTGTTTACTTCAAGAACATCATTTTCTGTTGTGCTAATATCGCCGGTTAACTTAATAGTGTCGCCCGCATTTGCGGTTGCAACTGCCTCTTTCAAAGCAGCATAATCTGCAACTTCAATTGTTTTAACAGGAACAACTTTAAACCAATCTTGTTCTTCGCCTGGTTCAACGGTTGTGGTGGTAATATCTAAGTAAGTTCCTTGCCTATCATCATTTTTTAAATTAGATGGGTCAAATTTATAGAAAGAGCCACCATTAACAACAATAAGGGAATTTACTCCAGCCTCTTTGTTAAAACAGTTCAAAGTGAAGTTTTTGCCGTCTTTGTTATAAGTAGTGTCGGTAGATTTAAAACTGCCGCCATTTATAATAGCCCTACCTCTTTGAACATAAAGAACTTCGCAATTGGCAGATTCAAAAGTGCCGCCATTTATCTCTAGGGCAATTCTTTGTTCGCCTATATCTCCTTGAAGAGCTCGTTCATCTTTAATTCCAAATATTTTTTGATAACCAGAACTAATTGTTCCTTCGCCATTAATTGTTAATTTGCCAGGATTTGTTATAACAAAACCAAAACTATCTGGTTCATCGTTGTTTTTAGCAAATTTAATTGTGTGGCCGTTTAAATTGATTGTAACATTTTTTGTAATAGTAACTCTGTTTGTAAGTTCAAAGTCACAAGGAAGGGTTACAACGCCATCTGTTGCATCTTCAATCAATTTTGCAAATTCAGTATCTCCTTGAACAACACTTAAATTAAATTTTAAATTTGCTTGTTTAGCAGTTTCGCCATTAACATGCAAAACACTCATTTCTCTTGTTGTGCCATTAAGGGCTGGGTCAACAGAACCATCTTCTTTATAGTTGAAATAGAAACCAAAACCATCTTCATCAACTTGAGTGAAACCGAAACGCGTTTCGTTGTTAACTTTGCTGCGTGTTAAGAAGTGCACCGCATCGGCTTTATCTTCCGCTTTCAATTTTGCAACAAAATAAGAGTTAGATTGTTTTAATGTAACATCATATTCATTTGTTTTGTCTGCCACAGGTGTAACTTTGTTGTGCGAACCAACTTGCGTTACAACTTCTTGGAATTCCAAATTGCCAACAGTTAAAGCTGGAACATTGGTTAAATTGAAAGTTGTGCCGTTAACTTTAATTGTCATTGTTGGGCGCAACTCAAAAGCAAGCACAGGGGCTGCAATTTTAAGGCTGCCTAAAGAATAGGTAAAGGCCTTATCTTTAATAAAGTTGTTGTTGCCAACAGAAACACTAACTTGGGCTTGTGCATCGTAAGTTACACCGCCAAGTTCAATTGACTGAACATCGGTTACATTTTCAACCTTGCCCAGTTCAACATAATATTGGGCTTCTGTTAATGCTTCAACTTCGTCTTCCGTTCCATCAACAGTATAATTTTTTTGCCCAGTAAGTTTGTTATAAACATCGTTGTTTATAACATTAATTGCTTCAGCAACTTTGGTTTTAACGTTTTCTGAAACAACAAAATTTGGTTGCGCTGGTGGTGGTGGAGGTGGAGTTTTCTTTTCGCCGCATCCAACCAAAAGTGCGCCGCCGCAAGCCACAACCGATAAGCCAGTAACTAATGATAAAAATTTTTTCATTTTTCCTCCTTCTCAAAAAAATTCTATCTTTGATAAGCAGGAAAACGCGCTTTTAAGGTTAAACTGATTGGCTGTTAGTGCCAAATTTATTACCTTAATATCGGCGCCCCCCCCCCTATCTTTCAAGTACATTTTAATATTATTCTATGTTAAAGTCAACTAAATTATTACGAATTTTTAAAATTTTTGTAAAATTTTCAAAAATTTTTGCACTTGTTTTTTAAGCCAAAAGAAAATTAAACTTAATGTTATAGTTATAACGCTTATTTTAATATAGTTAGCGCGCTTATTTTAAATAGCATAATGCTTATCCTGCATTAACCTTATAATCAAAATTAGCAATTGGCATTATCACTAAATTTTGTATTAACGCCAGCAACAAATATTATAGAAAGCAATCAATTATCAACTATAAAATAAAAGACCTTCTTAAAAGGGGAAAGGAAGGTCTTTTTTCTTACCAAATTTGTTGGTAAGAATGCCAATATTTTAGCAACTTATTTGCTATATCAACAATTATTTAACAAATATTTTGCTATTTAAGGTTAAAATTTAACAACTTTTTGGGTAGAGTTTGTCGAAATTCTATAATTTTTATATGGAAATAAAATTAAAAGAATATAGAACAAAATCTAAAATAACTCAAAAAGAAATTGCGCGTTTGTTGTGCATTCCGCAAACAACTTATTCATCTTACGAAACTGGCAAGGCCGAGCCGGACATTAAAACGCTAATTACGCTTGCTAAACTTTTCAACATTTCGGTTGACGAACTTTTAGGGCAACAAAAATTTAACACCTTAAACAAAAATTTTAGCGAAGTTGAGAGTGCGGATTTTGCAAAAAATCTATCCTTATTAAATAGGGAAAATTTAATTAAGGTGGACACTTATGTTAAAACTTGTTTAGAATTTCAACATAAATAATTGCTAAATAAATTTGAAATTTGGTCGAAATAATACAAACTTATTAAATTTAATTTTACTTTAAATGTTTTTTTGATATAATAAATTATATGGATTTTAGGGGTAAACGCATTTTTTTCAACATTGTTGGCGGAGTTTTAGCGGTGCTTATGGTTTGCTGTGGTTTTTTTTCGATTGTCAACATTGTTTTTGGCGTTTGTTATATAAAAACAGATATTTACGATATTTCCATGTTTCCAACCCTTAATGCAACTGTCTCCAACAAAAATGAGCAGGGCGATAGGGTGTATATTAACAAATATGCCGATGTGCATTGTGGCGACATTGTGGTGGCTCATGTTGATTGGAACGAAAAACCCATTATTAAGCGTTTGGTTGCCGGCCCGAACGACACCTTTTATATAACGCAGGGCGAAGATAAGCATTTTAATTTGTATGTTAACGAGAATTTGTTTTACACCATGCCTGAATATATAACTTATCCGCGAGATGACAAAATTGTTACCGAAAGCGCAGCAAACCATTATTTTGCATTTTTAAATTTATTAAACAGTTATGCGGAAACCAGCCCAGATAGGGTGGTTGAGCGAGCGGACGGGCAAAAAATGATAAAATTGTTTGCCAACGAATATCTGCTTATAGGCGACAACTGGGCGGGCAGCGACGATGTGCTAACCGTTTTAGATAGCGGTTTATCCACAAATTATGTTAAGCGGCAGGACATTATTGGCAAGGCAGATATTGTTATTCATAAAGGGCAAAACATTTATATTTCGCTATTTAAAAACATGATGAAAATGATTTTTAGTTTTTAATTTCTTGTTGAAATGCATACATAAAATTTTTAATATTACAAAAAATAGGTTTAGCAAATTGTTAAACCTTTTTTAACGCGTTTAACAAAAAGGAGAGTTATGAAAAAGAAAGTTTGTTTAGCTTTATTAATTGCGTTGGCTGTTTGTTGCTTAGTTTTTCCACAAGCAAAAATTAATGCTTATGCCGCGTTTGATAGTGATGTAAATTACAAATCTGCCGTGCTAATCGAGCGCAGTTCGGGCAAAATTTTGGCGGACACAAACGCGCACGAAAGCTTGCCAATTGCCAGCGTTACAAAATTGATGACAATTCTAATTACTCTAGAAAAAATTGACGCGGGCGAATTTGCGCTAGATGACACAGTAACAGTAAGTGCAAACGCAAGCGGAATGGGCGGCAGTCAAGTGTTTTTGGATGCAAACGCGGGCTATAAACTTAGCGAACTTTTAAAATCGGTTATAATTGCCAGCGCAAACGATAGTTCGGTGGCAATTGCCGAACACATTTCGGGCAGCGAGCAGAATTTTGTGGCTTTGATGAATGAGCGCGCAAGCGAGTTGGGGCTTAACAACACACATTACGCAAATTGCACCGGACTACCCACGCCAGATGGCTTTTCGTCTGCCTACGACCAAGCAATCGTTTTAAATAAGGTGTTAAATTATCCCGTTTATCACGAATATTCACACATTTGGCTAGAAGATTTTGTTCATCCATCGGGCAGAACCACACAAATGACTAACACCAATCGGCTTTCTCGCTTTTACGAGGGCTGCACGGGCGGAAAAACCGGCTCAACCAACCAAGCAAAATATTGTTTGGCGGTGGGCGCAAAACGCGCGGACATGGAATTAATTTCGGTTGTTTTGGGCGTAGAAAACAGCAAGGCACGCTTTAAACTTGCCAGCGATCTTTTAAATTATGGCTTTGATAACTTTAAATCAAAAACTCTGCTTTCTCAAAACGACATATCTAACAAAACCATAAAAATTAAAGGGTTAAACCGCCAAGCCAAACTGAAATTAGAACGCGAATTTAAATTAATTTCAAAAGTTGACGAAACTCCAAATTACAGCCTCAATTTCAACCTTCCAAACATGCTAAATTCGGTTAAAGAAAACCAAATTGTTGGCAATGTGGAAGTGGTGGTTGATGGAGTTGTTGTGGACACCATAAACATCCTTTCTTGCGATAGTTTAAGCGAGGCAACACTTTGGGATTATATTAAAGACATTGCACAAAGTTAAAAGGGCATTGCCCTTTTTTTATTTGCATAACATATATATATTAATAGGTAAAAGGCCAAAATTAGCAGAAATTCGGTTTAAAAATTAATAATTTTAGCACAAAATTTTAAAATTTCCAAGCAAATTTAAAAAAAATTTGAAATTTAGCAAAAAAATTTTAAAAAGGGTATTGACAATCTTCCCAATCGGTGGTATAATGTGCCTGTACTAAGGGTACAAAGGGGGTATTAATATGTATTTAATGGATGAGGTTGCCCACGGCAAGTGGGAACACAAAAAAACATATACCGCTGTTTCAATTGCTATTTTAACCTTCGTTTTGGCTGTGTTGCTTATGTTTGCAACTCCTATTTTTGCAAACCCTACAACGGGCGGAAACGGCGCAAGTTTTTTGCCTGCAACCAAAACACAGGCAAGTTTGCCAACGGGTGAAGAGTTTAACTCTGCAATAAAAAATGTGCCAGTGTTGGATGAGGACGGAAACCCACTTCTTGACGAAAATGGCGAGGAACAAACTGTAGACGCATCAAAAAACATTAGAACAATAACTTTTGATTATTACACTTCTGAAAATGCTTATGTTGTTGATGGTGTAAATTTAATTGACGGGCTTAAATCTACCGAATTGAGCGAGGATGTTTATTTATATCGCGGAATTAGGGCGGACGAATTGCAAGATTTATACATATTGTCTGTTTATAAAATTGCAACCGATCAGGATAGTTCAAATTTATTTAACAATTTAACCATGTTGGAAGAAATTTTCTTTAACAACTTCAACACTTCAAACGCAACCACCATGGCAAAAATGTTCTATCACACCGATTCGCTTTTGTATTTAGATTTAGCTTGCTTTAACACAGAAAACGTTACAGATATGAGCGAAATGTTCTATTATTGTGGCGCTTTAACCTTGGATCTTGATAGTTTTAAAACAGAAAACCTAACCAATATGCAAGGCATGTTTAAGTGGTGCGATGCTTGTTATGTGGATATGTCCACTTTCGACACAAGAAACGTTACTAACATGAAAGAAGTTTTCTATGGCACATCAATTTTCTCGCTTTATGCAAGTGATTTGTGGGTTATTCCGCAAAACGAAACAAGCAAAAACATGTTTGAATTTAGCCGCAGAATGACTGGCACTTTCGGCACAAGTTGGAGATCAGGCTCAGAGAACTACGAATTGAACATTAGCGAAGTTAACGCTCGTTTGGATAAACCGGGCGAACCGGGATATTTCTGCGATGTCAGCCAAAAACTTCCTATCAACACTCCAGATGGCGAAAGGATGAACAAAATTATAAAGGGTTACGTTTCTGGCGATAAACGATTTGTTACAAGCATTACCTTTGACTTCTACACAGAAAAAGATAGTTATGTTGTAAATGGAATTAACATTATTGATGGCATTGTGCCAGAAAGAATTTCTAAAGATGTATACCTTTACCGAGTAGCCAGCGGAGAAAACACATGCGATGTTTACATCCTTTCAGAAAACGTTATCCATGCATCAAAAAATCTTGCAGATATGTTTGAAAACGAAATTGAAAATCCTCGCCCAGAAGGTGGTCCGTTCTATTTATTAACAAAAATCGTTTTCAACAATTTCGACACAACCGCGTCTGTGGATATGACCCAAATGTTCAACTTCTGCTTGAACGTTGAAGAGTTGGATCTTTCCGGATTTAACACCTGCAATGTAAAATCCATGTTCAACATGTTCTGCGCTTGCTATAGTTTAAAAACTTTGGATGTTTCTTCATTTAACACTTCCAAGGTTAAAGATATGACCCAAATGTTCTTAGGTTGCCGTTCTTTAACAGAGTTGGATTTATCCCACTTCGACACTTCCAATGTTGAATCTATGTATTTAATGTTCAGCGAGTGTTCTTCTCTTGAAAATTTGGTTATAACCAGCTTTAACACCTTTAATGTAAGTTCTATGTGGTCTATGTTCAAAGGTTGCAATAGTTTAACCGAATTAGATTTAACCAGCTTCTCTTTGCAAAAAATGCATAGCTGGGTGGACTTCATGTTCGACAACTGCACAAATCTTAAAGCAGTTTATGTGTCGGATATCAGGTTCTTAAATCAATGCAATAATCTTAAAGATATTATTAAATTAATAGAGAAAAAGTGAGCCATTTAGGTTCACTTTTTTTATGTGTTTTTTCGCTTTTCCTTAACCATTTTTGCCACACTAATGCCAATGCCCACCAACGCCAACACAACAGGAATAAGCTCAACTAGCGCGCCAAACCTAGAGTTAGATAAAAACAAATAGGTTGCCGAACACATTCCGCTAATTAGCGTTGCGCATTTAATGAGCAACAGGCGGGATATTGCAAGCGCAACAATAAAAATTAACGCTCCGGCCAAAGGCAGTGCGGAAAACCACCCTTCCCAACTACACGCCGAACAAATTATGGCAATAACAAACAATATGCTGGCGGAAAAAATCTTTTGCTTTTGCGTGCCGCCCACCTTTTCAAGAATATAAAAAATTACCACTCTCAAAATGTCGAAAATTGTTACAATTCCGCCAACAACCGCACCCATAAAAAAGCAGTGCAAACCATAAAATAACGAACTAAAAATTTGCACAACAAACAATATTTTTTTGTCTTTCGCCAAACAGCTTAGCCCATATAATACAGACGAAACCACAATAAAAATTTGTGCGGAGATGTACATATATTTATTTTATCAAATTTAATTTTATTTTGCAAACGCGCGTTTGCTTATATATTAATTAAACAATTTTTTTTTAAACCTCTTGATTTTTGTTTTCTTTTGTGCTATTATACAAATGCTAAATGGCAACCTTGCTTGCAAAGCAGGGGCGGTGGCAATAACCCGCGCAAATTCTGCCAGTTGGCAAACGCGTTAAATAAGGTCGAAATAAAAGCGCGTTTCCTTGCCTAATTAGGCCACAAGTCCATAAGGAGGTTATATGAATAGTTACGAATTGATGTACATCATCCCCACTCAATCAAGCGATGAAGAAAAAGAAGCATTAATTGCCCAAGTTAACAGCATGATTGAAAAAGATGGTGGCAAAATTGAAAGCGTAGAGCGCGTCGGCAACAAAAAACTTGCCTACGAAATTGAAAAGAAGCGCGAAGGGTACTATGTGTTGGTTAACTTCACTGCCAGCAACAAAGTTCCAAATCCGCTTGGCAAATTGCTTTCAATAACAAACAATATAATGCGCTATATAATAGTTGCAAAATAAAAACAAATTACAAAATGCTCATTGTAAACGCAAGAGCAAGAATATGTTCGCGACAAGAAAGAGGAGTGCCCACATAAGGGCTTACAATTATTTTGCCAACAAAATAATTTAGCTTAAAAGTGTGGCACGACGATGTCATTCTGAGCGATGGCGAAGAATCTCACAGGGTCCTCGCAAGAACTCGTTTCGCAGCGGGGCAAAAAGATGTTTCGACTGCACTCCGTTACGCTCAACATGACACAATTAAAATTAAGAAGATTAGATTAGGAGAATAGATTATGAATAGAGTGTTTATTATAGGCAATTTAACCCGTGACCCAGAACTTAACACCACCAACAGCGGTGTTTCGGTTTGCAGGTTCACAGTGGCAGTTCAAAGGCGTGTAACCAACGCAGAAGGTGTTAGAGAGGCAGATTTCTTTAACGTTTCCGCATGGCGTGGCACGGCAGATAACTGCGCAAAATTTTTAAAGAAAGGCAGCAAGGTTTCGGTTGTTGGTTCAATCCAAATCCGCAATTTTGACCGTGCAGATGGCTCAAAAGGCACGTCGGTTGAAATCACTGCAGACGAAGTGGAATTTTTATCTCCACGCGGCGAAGGGGCCGAGGGCGGCGTTGGTGTTGCCGGCGGCTCAACCGCTCAACCACAAGCAAGCGCACCAGTTGCAGATTTGCAACCAGTAGATGAAGATTTACCTTTCTAACAAAAACTAAATATTTACGCAATTGCGAAATATTTGTTTATGTATTTGCCAAATATCTATTTATGTATTTGCCAAATATTTATTTATGTATTTGCCAAATATTTATTTATGTATTTGCCAAATATTTATTAATGTCATTCTGAGCGCAAGCGAAGAATCTAAAAGATATAAAAATTTTTTAAAAGAATAAAAAATCTGCCAATCAAGTTGTCAGGTTTTTGATTAAATTTCGGTTCCCAATCTCAATTGGTAACCTCAATTAAAGGAGTAAAAATGGAAGAAGAAGTTAAAACAACTGCTAAAACAAAAGCAGTAAAAACTGAAAAAGTTGAAGCCGAAAAGGTTGAAAAAACTGAAAAGGCAGAAAAACCAGAAAAGAAAAAATTCTTTAAACCACACAAACAACAAAACAAACGCAAAGTTTGCGCTTTCTGCCAAGATAAAAAACCTATTGACTATAAAGATGCCAACAGGCTTAAAAAATACATTGCAGAAGGCGGCAAAATTTTGCCTTCTCGCCAAACCGGCACCTGCGCTCGCCATCAACGCGAACTAACCGTAGCAATCAAGCGCGCAAGAAATATTGCTTTGTTGCCATTTGTTGGTGAATAAAAAACAATAAAACGAAAAGAGTTGCGAAACTCTTTTTTTAAAAATCCTACTTTTTGTCAGTTTTTAGCTTTATTTTACACTTTTTAAGTTATTATTCTTATGTAAAATAAAGGAGAAATGATATAATGGGTTTATTAGATGAATTTTTGCCAATATTTAAAGCGTATGCAAGCGAATGGATACAAATCAAGGATAAATTTTGCCCTTTCACGCTTGAAAGTGTACCTTATGGCATGTCAATTGACAATAATTTGACAGACCCACATTGTTGGGTATGTGTAACTGTCAATAAATGTTGGTTTAAAAACGAAGAGGGCAAAAAACCAGAACATTTTGATTATTCAACATATTCTTATTCTTCAATTGGTAAAAGTAACCGCGGAATTTATCATCCTTTTTGCCATTGTCGAGAATATGCAATTAATGTTCCAAAATTAAATGACATCGGCTTGATTATAGACCCTTTAAAATCTAATGATTTTTTTAAACGTAAACTCGGTTGGTTCCGCGAAATGGGTTATAAAGATGCCGATAAAAATGAATTTATTAATTTATTACAAGAGAAAGCAAAAGACGCATATAGAAAAGGTAACTATAAAAAAGAAGCCCATAACAAATACGGATATAAAATAGGTTTATTTATTAGTATTCCAGGCAAAAACGAAAAGAAAAATAAAATTTATAATGTTAAAACAATCTATATCATTTTTCCAAATGAAAAATTAAGATTAATTACATATATAGGAGATTGGAATGAAAATTTATGATGAAGTCAGAGTTTTAAAAGATAAAAAAGAATATGAAAAATATAACATTCATAAAGGCGATGTCGGAACAATTTGGTTTTCCGAAATAAGATACAATTGTTTTGATGTGCTATTTGAAGATAAAGACGGCAGATATATCACCGATTGCTCAATTCATATAGAGGACCTAGAAGTTGTTAAAGAAAGCGATATAACCGATCAGGAAATTATGGAAGGTTTGCCAACACCCGACCCACACTGGTGGTGCAAAGTTGAAAATGGCTACATTTTAAATTTGCTTGGCGAAAAGAAAAACAAAATTCCATACGACTACAATTCTTAAATTTCTTTTCAAATCATTACCAAAATCAGAAAAAGAGTATCAAAACTCTTTTTTTCTTTGCAAAAAAACTTCTTTTCAAAAACTTTTCTTGCAATAAAAGTTTCAAAAGAAATTCAAGCATTTGCAAGAAATTTAATTTTTGTTTAAAATAAAATCATGAAAAGGTGCAATTGGTTAAATTTAAATAATCCGCTTTATGTGCAATATCACGACAACGAGTGGGGCGTGCCCACGCATGACGACAAAAAGCTTTTTGAAATGCTTTTGTTGGAAGGTTTTCAAGCCGGGCTAAGTTGGGAGCGCGTGCTAAATAAGCGCGCAGCGTTTGGGCAAGCGTTTGATAATTTCAACGCGGATAAAATTGCAAATTATAACGAAGCCAAAATTGAAAAACTTTTAGCCAACAAAAACATAATCCGCAATAAACTAAAAATTAAGGCAAGCATAACAAACGCAAAAGTTTTTAAACTTATTCAAAAAGAATTTGGCAGTTTCAATTCATACATCTGGCATTTTACAAACAACAAAATTGTGTTTGAAGAATATTCGCTTCGCACAACTTCGCCATTGTCCGACCAAATTTCAAAAGACCTTAAAACGCGCGGAATGAAATTTGTTGGCTCAACCATAATTTATTCTTACCTACAATCAATTGGCGTAATAAACGCGCACGGAAAAGAGTGCGATTTATATAAAAATAAATTATAAATTTAATATGCTTATAACAATAGTTATAAAGATTTATGTTATACTTAATGACAGCTTTTTATAAAATTTATTCAAAAGTTTAAAACCACCATTTAAAAAGGCGAAAATTTAAAAATTATTAGTTAAAAGAAATTTAAAAAATTTAATTTAAACCGCTTAAACAAAAAAAACAAATGCATTTCAAAAACATTTTGAATTTTGGCATTTGTTTGATATAATATTGCGTATGAATATCGAAAATATTGGCGAAGAATTATCCAAGTTGGTGGACAAGTTTGAACTTACAAAAACTTGCCTTAATTTGGATGCCGAACAACAAAAATTGAATGGCCTTTTGAAGGAGCGCGAAAGTTTAACTTTTTGGAATAATCTGGATTACGCCATGCAGACAAACAAAGAAATTAAGTCAATTCAAGATTTGTTCGAGGTGGTTAACAAATTGCAGTCCGAGTTGCAGTCCCTTATAGATAGCGTTAAGGGATTGGAGGAAAACCCAGATGTTGAGCTTTTAAACCTCGCTTTCACCGAAATGCTTGCGCTAAAGGATCGGGTGGACGACCTTAATGTGCGCACGCTGTTGGACGAAAAATACGATAACAACGATTGCATAATAACCATCCATTCGGGCGCGGGCGGCACCGAGGCACAAGATTGGGTTGTTATGCTTGCGCGCATGTACAAAATGTTTGCCGCAAAATATGGCTTTGACTATTCGGTTGTGGATAAGCTTGAAGGCAACGATGCCGGCCTTAAAAACATTGTAATTTGGATAAAGGGCGATTATGCCTATGGCAAACTTAAAGGCGAAATGGGCGTTCACCGCCTTGTGCGCATCAGCCCGTTTGATAGCAACAAGCGCCGCCACACCAGTTTTGCCTCGGTTGAAGTTGTGCCAGCTATTAGCCAAGGCACGGACGTTAAAATTAATAATGAAGATTTAAAAATTGACACATACAGGAGTTCGGGCGCGGGCGGGCAGAACGTTAACAAGGTTGAAACCGCTGTGCGCATAACCCACATCCCAACCGGCATTGTGGTTACCTGCCAAAACGAGCGCAGCCAACTGCAGAACCGCGAAAACGCAATGAAAATTTTAACCTCAAAACTGGTTGCGCTAGAAGAGGAAAAGCACCGCCAAAATCTTAACGAAATTAAGGGCGATTTAAAGCGCATTGAGTGGGGCAGCCAAATTCGCAGCTATGTGTTCCAGCCATACACCATGGTTAAGGACCACCGCACTGACTACGAAACGAGCGATGTTCAAGCGGTTATGGACGGCGAACTCAACCCGTTTATTAACGAATATCTAAAAAAATCGCACACAAATTAGTGGACTTACGTCAACACTTTTCCGTGTCATTCTAAGCAATACTTTTTTGTGTCCTGAGTAGTATCTTTTTGTGTCCTGAGTAATATTATTTTTGTCATTCTGAGCGAGTGCTGGCGAGATCCTTCGGTTACACTCAGGATGACACGCGCCAGCACAAGTCGAAGAATCTCACGCAAATTGGTGGCTTACGCCACTTTTTTTATATGGATATAAATTGTAAATTTCTTTGCCCTTTTTCTTGGCATAAACAACTGCGCGCCGTGCGCCACTTGACGTTGTTGCCATGTCCACACAACAAACCACAATGTCGCAGTCATCAACCATACTTCTGTTGGTTTTGGTTATCCGTGCTTTAAAATGCACGTCCTCAACAAAATAACTAATTTCCTCGCAACCCCTGTAAATATCGCCAACAGTTAGCTTCTTATGTTTAGTGGGCGCAACATTGCTGTTAACAAAACACAACTTAATTTGTGGATAAATTTTTATAATTTCCAAACATACTTTAAACGCAAGTTCATCAAACTTTCCATGTTCGCCAACTAAAAAGCGGGTTATATTTTTTTCTTGCACCAAATTTTTAACAAAATTAAACAATGTGTCAAAATCTACCACACTCCATAATCTATGACCAAAAAACGCGCAAGTTTTACCATCTGTCATTAAGTAATTCATAACAAAATTATATAAAATACTTAATGTCAGGTCAAGTAAAATTAATATCAAATGGTAAATAGTAAGAAATTTGTCGCTCGTGCCAATTGAGATTATGTTTTATAAAATTATTATCAAAATATAATAAAGATATGGATAAGAAAGAAGTAGTTTTAAGAATTTCATTTTTTAGAAACAAAAAGGGATTAACTGCGCGTGAACTAAGTTTAATGATTGGAAAAAGTGAAAGTTATATTAATAGATTAGAGGCTCAACCTTTTAATATCCCTATAACTACAATGTTCGACATTTTGTCCGCGCTTGAAGTTGAGCCAGAGGAATTTTTTGCGCCTAATTATAAAACATATAAACGGGATAACGAATTATATGAGTTAATTTCGTCTATGCCAGCGGATAAAAAAGAAAATTTAATTCAATTTATTAAAAAATCTTAAATCTTATAATATCCTCTTCAGGTCATATTGATGAGAGAAATCGGGTGTGTCCATGTCATTCTGAGCAACACGAAGAATCTAGTGGAATGCCGTTAAAAGATGTTTCGACTCACTTCGCTCGCTCAACATGACTTTGTGTGGCAAATCGAAATATTGATGTAATTTAAAAATTGTTTAGTCAAAAATTAATAAAAATATTTTTTTAGTTTCCTATTTTTAAAAAATTTGTTGACAATAAATTAAATTGTGGTAAAATAATTACATAATTATTTTGTTTTTTTGCTGGAAAGGCAAAATAATTAGGCTAAAAGTTGTTCAAAGTTTATTTTCTTTTAAAAAAATTAAAAGGAGTTTTAATGATATATCTAGATAACGCTGGCACAACGCGAGTTGATGACAGTGTGCTTAAAGCAATGCTTCCATATTTCAGCGAAAATTATGGCAATGCATCCTCGCTTTACACTTTCGGCCAAAAGGCACGCGAGGTGGTGGAAGAATCTCGCGCAAAAGTTGCTAAATGCCTTGGCGGCAGCGCGGATGAAATAATTTTTACGTCTGGCGGCAGTGAAAGTGACAATCAGGCAATAATGTCCGCCGCGCGTTTTGGTGCGCTTAAAGGCAAAAAACACATTATTTCAAGCGCGTTTGAACATCACGCTGTTTTGCACACGCTAAACAGGTTGGAGCGCGATGGATTTGAGGTAACATATTTGCCTGTGTATTCAAATGGCATTGTGCGCCTTGCCGATTTAAAAAAGGCAATTCGTCCGGACACTTGTTTGGTCACAATTATGTTTGCCAACAATGAAATTGGCACAATTCAGCCGATTGCCGAAATTGGCAAGTTGTGTAGGCAAAAGGGCATAATTTTCCACACGGACGCGGTGCAAGCGGTTGGTCATGTTCCAATTGACGTTGAAAAAATGAACATAGATATGCTCAGCCTGTCCGCGCACAAATTTCACGGGCCAAAAGGCATAGGCGCGCTATATTGCCGCAAGGGCGTTCCGCTTTTCCCACTAATTGAGGGTGGCGCACAAGAGAGAAACAAGCGTGCCGGCACGGAGAGTGTGGCAAACATTGTGGGCCTTGCCGCCGCGCTTGAACTTGCGGTTAAAGAAATGCCAAAAGTTTCAAAGAAACTTACAAAATTGCGAGATAAATTAATAAGCGAACTCAGCAAAATTCCACACAGCGCGTTAAATGGCGATGCTATCAACCGCTTGCCAAACAATTTCAATATGTGCTTTGAGGGCATTGAGGGCGAAAGTTTGCTGCTGTCGCTTGACGAAAAGGGCATTTGTGCCTCATCGGGCAGCGCGTGCACATCTGGCTCACTCGACCCTAGCCATGTGTTGCTTGCAATCGGCCGCCCACACGAGGTGGCGCACGGGAGTTTGCGTTTAACCATGTCAAAATACACAACTGAAAAAGAGATTGATGCGGTTATTAAAGCCGTGCCAGAAATTGTGGAATATTACAGAAAAATGTCCCCGGTTTGGGACGAATTAGAAAAAGGAGTGAGGAAACATGTTATATAGCGAAAAGGTTATGGACCATTTCAAAAATCCACGTAATGTGGGCGAAATGCCGGACGCGGACGGAATTGGCGAAGTTGGCAACGCAAAATGTGGCGACATTATGCGTATGTACATTAAAGTTAAAAATGGCATTATAACCGATGTCAAATTTATGACTTTTGGCTGCGGCAGTGCAATTGCAACAAGCAGCATGGCAACCGAACTTATTAAGGGCAAGCCAATTGAAAAGGCACTGGAAATAACAAATCAGGCGGTGGTTGAGGCTCTTGACGGGTTGCCTGCCTACAAATTGCACTGCTCGGTTTTGGCAGAAGAGGCGATAAAAGCTGCCATTAAGGATTATTTTGAAAAACACCATATAAAATATGACGAAAAAACTTACGCAAAAGGCAATTGTGCTTGCTTAATTGAGCACGAACACGCACAAGAACAAAAAGTAAAAGCGGAAGCAAAAAAATCTGCCAAAAAAGTTTTATCTAAACCGGCTAGTGCAAAAACAAAGGCGGCAACAACCGCTTCTAAAACAAATAAAGTTGCAAAAAAATCTTCAACCAAAAAGGCAAAAACAACAAAAAAATAAAGAGTAACCCTCTTTATTTTTCTTTTGGCATAGAAAATTTTCTAATCAGCCTATCGGTCAACATTTCATCCAAATTTAGGCACATTACCTGTTTTGAATTTAGTTGGATTAAAATCTGTTGCAATTCGTTTGTAAGCTCGTTAAAATTTTCGCTTGACTGTGCTTCTGCAAGATGTTTCTTTAACAGATTTATATAATTAACATCGTCTTCGTCCAACACTTCGTTTGTAAACAATGTTGCAATTTCTTCGTTGATAATTTGGTTAAGCTTTTCCAAACTGTCCATAAGCGGATTGGTTTTTAAAATTATAAAATCCAGCATATTTTCAACATCCGCGCCGCTCAAATTGCCAATTTTACTGTTGCATTCGCTAAAAATTTTTGAATATAGCTCGGCAGAAGTTTCAATTTTGGAATGGTCAAAATTAACAATTTCAAACTTGCGCACTAGGTAGTTGCCCAGCCATAAATAAAACGATTTAAACGATTGTTTTGTGCTGGCAAGCAGATGGGTTTGAATGGATTTTATCGAACGCTTTTGCTTGCTGTTAGTTATGGCTTCTAGCGTAACAGCAACAAAAATTGCACCAATTAAGCTTGCCCCAAAACTCATTGTAACTTGAAAAACTGCGTTGGCAGGGTTTATAAAATACACACCAATGCAAATTGCGCAAATAATGCCAAAACACACATAAATTGAAATTCTTGTTTTCATGTTAATATTATAACACAAATTTTAAAAAGTAAAAAGTTTTTTGTTTTATTAAATAATTTATCTTTGCATATTGACAAACCTTATGTTTTATGCTAAAATGTTTGCATATAATAATATCGAGGTCTCATGAAAACTTGTTTTGAAATGGGGCAAGTCGGGGTCCCCATGAAAACTTGTTTTGAAATGGGGCAAATATGAAGGATGCAAAAACAAATGAAAAAGTTAGATAAAATTAAATCGGTAACCGACATCAGTTATGCCGATTACCTAAATTACACCGATATGATGTCGGCAAAAAATTTAAAACCAATTGGCGTAAAAGAGGTTTTGTATCTCTTGCCTATCGTTGCTGGGTTTGGCTGTTTGGGTCTGCTAAGCATTTCGGCGTGGTTCACCTTATTGGCAATGCCATTAATTTGCGTTGGCGTGTTTTTTGCATCGGTTGCCGGCCACTCAATTTATGTAAACTTTTGTAAAAGGGCGGATGCCAAACTTAAATTAAAAGAGCTTAAACGCTTGAAACACGAAAAGCAACTTTCCAGAATTTCTAACTTAATGCAAGAGTATGAATCGAGCGAAAATTTTCAAGTTGAAAAACTTTTGTATGAAATTGAAAATTTAAAAAATGAAATTAAAACTTTGTCTTCATCAACCGTTCAGCAAAAAGAAAATGTTTTAGATTTAAAAACTCGCGAACTGCTTGAAAAAGAATATGTTTTAAACCTAATAAACAAAAACAAATCGTCAAATTCAAGTGTTAAAAAATATTCTAATAAAACGAATTTAACAAACGATAAAAATTTAAAAATAGATAATTAGGAGTTAAAAATGACAGATATAGAACAAGCGGCAAAATCTTTATATGAAAGCATAAAATATGTTTATTTTTCCAACATCGCTCAACAAATTGTGTTAAGTTCGGCAAAAAAAGATGAGGAAAAACGCTTAAAGCTTGGCGCAATTTACAATGGCCTGCAAGGATTGAGATATAAAATACAACATTTGGATTTGTCCTCACCAACCGCCAAAAAACAACTTAAAATTTTAAGCGATAAATTTGTGGCTTATAAAAAAGAATATAAAAATTTAACCAAAAAAAATTTGGTGGATTCGGTTAGTTTAATTTAAAAAAATAAAAGCTTTTTCGCTTTTATTTTTTATTAGATTGCGCTAAATTTTTTGTTAATTCTTCTTGCATTTGTGTGTGCATTTTTAATGTTTGCTTAACCTCTTTTGCGGCCGCCGGCGTTTTTGGGTAAAACCCTTTTTCGTTCATAATTTTAAAAAGTTTAAGGTCGTGTTCGCTGGCAATTTTTTGGTTTTCATAAAACAAATTGCGCAGTGTTTCGTTAGAGGTTTCAATGCCATATTGGCAATACATGCTAATTAAATATTTGTGCGCAATAAGTGCATCTTGCAGCGTGTTTTGTGTGTTAAATTCCATTATTTTGTTCCTCCTTCGCCTGCGTTTGCCTTCAAATATGCAAGCAATTTGCTGTGGTTTTCAAGGTGCTTTTGTGCCATGTCGGCAAACATGGTTTTAAGTGGCTTTTCCGCCGCCGCTTGCGAGCAAAATTTCATTTTGGTTGCCATCCAATTTTCAAAAGTCATCATTTCGTTTAATGCCATTAAATCTTTTGTTGTAATTTCTTTTTTCATAAATGCCTCCCACCACAATGTTTGCCAAAAATTTAAAATTAAAACAATAATAAAAGGATAATCAACAAATTAAAAATGTTTTATTAATTTTGAAATGTTTGCTATAATATATTTAGCAAATATTTTTTTAGTTAATGTTTTAATGTTAAAAATATATATTGTTAAAATTTATTTTCTGTTTCTCTTTTTTAAAAAAGAGAAAAACGAAAGGATTTTTATGGAATTTGAAACAATTGTGGCGCTTGCAACTCCGCCGGGCAACAGCGGCGTGGCGGTGGTGCGCATAAGCGGAAAAAAATCAAAACAAATTGCGCAAAAAATTATTAAGGAACGCTTGATTTTTGAGCCACGCAAAATGTACCTTAAAAAAATTCATGTTAAAAATTTTGTGGACTACGCGCTAGTTGTATTTTTCCCATCTCCGCACAGTTACACAGGCGAAGATGTTGTGGAAATTCAAGCGCATGGCGGATATTTTTTGGCGCGGTGCATAATTGATGAGGTAGTTTCGCTTGGCGCAAGGTTGGCGACTGCTGGCGAATTCTCTAAACGCGCTTTTCTAAACGGAAAAATGAGTTTGGACCAAGCGGAAGCGATTATGGACATCATCAACGCGGAAACGGATATGCAAGCAAAATTCAGCACCGAACTGCTGCAAGGAAATTTGCGCGAAAGCATTGAAAACCACCAAAACGAGTTGACGGACATTTTGGCAGAAATTGAAGCAAAACTTGACTATCCCGAATATGAATTTTCGGCAAGCGAAACAACAAACACGCTTAAAAAACTTAAAACTATTGAAACTTCGCTTAACAACCTAGTTGCAGACAGCAAAAACGGGTTAATCATAAAAAACGGCGTTAAAATTGCCATTGTTGGCGCACCAAATGTTGGCAAATCTAGCCTACTTAACGCGCTAACCAAAAGCGAAAAGGCCATTGTAACCGACATTGCCGGCACCACGCGTGATGTTGTTGAGGCGGAATATCAGTATAACGGCATCATTTTTAGGTTGTTCGACACGGCAGGTATCCACGACAGCACCGATACGGTTGAAAAAATTGGCATCACACGTGCAATAAAGACCATTGATGAGTGCGACCTTGTTTTGCGCCTAAGCGAGCCAAACGCACCATGCCAAGTTAAAACAAAAAAACCGCACATTGACGTTATAAACAAAATGGATTTGATTTCTCTTTTTGACAAAAGAGAAACAGAAAACCCCCAATGTCATTCTGAGCAAATATCCACTTTATGTCATTCTGAGCGAGTGAAACGAGACGAAGAATCTCAAAACCCCATTTACATCTCCGCCAAAACTGGCGAGGGCGTAGATGAATTAAAACAACTCATTTTTGAAAAAATAATAACATCAAACATCGACCAAAACAAATTTTATCTAACAAACACTCGTCACATCGAGTGCGTAAAAGCCGCCACCGCGCACCTTAAAAACGCAATTAAAAATTTCAACACCACCACTATGGATATAATTTCTGCCGAACTAAAATCGGCATGGACCGCACTTGGCGAAATTTCTGGCACAACCGCCAACGAAACAATAATTGACAAAATCTTTTCAAAGTTTTGTCTTGGTAAATAATTAGCGAGTTACAGTTAAAATTTAGTGAGTGTTGGCGGTGCGCACTCACTTAGGTGCGCAAAGCGCAAAGTCGTTCGCACACACCGCTAACCCTCAAAGCAATTTTATTTAAGCAGTTGATTATTGAGGGAAAAAGAGGTGGATTTGTTCTGTTATACTCATGGTTAATTGTGCGTTCACAAAGATTACACAAACTCAAAAAACTTTTTAGGAAAAACATGATACTTATTGCGGGTTTTGAAGGTAAAAATAATTCTAGCAAACTTGCGTTAGACAAGTTAAAGTTTTTAATTAAAAACAAGCAGAAAGTTTTCAATTTTAACTATCAAGAAATCGATTTGTTATATCTAAAAAATGACAAAACAAAATCTTCCGAACAAATTGTTGATATGTTAAACTCAACGCATTATGAAAAAATTATTTTACTTGGTCAAAAGCCAAAGATAAAGAACAAAATAAGCATAGAGTTGCAAGCTAAACTTAACGAAAAAACATTAACAACTAATTTTAATTTGGACGAATTGACCGCGTTTTTAAACAAAAACAAAATAAGCTATTATTTTTCAAAAAACTGCGGAACTTCTTATTGCAATTATATTTATTTTTTCACACTAGATTATCTTTTAAAAAACAAAATTTCTACACCCGCCGTCTTTATTCATTTGCCATATCAATAAAAAAACAACCCTATTCCTCAATTCAACAAATTTTGGTCTTTGTGTTGTTCATATTTTGCTATTTGGCCGCTAAAATGAAAATGTAATTCATAAAGGAGGTAAAATATGAATACAGATAAAATTTATGCAGAGCAAATCGCAAACGAATATGCTCCAAAAAACGCAACAAAGGTTAAACAACTAAAAAAACTAGACGCAAAAGCTAAATTGCCGGCAACAATTTTCGCTTACACATTTGGCATTATTAGCGCGTTGGTTTTAGGTGTTGGCATGTGCCTGGCAATGAAAGTTATTGGCTCGGGCGTGGCAGCAATGGTTGTTGGAATTGTTGTTGGCGTTGTGGGCATTGTTGGTTGCGGAGTTAACTATCCAATTTACAAAAAATTGCGTGCAAACGGCAAAGCAAAATACGGCTCGGACATAATGAAACTTGCAAAAGAAATTAGCGAAGAAGAATAAGCAAAAGGAGAAGTGCTATGAACAAATTTGAAAGTAAATATTTCAACACCGCTCAACTTTTAAATCAGGCACTTATTGAACTTTTAAACAAAAAGGATTATGAGTTTATAACAATCAAAGAACTATGCAAAAAGGCTGGGGTTAATCGCTCCACCTTTTATTTGCATTATGACACATTAAACGACCTACTATATGAAACGATTGACAACACAAACAAAAAATTTTTATCGTTTTTCGATGAGGCGCACAGCGATGTAATTGCAAACATAAAAAGCGAACAAAAAAGCAATTTAATTTTAATCACGCCCGAATATTTGCAGCCATATTTAACATATATCGAGCAAAACAAGGTGGTGTATCAAGTTTCGGCAAGATATCCAAAATTGATGCAATCAATAACCAAATATAACCTATTAAAAGAAAATGTTTTGTACCCAATTTTTAAACGCTTTAACATTCAAGAAAGCCAGCAAAAATATTTTTCCGCTTATTATATAAATGGCATTTATGCCATAATCGACGAGTGGTTAAAATCTGGCTGCACGGATAGCAAAGATTTGGTTATGGACGCAATTATTAAATGCGTCCGCCCGTTTGAGGAGAGCGATGAGAATAAAAAAAATAATTATTAACATTAGAAATAATTTAAAAAGTTTAAAAACAAATCGTATAAAAAACAAACCAGTTTGAGTTTGTTTTTTTTCTTTTTTTTATTTGTATTTGTGCCATCTAAGAATTATAATTAACCGGAATTTTGTTTTTCTTAACACATTGCAATACAAAATTCGTTAAAACTATTGAAAAACGCAATTTTTGTGATATAATAGTTTATATTCAATTGCGTTAATTTTTCAATAACAATTTTGCGGCAACAAATTAACAAACATATTAAATCAAAAATTACAAAATTATTTAAAAATTAATGCATTAAAATTAAAAGTTAAAATTATGGAAAATTGTGTGGAGTTTTTTGATGCGGTGGTTATTGGCAGTGGGCACGCGGGCAGTGAGGCGTGCCTTGCTCTTTCACGCCTTGGCAAAAAAACTCTGCTTACAACGCTAAATTTGGATAGCATTGCTTTTCTTGCTTGCAACCCAAGCATTGGCGGCACGGCAAAAGGGCAGTTGGCAGGCGAAATAGACGCGCTTGGCGGCGAAATGGGCATAAATGCAGATAAATCCATGTTGCAGTTGCGCATGCTCAATTCGGGCAAAGGTCCGGCTGTGCAATCGCTGCGCGCGCAGGTGGATAAAGTTGTTTATCACAACGAGATGAAACGCACGCTAGAAAAACAAAAGAATTTGGACATTTTGCAGTGCGAGGTGGCGGAAATTTTAACCGAAAACGGCCGCGTTGTTGGCGTTAAAACTTCTATGGGCGAAGTGTTTGGCTGCTCAGCGGTGGTTGTTGCAACGGGCGTGTATTTAAACAGCAAAATAATAATTGGAGATTACACCAAACTCACCGGCCCGAACGGTTACGAGCCAAGCACAAAACTCACCAAATCGCTTATGGATTTAGGCATAGAAATCCGCCGTTTCAAAACTGGCACACCTGCGCGAGTGGACGGCAAATCTATTGACTATTCAAAATTTGAAGTTCAGCCGGGCGACGCATTAAATTTAAGTTTTTCCGCCATGAGCAAAAAGGTTAAAAACACGCGCGAGTGCTATCTTGGATACACTAGCGAAGAGATGAACGATTTAATCCGCCAAAATATCAGCCGCGCGCCGCTCTATTCGGGCAAAATCAACGGCATTGGGCCGAGATATTGCCCAAGCATTGAGGACAAAATTATGCGCTTTGCGGACAAGGATAGGCACCAATTGTTTTTAGAGCCAGAAAGCGCCGGCACAGACGAGGTTTATGTTCAGGGCATTTCAAGCAGTATGCCGGTGGACATTCAGCGCAAAATGTACCGCCTTATTCCCGGGTTTGAGCAAGTTAAAATCATGCGTTTTGCCTACGCCATTGAGTACGATTGCATTAATGCACTTGAACTTAAAAACAACCTAGAAAGCAAAAAAATCGCCGGCCTTTTCTTTGCCGGACAAGTGAATGGCACAAGCGGCTACGAGGAGGCTGGAGCGCAGGGCATTATGGCAGGCATAAACGCGCAACGGTATATCGACAAACTTCCGCCTTTCGTGCTGGGGCGTGACCAAGCATATATCGGTGTGCTGATTGACGACCTAACCACAAAAGACATTGTTGAACCTTACCGCATGATGACTTCGCGCGCCGAACACCGCCTAATTTTGCGGCAGGATAATTGCGACATCCGCCTAACCGAACTTGGCAGACAAATTGGGCTGGTGGATAACAAACGCTATAAAATTTTTAAAAATAAATTAAAACAAATTGACGAAGTTAACGCCGCGCTAAACACCATGAAAAACCCAAAACAACTAGAAATTTTGTTTGCCGAAAAGGGCGAAAGCCAAACCAAAAATGGCTTAACTTTACGCGATGCCATCAAGCGCAACAACATCACGATTTTTGACATAAAGAAGCATTTCAATTTGTTCCAAAATATTCCAGACGCCGTGCTTGAATATGTAAACACCGAAATTAAATATGAGGGCTACATTAAGCAAGAAAACGAGCAAATTGCCCGCGCTCGCCAAAGCGAAAACATTAAATTGCCGAATATAGATTACGCGCAAATTTCCGGTCTGCGCATAGAGGCACGCCAAAAACTTAACAAATTTAAGCCAGCCACACTCGGCCAAGCCAAGCGCATAGACGGCGTCAGCCCAAGCGACATAAATGTTTTGCTTGTTTACCTAAAATTAAAAGGGATTATTTAACACATCTCGTCATTCTGAGCGAAGCGAAGAATCTCAACAAACTATCAAACTCATAGATGTTTCGGTGCGCTAACGCTTGCTCAACATGACACAAATCATGTCATACCGAGCGAGCGTAAGCGAGTCGAGTGTATCTCTTTGTTGTTTTGTACTAATTTTTTTAGAGATTCTTCGCGTTGCTCAGAATGACAAGTTGAAATTTTATGTTATTGCGAGGAGTTTTTACCATGAAAACGACGTGGCAATCTCAACCTTAGCAAATTGGTTGGGTTTTTGGTTTGTTTTGCCCGCGCGGATATTGCTTTGGTGTTGGTTTAATTTTTTTAATCAAAATAATGTTGCGCTCGCCAAGTGTTTCAGTTTGTTTTTCTGTTAAATTTTTGTTTTCTGTATCTTTATTTGTTTTTGTGGATAAATTTTCATTTTCTATAATTTCATTTTCCAAACTTGTTGGCAAATTGTAGGTTAAAACTTTTTCAACCTTGCCGCCTAAAATTTCTATTGCTTTTTGTGCCTCGTTTAATTCGTCAGCATATCCGCTACCTTTATAAGCAAGCACAACTCCGCCAACCTTAACAAGCGGCAGCAGATATTCAACAAGCGTGTTCAATTTGGCAACTGCGCGCGCAACGGCAACATCAAATTTTTCGCGGTTGTTTAAACAAAAATCTTCCGCACGGGCGTGCACTGCGTTTATGTTTGCGTAAGTTTGTTTATTTTTGTGCATTTTAGCATTAAAAGGCAAACCTTGTTTTTGTTCTTCAATGGCAAAATTTTGCAAATGAGTTTCTTGAAGTTTTTCGCACAAAACATTTAAAAAATTTACGCGCTTATTTAAACTGTCCACCATTGTTAAAGAAATGTCCGGTCTAACAATTTTAATTGGCAAACTTGGAAATCCTGCTCCGCTGCCAACATCAACCACACGCGCGCCCGGCTTAATTTCGGCAATTGGCAAAATGCTATCCAAAAAATGCTTAACAAAAACCTCGTTCTTTTCGGTTATGGCGGTTAAATTCACCTTGCGGTTATATTGTGTAAGCTGCGAATAATATTTTTCAAACTCCGAATTATGTGCCTTTATTTTTTCAATTAATGTTTTAATTTCTTCCATAATTTAATTATACAATAAATTTGCAAATATTTAAATAAATTATTAAAATATTATAAAATTTTTAATTTTTTAATAATTTTTGCGCATTTTGTAATATTTTTTATTAATTTTTTTGAATATTTATTTAATTTTTTAAAAATATTTTATTTAAACAATTTTAAACTTTTGACAAAATTTTGTTTTTAGGTTAAAATATTTTTAATGCAAATTAACTCGGTTCGGCTAAACAATTTTAGAAATTATGGTCAGGCAAAAATAGATTTTGCGGGTGGTTTAAATTTTATTGTTGGCAAAAACGCGCAGGGCAAAACAAATTTGCTAGAAAGCATTTACATTTCTAGCATTGGCAAAAGTCCACGCACGCGCAAGGATAAGCAGATTATAAAATTTGGCGAAAGCAAAGCGAAAATTGACCTAGATTTTTCCACGCTCGCAGGCAAAAAAAATTTGCAAATTTATTTGGACAATTTAAACAAAAAGTCAATTAAAATTAACGGCCTAAATGTGCTTAAACTCACCGAGTTGGTTGGCACTTTGTCCGTTGTATATTTTAGTCCGGACGAACTTAAACTTATCAAAGAAGTGCCCGAGGATAGGCGCACATTTTTGGATATTTCAATAAGCCAGTTTGACAAAAACTATTTATACAACCTTTTAAAATATGATAAAATTTTGCGCCAGCGCAACACAATTTTAAAGTCAGCAGAAAGTTACGCTAGTAAAGTTGAGCAACTTAAACTTTTCACTCCGCAGCTAATAGACACAGCCGAAAAAATAATATTAAAGAGGATTGAATTTGTAAAAAATCTTAATCCTATTGCAAAAGAAATTCACAAGGCAATTACGCTAGACGAAAATTTGGAAATTGAATATAGTTACAAGCCAAAAGATAAGCCAATTAAAGAGGATTTGACCGAGCAGTTTGAAAAAATTATAAATAAAGAAATTGAGCTCGGTTACACCTGCCTTGGCCCGCATAGGGATGATTTAGAGTTTAAAATAAACGGATTAGATTGCAAAAATTTTGCCAGCCAGGGCCAGCAGCGAACAGTGGCGTTAGTCATAAAACTTTCGCTTATGGAAGTTGTTAAAAATGAGATAGGCGAATACCCAATTTTGCTGCTAGACGACGTGCTTAGCGAACTCGATTTGCCGCGCCAAAACCGATTGCTTGAATTTACAACAAAATATCAAACGTTGATAACTTGCACCAACCTGCCCGAAACAAGCTTGCCTTATAACGAAATTAAAATTGAAAACGGCAGTGTTTTATAATTTGTATTTTTGTTTTTTGTTTATTTTTTAGTTTTCTTTTGTAACTTTTCTTTAAAAGAAAAGTTACAGAAAAGAATAATTAAAACTAAAACAAAATACATATTGACAAATTTTATATTTGTGTTAGAATAGCACAAGGAGCAACAAATGAACATTAAAAAATATTTAAAAAAGTGTGCCGAGCAAGATAGGCAATCAATTTTAGAAACAGAAACATCCAAAAATTTTTTGCAACGCTTAATTAAAAATAATTTAAATAATCAAAATAAGGGAGAACTAAACGCACAAAATAAAACTCAAGCAAACACAGCAAAAAATTGCATTTGCCCAGATTGCGGCAACACATTGATTTTTAACCCAACTTTTGGCAGGTTTATGCACGAAAACTGCGAGGCATTAAATTGTTGGTACGCGGCTAACGAATTGGGCGAGTGTGTGGATAATAACGAAATGCGTGCCGAGCGCATTGCTAAATTTGGCTTTTAAATTTAAAATTAAAAAAGTAGCAAATGCTACTTTTTTTTATTTATTTATTTTTGCTGTTTCTTTTCTTGCAAGAAAAGCAACTGAAAAGAAAAAAATAAAAAAATAAAAAATTCAAAAGCAATTACGCTTTTGAAATTCTAGATTTTATGTCGTTAACCAACACTTTGGTGTGCGGGTTGGTTTTTAGTTGTTCATTAATTTTATCGCGCGCGTGCATAATTGTTGTATGGTCGCGCCCGCCAAAGATTGAGCCAATGGCGGTTAGCGGCATGTTAAGCATATCGTTTATTAAATATATGCACATTTGCCTTGGCTCTACAAACTCTTTGTTGCGTTTGCTTCCCACCAAATCTTCTTTGTTAACTTTAAAGAAATCACACACCACGTTAATAATTTTATCTGCATCTACATTTGTTTTTTCGCTTTCGCCATAATCTTTAAGTGCCTCACGTGCATCTTCCAAACTTGTGCTGTTTTTGCCTAGCAAACTGGCATAAAATGTAACCTTAGAAAGAATTCCTTCCAAATCTCTTATGCTGTCGCAGTCCTTTAAAGCAATAAAATCCAACACATCGTTATCAATTAAAAAGCCCTCTTCGGCACATTTCATTTTCAAAATTGCCACTTTGGTTTCGTAATCTGGCATTTGAATATCTTGCACCAAACCGCTAGAAAAGCGCGAGCGCAAACGTTCTTCAAGCGCGCTCATTTCTTTAGGTGGGCGGTCGGATGCAATTATAATTTGTTTGTTGTTTTGATAAAGTTCGTTATATGTATTAAAGAACTCTTCCTGTGTGCTCATTTTGTTTGAAATAAATTGAATATCATCCACCATAAGCACATCAACATTGCGATATTTATCTCTAAAGTCAGACGTGTTGGCTGATTTCACATTTTTAACGCTTTCCACATAATCATTAATGAATTTTTCGCACGAAACATACATAACGTTTAGTTCTGGCCTATGTTCGTTTAAATAGTTGCCCACAGCATGAAGCAGATGAGTTTTGCCAAGCCCAACTCCACCATATATAAACAGCGGATTAAATTTTTTGCCCGGGTTTTCCGCCACACTGTGCATTGCCGCGCAAACAACTTGGTTAGATTTACCCACAACAAAATTTTCAAATGTATATTTTTTATTGAATTTAGATTTTAAATTGGAATTTTCTTTAACCGTTTTTTCAAACTCTTCATCCTGATGCCTTAAACTTTCTTCATATTCATCCCTATCCGTAACCCTAACAAAAGTGTAAGGCGTAAATTCCGCCCGAACAGCACGCGTTAATTTTTCAAAAATGTTAACCTGATTAACCTGATTTTTGGCAGTAACACTTGGTGCCATCAAAATAAGCTCATCATTAGCATATTGAATTGGGCTAAGCGAACTCACCCACAAATCATAATTGACAGCGGTCAATTCGTTTTCTAACCTATTAAGCACCTTTTTCCATTGTTGATCTAATAGCATACCTTTCTCCTGTGTATATTTTACTTATTTAATTTGTGATTGTCAAGTTTTTATTTATTTTTATTTTATTTTAAAATTTCTTTTGTTTCTTTTCTTGCAAGAAAAGAAACTGAAAAGAAAAGTTATAACTAAAAAATAAAAAAAACAAAAATTCAACTTATACACATAAAAATGTGAGTTATGCACGCAATTTACACATGGTTTTGCACAGGTTTTGTGGAAAAGTTTTTACAATATATTGTATTTGTATTTATTTTTATGTCTAAATATTGTATTGTTGGTAACTTGTCCACATTTCCACCGCTATATAATAAAATAATCATTATCAAAAATAATAAATAAAAAATAATAAAAATAAGCGTGGCTGGCTAGGTTAAAAATTGATGCCTAAAAAATCTTAATAAGTGATTAATCTAATTATTAAACTAAAATTGAAATAAGCGTTAACTTAATTGCATTAAACTTATTATAATCAATTCCACCAAAGGTTTTTTATTTAGTGATTTGTGTTTAGGTTGCTTTTTGTTCCTTTTAGCGAAAAAAGAAACCGAACTAAAAGAAAAACAGAAAGAATTAAACATTTAAAATAAAAAATAATATAAACAAAAAATACGAAAAATTTTTCTACAAAATTTGCTATTTTGTTTGACATAGTTTGGATAATTTGATAATATAAAAGAGTTAATATATTCAGGGGCTTAAAAGGACGAAAAAATGAAATTTAGATGTGATGGCTTAGAGTTAAGCGAAGCAATTGGTGTGGTTAGTAAGGCAATTAGCAGCAAAACCACTTCTCAAATTTTGGAAGGCATTAAACTTGTTTGCGAGAGTGACAAACTTATTTTAACCTCCACTGACTTAGAGATGAGTGTGGAAAAAACAATTCGTGCCGAGGTGGAAACTGCGGGGCAGACCGTTGTTCCGGGCAGATTGTTTGGCGAATATATTAAAAAATTAACTGCACAGCAGATTGAGTGCGAACTTAACGAAAAAAATCAGTTAAGGATTGCTTATACCGATAGCGAAGGTTCCATTCAGTGTATGGATATTGTTGAATTTCCTGAAATTAGGGAAATTGAAAAGGCAAATTATTTTGAAATTTCTAAAGAGAATTTAAAAGCACTTATCAATAATGTTTTCTATGCTGTTGCACAGGACGATAGCCGCCCAGTTTTAAAAGGCATTTTGCTTGAAACTAACGGCACGGACATTCGCGCGGTGGCAGTGGACGGGTGCAGGCTTAGCATTTCTAACAAAAAGTTGGAAAATTCAACGGCGGACTTTAAAATTATTGTGCCAGGCCGCAACCTAAACGAAATTTGCAAGATGATGGATGGCGAAGGCACGGTTAAAATTTACGTGCACACCAACAACATTATGGTGGATTTGGGCGACACAATTGTTATCAACCGCTTAATTGACGGGCAATTTATTAACTATAAGCAAATTTTGCCTAAAGATTTTGGCACAATTGTAACAATTAATAAAGAACAATTTGAGGACGCTATCGACCGCGCCAGCGTGCTTTCCCGCGTGGATAAAAACAATTTGGTTAAATTTGACATTAAAGAAAAGAATTTGATGCTTACTTCGAACAGCGAAATTGGCTCTACTAAGGAAAATATCACGGTTGGCGTTAAGGGTAGTGACCTTATTATTTCGTTCAACTCAAAATATTTCAGCGATTGCTTGCGCGTGGTGGATAATCCGTATGTTAAACTTAATTTCAATAGCCCTATTCAGCCATGCGTTATCACCCCAAGCGAGGGCAACGACTATCTATTCTTAATTTTACCAGTTAAAGCTAAATAATTTGTCATTTAAGGCAAAATAGAAAATCAAGCAAAATAAGTGGCATTCGCC
Organism: uncultured Clostridia bacterium; assembly: GCA_947628205.1. Classification (GTDB taxonomy): domain Bacteria; phylum Bacillota; class Clostridia; order Christensenellales; family UBA1242; genus Onthoplasma. The sequence goes on from CANQYX010000001.1 coordinate 65,155, forward strand.
ACTTTTTTGTTTTATTTTGCTTTTTTATTTGTTTTAATTTTTAGAATTCTTTTTTGTTACTTTTTTCGCGAAAAAAGTAACTCAAAAAAGTAATTAAAAACAAAAAATAAAAAAAACAACAAAAATATGATATAATAAAAATATGAAAGCGGAAGAGGTTGAGGAAAGCTTAAGAAAGAGGTTTAAAAAGGAGTTGTTCACTCCATTTTGCAAAGCGATAAATGAATACGATTTAATTCAGCCTAACGACAAAATTGCGGTGTGCATTTCGGGCGGAAAGGATAGTTTTTTGCTTGCCAAATTGTTTCAAGAATTAAAGCGCAGGCGAAATTTCATGGAAACGCGTTGGAAAGAAGAACAAAATGAAGAAAACCAATTAAAGTTAGGTTTAAATAACAAAAGCAATAAAGGTGCATTATCTAATTCAAACAACGCAAAAACCATAGCGAAAATTGAAACAGATAAAAAACAAAAAAGTATGGATAGAAATAGCAAAAATATGGAAAATCGCAGTTTTGAACTTGTGTTTTTGTGCATGGACCCTGGGTATAACAAAAAGAATAGGCAGATGATTGAAAAAAACGCTAAATTATTAAATATTCCTATTCAATTTTTTGAAACGAATATTTTTGCAAATGTTGAGCATGTTGAAAAATCCCCTTGCTATCTGTGCGCGCGCATGAGGCGCGGATATTTATATAGCAAAGCAAAAGAGTTGGGTTGCAACAAAATTGCGCTTGGACACCATTTTGACGATGTTATTGAAACTATTTTGATGGGGCTATTATATAGCGGGCAATTCCAAACCATGATGCCAAAACTTAAAAGCACAAATTTTAAGGGTATGCAGCTTATCCGGCCAATGTATTTAATCCGCGAGGCGGACATTTTGCAGTGGTGCAAATATAACGACCTAAAATTTATTCAATGCGCGTGCAAGTTCACTGAAGGGGTTAAAAACCAAGAAATGGAAAGCAAACGCAAAGAAATTAAAACACTAATTGCAAATTTGCATAAGGGCAACCAATTTGTGGACACCAACATTTTTAAAAGCGCGGAAAATGTTAATCTAAACACAGTTATAAGTTATAAAAAGGGCAACAAAACTCACCACTTTTTAGATGAATTTTAAAAAATATTTAATAAAAATCCATAACTTGCAAAAGTTTAATAAACAAACATTTTAATATAATTTGGTGCGGCTAACAGGACTTGAACCTGCACGGTGTTGCCACCACTAGAACCTGAATCTAGCGCGTCTGCCATTTCGCCATAACCGCTCGTCGTGTCACGCCTTTAAATTGAATTGTTGCGCTAACGCTTCACAATTACAATCTTTATGCGGGCACTCCTCTTTCTTGCTCGAAGCAAGTTCTCGCAAGATATTTTTATTTTTTCCATTATGCTAATTTGCTCACAAATTCGCAATTGTACGATTATAGAAATTACTTCAAGTGTTATTCTATTACAATATAAAAAATTTTGCAACAGTTTATAATCAATTTTAGTTGACTTTTTAATTAATTTTATTTTATAATGAAATTACAAAACAATTAAAAGTAGAAATTATCTGTCAACAAAGTTGCCAGACAAATTCAAATTTCGTTCATTTCAGTAAACAGAATGAACTCAATTATAAGGAGAAATTTAAACATGAAAAAGTTTTTTAAAGATTTTAAGGCATTTATCTCGCGCGGAAATGTGCTAGATTTAGCTGTGGGCGTTATTATTGGCGGTGCATTTTCGGCAATTATTACCGCGCTAACAAATGGCATTTTAATGCCGCTAATTAATGCGCTATTAGCCGGCAAGGGCAACGGGCTTGAAAGTGCTTACACTTTTTTGAAGAAGGTGCCGGACGGACTTGGCGGAATTGATTTAGCCAAAAGCATTTACATAGATTGGGGTGCATTTATAACCGCAATTATTAACTTTATTTTGATTGCGCTTGTGTTGTTCTTAATTGTAAAGGCCATGATGAGTGCAAAAGGTTATGCAGAAAAGCGCAAAGGCGAGATGCCAACCAAAGATGAGCGCGCCGCCCTTAAAGCGCAAGGTGTAAATTTAAAGGATAGAAAAGCAGTTGTTGCCGCCACTGCTGAGTTGAGGGAGAAAAACAAACCAGCGCCAGTTCCTCCAAAACCAACGCAAGAGGAGTTGTTAACTGAAATTTTAACCGAACTTAAAAAACAAAATGAAAATAAATAAATTTAAGGGCTATCGTTAGATAGCTTTTTTAAAAACTTTTTGAAATTGTAAATATTTTTTTATTTCCAATCCATACTAATTTTAGGTAAAAATGAAGGAGGAAAAATGAAAAAATTTTTATCAATTTGCGTGTGTTTGGCTTTGGTTTTAGTTTGCGGACTTACGCTTGTTGCTTGCGGAAAGGATAAACCAAAAACTATGACTCAGGCTGACTTTGAAAAAGCAATCGCTGACGCAAAAGAAAGCGAAGTTGTTAAACTTTCGGGCGATGTAACTTTAAGCAAGGCAGTTGAAATTGGCAAAAAGGTGGCAATTGACCTTAATGGCCACAAAATTTTGGAAAATGTTAAGTATGAGGACAAGAATGACGCGCAGCACACCACTATGTTTTTAATAAACAAAAACGGCGATTTAACCGTTAGTGGCAAAGGCAGCGTTGAAACTGACGACCTTATCATTTTCTGGCTTCATGGCACAACAAAAACAGATGCAAAATTGCAAATCGAGGCAGGCGAATATATTGGCGATGAATCTGATGTCGTTTATGTAACTGGTGGCACTGCAACAATCACTGGTGGAACATACAAAATTGATTCGCACGTTAAATACACCCTAAATTTGCAAGACAACAATGCAAATGCAGAAATTGTTGTTAAGGGCGGAACTTTCCACAATTACGACCCATCAAATTCTGCAAGTGAAAAACCTGTTAAAAACTTTGTGGCAGAGGGCTTTAAAGTTGAAACTAGCAAAGATGGCAAAGTGTTTACAGTTGTTGAAGACAAAAAATAAAAATATCAATTAACTTAAAAAGAGCTTTATTTAGATAAAGCTCTTTTTATTTTTCAAGCAGATTTAAAATCAAAACAAGGAAAATTAAACGACCTACAAATCTTTTGTTAAAAATAAAATTTTGTGTTATAATGTTGTTGAGGTGTTTATGAAAGACAAATCTATTTATGAAGAATTTGATGCCGAACTTAAAGCTAACGACAAATTGGTTGAGCAAGAAAAGAAAACTCGCACAAAAAGCGAAATGTCGTTAGATTTTGTACACTTTATAAAACAAAACAATTGCAAAGTTAAGGGGGCTAAAAATGAAAAGAAAAAATAATCATTTATTTTTTGCCGTAGATTCGGACATTTTGCGCGCACTTACCCTTTATGCCGGGCTAATTGAAAAGGGCATTTCTTTTGACCCAGAATGTTGCAAAGATGCTGTTTTGAAAAAACATCATGATTACATAGGGTGCATTTTTAACTCCATGCTCAACGACAAAATTAGGCTGGTTGTAACTGACACGATTTACCAAGAAAACAAGCACTCGCCTAGAATTTGCAATTTTATTAAAGATTATTTATATGTGCCAGATTACAATTTGTTTAATTATACCGACAAATCTTTAAGGGCGCAGGCATTGGCCGAGGCATATTGTTCGGATTATGAATTTAATGGGGAAATTATCCCTGCACCAATGAAAATTCAATATTCCGCAGCAACAAAAAAATACGCCCCAGCAAACGATTGCTACGCAATGGCAGAAGCGGCGGTTGAACATTGCAGTTTTATAACCAACAACGGAAAGGATTTTGTTTTTGTTAAAAATGACGAAGAAAACAAAATTAGAATGAAAGGCATTGTTAGAATTAACATTCAATTTGGTTATTGCGAGGAAAACCCAGACGGAACAGGCATTGCTGCGCCAAGACCAATTCCTTTAACGCTGTTTGGCGCGCTGGTTAAAAAGAATTTGCCAATTCAAACCATTGTTCCAGACGAAGTGGACTTTATTAGAGCAAACGAACTTTTAAATTAATTTTGTTTAAAATTTTAAGCAAAAGGGTAAAGCAAAAATTTGCTTTACTTTTTTTATTTTTTTTGATAATATATAAAAATAAAAATATTTTTTCAAAAATTGGCCTTCCATTTTTTGCAAAAATACTCAATTTAAAACAATTAAAAGGAAATAAAAATGATTGAATTTAGATACGACACCCAATTGCTTATTGAGGGTAAAAATTTAAGTGAAAACAAAATAAGGGACTATTTTTTAAACAATTTTAAAGGCGATTGCCTTATTGCTGTTGGCGATGGTTTGGGCGATGACAGCGAAACAATAAAAATTCATTTTCACACTAACGAGCCATGGGATGTGCTAAAATATTGCGCCACCCTTGGCGAAATTTGTGACATTGTGGTTGAGGACATGGACCGTCAATCCAGAGGATTGAAGGGCTAGGCCGAAACCACAATACTTACTTTTTTAAAGTAAGACAATGTAAGTGGAAGATATGGATAGACAAAGCAGGGGTTTAAAAGGTTAATTGCGCGAAAATTTGTTTTGAGCGCAACGAAGTGAACCGATGTCATCCTGAGCGAAACGAAGTGAAGTCGAAGGATCTCTCGGGGTTAAGCAACCGCATAAATGCCAATAATTTTTTTCAAAATAATTTGGCATAAGGCAAATTGCGACGTGATGTTTCGCATTCGCTCAACATGACATGGTTACATCTCTTTGAAAATATTTTGCACAACCACTTTTAAGTTTTTATAAACAATGTTATAAATAAATTATTTGAAAAGTCAACTAAATTTATGCACTTTTTAAAAAAAAGTTAAAAAATTTTTAGAAAAGTAGTAAAATTCGACTAAAAACAATAAATAACCCCCTTTGCAAAGGGGGTTATTTGCGAAAACGCACAATTTTAAATAGCAAAAAAACGCATAGCAGAAATTATATTTAAAATTGATTGTTTTATGCTATTGCCTTAAAATGATAATTAAACATTTCACTAGATGTCGCAAAATTTAAAACTTGTCTAGGATAGTTATTTAACCAATCTTCAACCTTTTGTATGTCTTCAATAGAATATTTTGCCAAATCTCTGCCCTTAGGTATTAAACGCCTTATTTCTCTGTTCAACCTTTCGTTCGTTCCCCTTTCGCTAGAACAATAAGGGTGGCAATAATAAACTTGCGTTCGCTTGCCTTTGCCATAAATTGACCTTTCCATACCGACAAAATCTGCAAACTCACTGCCATTGTCAACCGTGATTGTCTTAAATAATTTTTTAAAATTCTTGCCGTATCTCTTTTCCAGTGAATTTAAACACCTTATAACACTATCTGCTTTTTGATTGTCCATTTTAAAAATTATTTCTTTTCTTGTTAAGCGTTCACTTAAAACCAATAATGATGTTTTTGTGCTACCGCAGACGCAGTCCATTTCCCAATGCCCAAAACTTTTGCGTTCGCCAATCTCAATAGGGCGTTTTTCAATAGATGTTCCCTTTGGTGCTTTCTTTATTGCTTTTCTATAACTTTTCTTTTTACGCTTGCCAAGATAAATATTATCAAAAATACCAATCTCAATATACCTATAAAGCGTAGTTTTTGAAATTTGTGTTTTAAAAGGCATACCATTTCGCTTAATTTGACCGAGTATAGCACAAGCAGAAATTTTTTCTTGCTTAACTCTATTCTCTATATACCGCACAAACTCAAAATCATTGCCAACTTTTAAAGGGCGACCTTTTGCAGTGCAAACATTTTTATAGCGTTCTTGTGCTTTTTGTGCAGAATAGCGAATATGTTTTTTATATTTTGTGCCATACCAAAAATTTGAATATTTTGTTGTGTGCTCATACTCGCCACGCCTTAACTCATATTGCAGAGTGCGTAAACAAACGCCAACTTGTTTTGCAATCTCTTTTTTTGGAAGTTTTGCATTAAATAATGTTTCAATCTGCAAGCGTTGTGTGTATGTTAAGTTTTTTGTGCCTTTCTTTTTCATATATACCGCCTTTTGTGTGCCAAAGTATAGCATACTTTTTTGCAAATTTCAATACCCTTTTGAAAAGAAAAGAGCATTAGGCGACACCTTGTCTAAATAACGAGTGCGCGCTGCCGCGCGCAGACAAGGTGTCGCCTATTTTTTAACAAAAAGTACAGAGAAGAACATAAAAGAAAGGGCGTTTTCACGCTAAGCCGCTTGTGAAATACGCCCTTTTATTTGCTTTTATTGTTTTTCTTAAAAGCATTTTTTGTTTAAAATGCAAAAAAATTTATCGGCAGACAACAAAAAATTGCCTATAAACATATAGACCAAAGAAAAATATTGAAACATAAAAACTATATCAAACGCAACATAGTTCTAAACTAGATTGTTCGTATTGTGGTGGCTCATAAGGTGTATAAACACAATCACTATCTATACAATCGTCAAATAAAACAAATTTTAAAACAAAATCTTCAAACTCTGTTGCAATATCGGTGTTTGCAATATACATAGACAATTCAGTAGGTATTCCACGAGAATAAACAATTTTTTCATTTGTCTTATGCAAATATTTTGTTAAATATTCCAGTGCGTGCCCAAACTTTAAATCTTCTGCCGACAAATCTTCAAAATCATTTCTACCGAATTTCTTTTCAAAAAATGTATTTATTAAAGTTGTTTGCATTTTCTTTTGTGCAGTGGAGTAATCTTTGCGTTCCACAACTTCGCCAACCATTTGCCCATTTGGTATATACATCAAAGCGTGAAAGTGCAAGCGTTGTGTTTCTGGTGCATACTCAAAAACACCCATATAATTCCAACCGCGCCTACAATGTAGGTTAGATAAGCATTTTTTTAATTTTCGTTTAAAACTTTCTGCCGTATGCTTTTTATCGTCATAAGTTATAGTAACAAATTTATTCCACTTATTTAGATGTGCCTTTCTTGTAAAACGCTTTATGCGTGCATAAAAATTATGTATTTTTCTTTGTATATGCTTTTCTACAAAATTGTCAACATCTTGCATTAAAGGAAATTCGTTCAACATACCATTTTTTAAAAAATCATAAAGTGCAGTATGTGTTAAACCATTTTTGCAAGCAATAATATATAAATTGTCAAAATATCTTATCTCGTCAGTAAGTTTGTATTTATTTTTATGCTTGCCAGTATGATGTATAGCAATCGAGCCAATGAAATGGTTGCCGTCATTATAAACTTTACACCATTTGCCAAAAGCGTCAACAACTTCAAAATCGTAAATCTCTGTAAGTTCTTGTGTATTTGTATTCATAATAACCCCCAAAATTATTTTAAAAGGCGTTGCAAAGGTGCTTGCTATGGTCAAAGTGGAAAAAATAATATTTTTACGCACTTTGACTGGAAAAGTGGAAAAGTAAACTTTACACACTTTACCACAAGCACTGGAAAAGTGGAAAAATCTTCAATTTTACCACTTTACCACAACGCATAATACTAATACCAAAAAAATTTAATCTTCTTTTGAATTTTGCTTGTTTACTAAATCATTGATAAAATAACTATTTTGTTCCTTTAACTCTTCAAAAGTTGCTTTTTCAGTCCTATATTCTTCCAAATCGTTAATCCCAATATCACTTTTTAAACTTTTTGTTGCAAAATAATCACTAAAACAATCAGTGCTAAATCTCTTACTATAAATCTTTTTTGACATTAAATAATAATTTTTACCACTTAATAAGCCGTCTTGTGTTCCATTTTCTACATCTACATCTAACTTACAATAACCAAAAGTATTATATATTCCGTTATAATAACCATTAAACTTTGCTACAAAACTTTTTAATAAATACATTAAAAGCGTATTGTCCCCACGAGTAAAGCGGTATTTATAATAAAGTTTTTCAAACTTGCTAAAAATAAAATCGTAAAATAATTCAGTCAAATTAAAGAAAGGCATAGCAAGTTTTATTTGACTGGCGTTGCGTATATGCACAATTTCGCACAAATCTCTTGCGTCTGCGCCTAAACTCTCTGGTCGCTGCTCATCAGTAATAACCTTTACAAAAGGGAAGTTGTCTATCGTTGCCGAGTGGCGTATCATTTTCAGCCAATCAGTAAAGCCGTCATTTTTTTGGTTAGTTGTTTCAATATTTTTCTTTGTTTCTTTTAATTCTAACTGGTTCTTGCGTTCTTTACCAACTTCCGTTATGTTTATAACACCAAACTCAAAACTATCTTTTTTAGGGTTGTCCGCAATAATTTTTTTACCAAGTCGCAAAGCGTCAAAATCAATAATATGCGCGTGGCGTGAAAAACTATCAATCAATCTACTATCGCGCTTAAAAAAGTCAGTATTCCATAAAGGGAAATTGCCTAAATCTTCCAACAAGTTGTCAGTCCTAACACTATAATTTGAAATAATTAAAGAAGATTGTATGATATAAACAAAATATAATTGTGCGTATGTTTCTAACACCGACCAAATATCAACAACTTTTAATTTATCGTCATAAAACAAACCATAACGCACAAAATCATAATCAAACAATAAATTTTTATACTTTAAATTAAAGTGTTCACGCAAGTGCCTTTGTATTGCTTTTTTGTTTGCGACATCTACATCAAATGAAACATAAAAACAAGTTGCTAAATGTTTTACATATCTTCTGCAAGTTGCCAAATTATAAATTTTGTGTTGTTTCATTGCGTCTTTTATGGCGTTTTCAAAATTTATAAAGGAAAAGTTAGGAAATTTCAAATCATTTTCTAAAATTTTCTCAAACGCCTTATCTTTTAACATCACTTCTTGCGAAAGTGCCATATCAGTTATTGCAGTTGTTTTTTTCTTCCCCATAGTGCCACAAACCATAAGCACAATAGGGCGTTCATTTATAAAACCGCAATTTTTTCTTTCAAAATGCGATAGTCTAGCATAAGCAATCTTTTTTCTAAACCAACAAACAAACCAAATAAATAATAAAACATAAAAAATTGCTGGTATTGTTTTAAAAGGCACGGACAAATCACAAAACAACTTGTAAAATTGCCCATAAATACTTTTAAAATCAAAAGACATCACAAAATAAAAGTAATATGCTAAAAATTCAATAACAATAGTGATTAAGTTAAAATTCCACGCCCATATAACCAACCACAAAACTAAATACATTTTATTTTGCTTTATGAAATCAACAAACCTTAAAACAAAATTTTTAATAGGCACAAGCGTTTTGCTTGAAAACCATTTATAAAAGGTTAGCGGCTTACTATCTACACCATAATTATTATTGACCTTAGAAAAGAATATTTTAAAATAAATAAACATCAATATAATTATAGGTATAACAATAAGCATTAAAATTTGACTAGCAAAAAGCAATAATTCACTTAAAAAACCTATATAGTTTACAAAATTATCACTTGTTGCGAAAACTTGCCAATATGCAGACCAACGCAATTTAAAAGTATCCCAATCAAAAGGCATATTAAAAAGTGGCATCTTGCTAATATTTGAATATTCTACAACACTTACATCAACACCATAATCTAATTGAAATAATTGACGAACATAATATTTTGCAGAGTTCCAAAAGTCAACGCCACTTTCTTTAATTCTTTGCCAAGCGTTAGGAAATAAACATATCGAACAAGTTAGAAAGCACAAAGCAATAACTACGCAAATTATATGAAAATAATTCTTTTTCAACCATACCTTAACTTTCATTTAACTTGACCTATCGTAAATAAGAAATAACCAATTACAAAAGCAATAGCCAAACCAAAAAGCACCCATAAAATATTTTTTAATCTTTTCATAACCTTACCTTACTTACCACCTTTTTAAATTTTTTTGAAAAATTTACGCTAAAACTATTGACATTTAATATTAAATAACATATAATAACCATAGCAAAGTAAAACAAATTTCTTTACGGCTGTCATCTCAAAGTAGGGCAAGCCGTTTCTTTTTTTTATTTTTCTCTCTTAGTTGCAAAATTTATAATTCGCATAGATTGTTTTTTGCCAACATACCTATTTGAAACAAACTTAACATTTTCTTTATCATTAAGGTTAATTTTGCCACCTTTCGAGTTTTGATTAAAATACTTATTTTTAACGCCAGACGGCACATCAAATTCTTTAAATTTTTCAATCTTAATCATACCTTTTTTAACTTGCGCAAAGCGTTTATTATCTTTTATATACAAATGAGTTAAGCCAACGGCTCTATTCTCTTTGTTTTTCTTATCATAATAAACTGCATAAGTATGATTGCCGTTTGGATTGCTGCTTTTAAATAAGTATTTATTTTTTATTTTTGCCAATCGCATTTTTCTTACCTACCTTTGCCAGTTTTATTTCGTTGTTTATTTTTGTTCTTTTGACTAATTGATTTTATAGCAGTTATAGGAAAACAAATAACTTTCACTATACCTTTAATCAACCAAGCAAAAAACTTGAAAATTAAAGGAAGAATAGGCCATAAAATCAAAAGCAAAATGATAAAACCAAGAACAGAAAGCAAAGTTTTACCAGCGTTTGTTAATTCAAATTCGGCTTTTGTGTAATTAACTGGTGTTCCATCGCCAGTCATTTTATTATCAACCACACCAAGATTATAATAAACGCCGTCAGTTTCAAACGCCAAACGCAAAATTGTAACATCACTAACAATCGTCATTTCATAATCAACTTTTTTAAAACCATCTAACGCCGTCTTTAAATTTCTATACTCAGTTTCATAAAATTGCAATACCCATTGTTTATCTTTAATGTTGCGCAAACCATCTTCGCTTATCGTATTTTCAGTATGAACATTAAAAACGCCACAATTATACATAGAATTTGTATTGTTGCTTGCAATAAATTCTTCTGCAGTCGAAATTCTCTTCCAAGTATAAGTGCCATACCAACCGCCGTGAACAGAGCCATAATTGTCGGCATTTAAAGTAACATAATGTTCTTGTATTTTGCCAAAATCGTTAGTTCCTTGCCAATCGCCGCCAAAATCTATTGTAGGTCGCCCATAATGGTGGTATTGTGTTTTAAAATAAACATCTGCTTCCATAAGTTTATCAATCTGCTTGTCGGTGCTAAATGCAACAAAATGGCTATCAGTATTTGCTTGTATCCAATCTGCCCACATAGTATAATAACGCACAAAACCAACATATTTATCAGTTATGGTTATAAGTTCAATATCACTACAAGAGCAAGAAACATCTTTACCATATCCACTCATTGTATATTGTTTGCCAACCGCAAAAGGCACTTCACTTATAGTTCCAGCGTCTGCATTTTTATCGCCTAAGTTGTTATCCCACGCGCGAAAGATTGAAGAAATGTCATAATACCTAACTTCGTCATTGTTTACAATAAAATCTTCAACAACATACTTATAAAATACGCCACGACTATTGACAAACTTTAACTTATAGTTTTTATAATTCAAATTATCTTTAACGCCAGTAGAAATATTTATTGTTGTAGCACGAATACCAAGAGTTGTGCAAGGCTGATAAACATAAACAAACAACTCTTTATCTTCACTTTCTGCAATAGTTATAACTTGTAAAGAATAATCTTTTTCGTTAATTTTATAACTATCAGCGTCAAAATCTTCACTTACTTTCAAATCTTCCAAGACATCAGTATAACCACCATTTATCGTAATTGAAGACGCATAAGCAGTAATAGGGTTAAAACTACCAAATATACAAGTAACCAAACAAGCAAGCAAAATAGCGAAAGACAAAAGCATTGTTCTTACTTTTTTACTTGTCATATCTATTTCTCACTTTTTAAAACTAAATTTATTCGCACAAAATCTTCACTTTTTTTACTTTGAACAACAAGTGAAATATAAGACAAATCACTATCAATATAAGTAGGCACATCAGTTAATGTTTGCCCTTTATAATACATCTGCAATATGTCTTTTAAATCTTTTGTTGCCTTAAAAGTAAAATATTCGTCATAAACATTTATTTCAAAACCTTTTGTCAAACTTGCAACATCTTCAAAATTGACTGCGGTATCATTTGCCTTAAAAGTAAAAATCGTGCTTGAAGTGATATTTGGTATAACCGAAACAACATACTCAGTATTGCCAGTTAAATCTTCCAACTCACTTCCAACAAAAAATTTGTATTCTTCGTTCATTTTAATAGAGAATTTGTCTCTATCTGCGACAATAACATCATTGCCACATCTAACATAAAATCGCTTTAAATCGGTGTCGAAATTGTCGGTGAAGAAAACAAGAAGACCGACAAAACCAAACACCAATAACAATACAACAATAAGTGATAGTATTGTAGCAAATTTATTTTTCTTCTTTTTTGTCATACATACCACCTATAAACAAATTTTTATTTTGCTTTATAGTTGTTTTTGATAAATTTAGCAATTATAGGTGCAAGAGTATTTTTGTGAAATTCTTGTGATGGATGTAAACCATCGCCAACATAACCTTTTGCGTTATATTCTTGCGAGAAATCAGCAAGTTTTGAAGTATCCAAAACTGGTATATCATATTTTGCACAAACATCTTTTATTGCTTGACAAACTTGTTCATAAACGCCAACTCTTCCACAAGCATTAAGCGGCGTCATAAAGAATATAAAAGCGTCAGACCAATTATCTTTTAAACCCTTTGCAAGAGTATTCAAAGCACCATAAAAAGTATTACAATCAACATCGTTAATAGTGCCAATAGTAACATTTTCGTCAGTGTCATTTATACCGCCCATAACAGAGATAACATCAGCATCACGGGGGATGTTTACATATCTTTTACAAAAAGCGTTTTGTTCGCCACGAGCAAATGAAATACAAGAGCCCGAAACACCAAGATTAACACTTCTTTCAAAACCTAAAATTTCGCCAACAACTTCACAATATGGAGTTTCCATATTTATATGAGTTCCAGTAGAGCCGTCAACACCAAATGTTATACTATCGCCAAGAGCAGCATAAGTTAATTGCGAAAAATCAACGCTATTATTTTCTTTATCTTTACCAAAATATTGATAGCCAAAATAACCGCCAGCACCAATAATTCCCAACATTAAAACAACTAAAATAAATATTTTTAGAAAATTCTTCATAATTTACCTACCTAAATAATACCAAATTTATATTATTTAACCAAGTAAATAATAGCATTTTCAATTTGGTTGTCAACAGGAACAAACGGAGCAGCAAAACGCACATATTCAGCACCTACTGGTATATCAATCTCATATTCTTCTGCTCCCATATAAATTTTATACTGGTCGCCTATATTCTTACTATCTTTGTCGCCAAAATAGACACAAAAAGGCTTTTTATCAAATACACGAATTTTTGTATAACCACTCAAATTTACTGGCTTTGAAGTTTTATATTGCTCTTTTGCAGATTTATCTTCATTAACTTTAAGTTCAAAATCAGCAAAAACTTTATTGTTGTCTTCATAAGTAAGAACAACTTTTTGCAATTTTTCAACTTTTGCGTTTGCGTTGTATTCAACCTTTAATTGTTTAGCATAACCTTTCACTTCATACCACTTGATGTTTTGGTCATCGTCTGGTGTTATAACAATTCTGCAATAAGGGGAGTATTTAGGAACAGTATTATAACCACTAGTCAAAACACCAGTAGCAGAAACAAAATCTTCATTTGCGTCATAGAAGAAAACTCTATAAGAGATATTATGGTCGAAAACCAAAGAGCAGTTTAAATCGGCACTTTTAAATAAATTTTTTGTATAAATACTTTCTTTGGTGTCTAAATAAGTGCCGTCTTCATTTAAACCACCAATACTATAAGCACTGGTAGAAAGTTGCCCTTCTTTTTCTTCTGCATTTTTAACAACAATAGAAGTTATAAGTCCAGCCA
>CANQYX010000002.1 GCA_947628205.1 uncultured Clostridia bacterium
CCCTTTTCAACACCTTTTTCAACGGTATCTTCAACCGGTTTGCAAGTTTTGCACACAATTGCGCCAACCACAAAACCTAAGCCCATGCCAATTAATAGTTCTTTCATAATTCCTCCATGCTTAGTTTTTGATTTTTGGCGCGTTTTATGCAGAAAACTGGCATTTAAAACTGTTAAATTTTGGAAGAAAAAGAGGCAACTGCCTCTTAACCTTGTTTATCTATGTAATTATCTAGCGCAAATTTTAAGCAATTTATGCAAAATTGGATGTTGATTGGGCTTTCATCACCCAACGCGCGTTTTACAGTGTATGGGTCTAAAAATACATCTTTAACAGATTTATTTACCACCAAATTAGTTATGGTTGAGCAAATGGCAATTATATATGGGTTTGCCTGTGCGCGAAATTTGCACTGAGTTATAACGCCATCCTCAACTCTAAGCGAAAATTCAACATGGCTAGTTTCGTCCTCGCTATACAAATCTGCAATGCCATCTGGCTTGCTAATTCTGCCAGCATTTTTAGGGTTGTTAAATATTTCTAAAACTTTTTCGCTAAACATTATTTATCCCCCTTTCTTTTGCGGGTTTTTGCGCTGTATGTTGATGAATAAGCGCGCAATTCTTCAACCGATTTTTTAATTATGCTAATTGCATCGTCTAACTCTTCAAACGAATTATTTTTGCCTAAACTAAAACGAATTGTGCTTTTGGCATCGTTATTGTTTAGGCCAATAGCCGTCATAACATGGCTAACTTCAACACTATTGCTTGTGCAAGCACTGCCGGTTGAAACTGCAACGCCATTTAAATCTAACTTAGTTAGCAAACTTTCCCCGTCAACACCCACGAAAATTACAGAAATAATGTTAGGGAGTTTTTGCCTAGTGTCTGCATTAAAAACAACATTTTCAACACTTTCGCTTAATTTTTTTACAAAATATGCACTAAGTTCGCGCAATTTATGGTTGTTTGTGCGCAAATCGCGATAAGCCACTTCGCTTGCCTTTGCAAAGCCAACAATGCCAGCAGTGTTAAGTGTGCCGCCGCGCTTGTTACGCTCCTGATTGCCACCAAAAATGATAGGCTCGAATTTAACCTTGTTTGAAACATATAACGCACCCACGCCTTTTGGACCATAAATTTTGTGGGCAGAAATTGTCATAGCATCTATACCAATATCCTCCACATCAATTGCCATGCTGCCATAAAGTTGAACAGCATCTGTGTGGAACAAAACGCCTTTTTCGTGCGCGGTTGTGGCAATGGCTTTAAGGTTTTGAATTGTGCCAAGCTCGTTGTTAGCTGCCATAATAGACACCAAAATTGTGGTTGGTTTTAGGCTGGCAATTAAATCTGCAAAACGGATGAAACCGTTGCGGTCCACATCCAAATAAGTAACTTCGTAACCGTTCCTTTCAAGATATTTGCAAGCATTTAAAACGGATGGATGTTCAATTTTGCTGGTTATAATGTGGTTGCCGCGATTGCGGTTGGCAGTTGCAATGCCAATTATTGCCATTGAGTTGGCTTCACTCCCACTTGAAGTGAAATAAATTTCGTTAGATTTTGCATTTATGCTTTTTGCAATTGTATCTCTGCTGCTATCCACCAACTCGCTTGCCGCTCTTCCAAAATAATGCAAGGATGCTGGGTTGCCTTGAACATTGTTCAAAACGGAAATCATTGCATTTAAAGATTCTGCGCCAATCATGGTTGTGGATGCATTGTCTAAATAAATTCTTTCCATAACTTTTCTCCTAAAATGTAGTTTAACACAAAAATATAAATTTGTCAATATTTAACATAAAATTTGGTGGAAAATTAAAAATTTTTGCAAAATTTTACTAAAAAATTTAAAAATTTGAGAAATTTTTTAAAAAAACGGCGATTTTTACGCCATTTTTTTGGTTTTTTTATAATTCTTTTAAAAATAAAGCATCTTTATATGCGCCGATAAAATATTTATACATTTTATTTAAAACTTGATCCTGTTTAATAAAATCTTTTTGATCTTGAAAAATTTTATATATAGAACTTCTTTTGCGCTTAGAAAGATTTAGGTGAAATTTAGGTTTGTTAGTTGTTATATATTTTAAAGATGGAATAAAGAAACTACCCGTGTAATTTTTAAAACCTAAATAATATGTATAGCACAAAAGGTCTTTGGTTGATATGTCCATTTGCTGTTTAACATCATAACAATAGTTAACTAAATCATCCATTAAAAATTCGTTAATAACTAAATCTTCAAAATTCAAATCTTTATTTCTTAAAATGTTTTCCATTTCGCAAAAACAATGATAAATGTGCATATTGCTAAAACTTAAAATCATATTTTTGGCGGGCTTGCAAATTTGCTCGTTCGAGTTGGCAATGTTTTTAAATTCATTTACTCCGCGCAATAATTCATCACTAGTTTTTTCTGCCAGCGGATTATCTGAAAACTCTTTAAAAACAGGGTCGGCCTTTTCACTTAATTTCCCGACGATTTCTTCAATTTCCTTCCTTAAAGCTCTTTTTTCGTTTAAAACTTTGGGCGGATTTTTTATATCATATTCATCAAGCATTTTTTGGATATAATTGGGAAAGTTGTCCATATTTCCTCCTTTGCAATATTAATATTTTAACACTAATTTTAAATTTGTCAATAGCAAAAATAAAAAAAGCCAGATGGCATTTTTTATTTGATTAACTAATTTGCAAATTTATATCAGTTTTTTTATTTCTGCAAGTATGTTTAACAAAGGAGTAATAAAATCTGAAGATAAAGTATTTATTGTAGTTTCATTATCCTTAAAAAAATCAATAAGGACTTGATATGCAATTTTTGTTAAATCTTTGCTAATTGGGTTATTATCATTCATGTTATTTTTTATTATATTTAATAAATACAAAATTTCTTTTTTAATTTCGTATTTTGTCATTATTTTCTCCTATAACGATATTTCATTTATGCGCCGCAACGGGTTACAAACTCTAAGACTTCGTCAAACGAATTTAAACCGACAAGGCTATCCACCACCTTGCCCTCGCGGAAAACCACCATAGTTGGCACGCTAAAAATGCGGTAAGTTTTGGCAATTTCTTCGCTTTGGTCGATATCCAAACTGCAAAATTTAACGCTTGGCACGGCCTTTTCCACCTTTTCAAGAATTGGCCTAAGCATTTTGCATGGCATGCACCATGTGGCAAAAAAATCCACCAAAACAAGGTCTTTGCCCGCAATTGTTTCTTCAAAATTTTTGGAATTTAATTCTAACATAAACTACTCCTTAACAATTTTGTTTATTATGTGCGCGGTGATTGCGCACATAACATGCGCAGGGTTTGTGCATATATTGTGCACGGTTAGCCCACATAGATCATGGCGCGGTGATTGCGCATATAATGTGCGCGGTGATTGCGCACGCCATTGATATAGGATAATATACCACACTTGCAATTGTTTTGCAAGTTTTTTTATTTAAATTGTCCGTTTTTTGTTTAGTATAACAAACGTCTAGGTGTTTTATGCGCTGTTCGGCGCAAAATTTGCGCATAATTTTGGCAAGTGGGTCGTAACTCGTTTTAGAAATATCTGCAATTTCAAACTGCGGAATTGCCTTATATCTATTGCCTGCACCCATTGCGCACAAAATGTATTTATTTTGCACTTTGGCGTTTAGAATAAGCAATTTTTTTGCCTTAATATCATCTATGCAATCTATAATATAGTCATATTTCGATAGGTCTATTAAATTTTGAGTTTCCTCGCCATATTTTATTGGAAAAGTGTTTATTTTTAAATTTGGATTAATATTTTTAAGTTGAGTTTTTAACTCGTCCACTTTCAATTTGCCAACATTGTTTTGATATGCCACAAGTTGGCGATTTAGGTTGGTTATATCTATTTTATCAAAATCTACAACATCCAAATTTTGTATGCCTGCGCGCACTAAAAAATGAGCCACTGCACCGCCAACTCCGCCCGCGCCAAAAAGGATTATACGCGCAGAAAAAAGTTTATCTAACTGCGATTTTGTTAGCATTTGAGAAAATCTATTGAGATATTCTATATTCTTTTGCATTGATATTTATTTAGATTCTTCGACTTATGCTGGCGGCTGTCATCCTGAGTGTTATGGTCCCCATAAGAATTAAATTCTAAATAGGGTTACACGAAGAATCTCGCCAGCATGCGCTCAGAATGACGGCGTCGCAGCACGCTTATATGCTAAATTGCTCACAAGTTCGCAATTGTAAGCTTTAAAGCGACTGCTCCTCAACCCCTTCAAAACATTCGTTTTGTGGGGACCCCACGTTAATTATAAAACATATTTTTTAAAGTCGTGGGTGTGGATAAGGTCTTTCATGGCGTTGGTTACAAAAACTTTGTCTATTTTAACCTTTGTTGGCGGATTATTATCGCTTGCGTTGAACGAAATATCTTCAAGCAAACTTTCCATTATGGTTTGCAAACGCCTTGCCCCAATGTTTTCGTTCGTTTCGTTTTCGTCTGCTGCTAGTTCGGCAATTGTATCGATTGCATCGTCTGTAAACTCCAACTCAATGTTATCTACTTTTAAAAGCTCGGCATATTGCGTGGTTATTGCGTTTTGCGGAATGGTTAAAATCTTTTTGAAATCGTCCTTATCCAAACTATTCAATTCCACTTGGATCGGGAAACGTCCTTGAAGTTCGGGTATAAGGTCACTTACGCTTGAAATGTGGAACGCGCCTGCCGCAATAAATAGGATATAATCGGTGTGCACAGGGCCATATTTAGTGTTAACCACGCTGCCCTCAACTATAGGCAAAATGTCCCTTTGCACGCCCTCGCGCGAAACATCTTGGCCGTTATTTTTCTTGGCTGCAATTTTGTCTATTTCGTCAATAAATATTATGCCCTCTTGCTCGGCGCGATAGATAGCCTCTTTGTTAAGATTATCTGGGTCGATAAGTTTTTCGCACTCCTCGTTAAGCAAAATTTCGCGTGCACGCTCAACCGTCATTTTCTTCATTTTGCGTGGAGCTTTAATAAACCCACCCATAATTTGCCCAATGTTGATTTCCGCGCCAATGCCGTCCATCAAATTCATTTGTTTTGGCTGTTCACGCACATCAATATCTATTGGCTCGCTATCAAACTTGCCTGCCTTGTAGTCAGCATAAAACTGTTGCCTAAAAACTTCCGTGTCCATTTCTTCTGGCTTGTTTGCCTTTTTAATTGGATATAAAATATCGGTTATTTTTTTATCCACCACAACAAGCGCTTTGTCTTTAATTTTAGCGGTTTGCTCGTTGCGGACAATGCGCACAGATGCTTCAACTAAATCGCGAATCATGCTTTCAACGTCTCGGCCAACATAGCCCACTTCGGTGTATTTTGTGGCTTCCACCTTAATGAAAGGTGCGTTAACGAGTTTGGCAAGCCTGCGTGCAATTTCGGTTTTGCCCACGCCAGTTGGACCTTTTAAAATTATGTTTTTAGGGGTAATTTCATCGCTCAACTCTTTTGGCAATTTGCTGCGTCTATATCTATTTCTAAGCGCAATTGCCACCGCGCGTTTGGCTTTGGCTTGGCCGATAATGTAATTATCCAAATTCTTTACAATTTCATTACATGTCATCATACTAAACTTCCTCCACAACATAGTTGGTGTTTGTAAAAACGCAAATGCTTGATGCAATTTCCATAGATTTTATTGCAATTTCGCGTGCTGATAAATCTGTGTTGCGCATAAGTGCTTTTGCCGATGCCAGTGCAAAATTTCCGCCGCTGCCAATTGCGCAAACACCATCATCTGGCTCAATAACATCGCCCATGCAAGTTAAAATTAAAAGTGTGGTTTTATCTGCCACAATCATCATTGCCTCGGCGTTGTTATGCCCCGCGCTGCGAATGGTTTTAGCGTATTCAACCGCGCTGCGCATTAAGCTGCCGCTATATTTATTAAGCATTTTTTCAAACTCTTCGCACATATAAAAAGCATCTGCCGTGCCGCCAGCAAAACCAACCACAACTTTGTCATCATACAAGCGGCGAACTTTGTGTGCGTTGCCTTTAAAAATTATGCTTTGCCCCATTGTAACCTGACCATCGCCGGCTATAACCGTTTTTCCGTCACGTTTAACTGCCACGATTGTCGTTCCTTTAAATTGATCCATTTTATTCTCCTTTTATTTCTTTCAAAGTTTCCCCTATGCTTTTTAACGAGCGCAAACGGAATTTTTTGTATCTTTCCGCCTTATTTTTTTCGTCTATCGGGTTAAGAATGCCAAAATTTGCATTTATTGGCTGAAAATTTTGCTCGTTAGCGTGAATTAAATAATTATACAGCCCGCCAATAACTGTGTCCGCGCTAAAACTTATTAGTGGCTTATTTTTTAGCATGCGCTCAACATTTATGGCGCAATATAGCCCACTTGCAATGCTTTCCACATAGCCCTCAACGCCGCTTAGTTGACCGGCAATAAATATATTATTGTCAACTTTTAAGCGAGAATACACATCCAAACATTTAGGAAAGTTTACAAAATTGTTGGTGTGCATAACACCGTAGCGCAAAAATTCGGCATGCTCTAGCCCCGGAATTAAACTAAACACGCGCTTTTGCTCGCCAAAGGTTAGGTTTGTTTGAAAACCAACCATATTATACATTGTAGCATATTTATTTTCTTTTCTCAACTGAACAACGGCATAAGGTTTGACATTTTTGTTTGGATTTACAATTCCAACCGGTTTTAGTGGGCCAAAACGAATGGCATCCACCCCACGCTCGGCCAAAATTTCAATTGGCATGCAACTTTCAAAAATATTTTTCTTTTCAAAATTATGCAATTGAACGCGTTTTGCCGCAATTAGTTCGTTATAAAAGCGCAAATATTCATCCTTATCCATTGGGCAGTTGATATAATCCGCCTCGCCTTTATTATAGCGCGAACCTAAAAAAGCAACATCCATATTAATACTTTCGGCAGAAATAATTGGCGAAGCGGCATCGTAAAAATATAAAAAATCCTCGCCAACTTTTTGTTTTAGCGCGTTGCACATTTTGGGTGTGGTAAGCGGCCCGGTTGCAACAATTGTTATTGAGTTTGGCTCAAAGTCCGCCACTTCTTCAGTGTGTAAAATTATGTTTTTATTGGCTTTAATTTGGTTTGTTACACTCAGCGAAAATGCATCTCTATCCACCGCAAGCGCTTGACCTGCTGGCACGCTATTTTCATAAGCTGTTTTTAACAGCGTACTGCCTAATAGTGTAAGTTCTCGTTTAAATACGCCAGATGCAGTGTTCTCATCATCGCTTTTAAGCGAATTGCTGCAAACAATTTCGGCGTAATTTTCGCTGTGATGGGCGGGCGTCATTGTCTTTCCCTTTATGTCATAAAGATGCACTTTGTGACCTTTGTTTGCCAGATACAAGGCACACTCGCTGCCTGCCAAGCCACCGCCAATAATATTAATCTTTTTTAACATAGTTGCACCCTTTGTTAGCGCAATAAATGCGAGTGGATTTTGGCATAAATTTTTTGAATAAATTGTTGCCACAATTTGGGCATTTTTCGCTCAACTCTAAATCCCACGAAACATAATCGCATTTTGGATAGTTAGAGCAACCAAAGAACACATTGCCCTTTTTTGAGTGCTTTGCGGTTACAACACCGCCGCATTTTGGGCAAATACCCGTGTCGGATATTTTATTTTCGTTAAGGTTTTTTGTGTTTCTGCATTTTGGAAAATTCGAGCAAGCCAAAAAGCGCCCGAACTTGCCTTCGCGATAGACCATCATTGCACCGCATTTTTCGCAAACAATATCGCTTGGAACTGGCTCGGCTTTTGGCAACTCTACCCCCGATTGCTTGCTGGCAACTTCTAACTGTTTGCTAAAATCCTTATAAAACCTATCCACAATATCTTGCCATTTAACCTTGCCAAGTTCCACATCATCTAGTTCTTTTTCCATATCGGCGGTAAATTTAATGTCCATGGCCTGTTTAAAATATTCTTCCAAATATTCGGTTACCTGCACGCCAAGTTCGGTTGGAACAAGATAATTTTTTTCTGTTTTGATATATTCCCTATTAAACAGAGTGGTTATTGTTGCGCCGTAGGTTGATGGCCTGCCTATGCCCTGCACTTCCATTTCGTGCGTTAGAGTGCCGGCGGTAAATCTTACTGGTGGTTTTGTAAATTTTTGTTCAGTTTTAATTTTATTTTTGGTTATCTGTTCATTTTCTAATAAATCTGGAATATTTATTCCGTTTTTATCCTCGTCTTGTGGCTTTAAAAGTTTTGTGTAGCCATCGAAAATAAGTGCTTTTCCGCTTGAACGGAATTTATAATCGGCCGCCAGCACATCCACAGTTAAGCTATCGTATTGCGCCCAACTCATTTGGCTGGCAACAAATCGGTTAAAAATAAGTGTATATAATTTTAAAAACTGTTCGTCTATTTTATCTTTTAAATATTCAGGTGTATACTTCAAATTGATTGGACGGATTGCTTCGTGTGCATCTTGCGCATTTTGCTTTGTGGCAAACTCGTTAAATTTGCCCGGATGATATTTTTCGCCAAACTCATTTAAAATATATTCCTTTGCCATAAATTGTGCATCTAGGCTAACGCGCGTGCTATCCGTACGGATATATGTTACAAGCGCGGTTTTGCCCTCGCCCTTTATCATAACACCTTCATATAGTGATTGCGCAGTTTTGGTGTACCCTGCAACAGTCATTTTAAGTTTTGACAGTGCATCTTGTTGCAAACTGCTGGTTATATATGGTGCTGGCGGTTTTGAATAGGCAACCTGCCGTTTAACCGCGCTAACCTTATATTCTGCCGGCTCGATTATTTTTAAAATTTCATCAACCTCAGCTTTGTTATGCACTTCAAGTTTTTTATCTTTATATTGCACCAAATCGGCTTTAAATTTTTGATTGTTTTTGCTTAGCTCGGCAGAAATGTTCCAATATTCTTGTGGAACGAAAGATTTTATTGCCTTTTCCCTGTCCACAATCAATTTTAATGTTACCGATTGAACCCTGCCTGCGCTCAATTTGCCATGAATTTTTTTTGAAAGAAGTGGGCTTAATTTATATCCCATAATTCTATCTAACACACGGCGGCCCTGTTGAGCGTTAACTAAATCAAGATTTATTGGTTTTGGGTTTTGAATGCTTGCATTAACTGCCTTTTTGCTTATTTCGTTAAAGGCGGTGCGCACAAGTGCATCAGGTTTTAAATTTAAAATGTTGGCAAGATGCCAAGCAATTGCTTCTCCCTCTCGGTCCGGGTCGCTTGCCAGATAAATTGCTTCGGCGTTTTTAGCAAGTTTTTTAAGCTGTTCAACCGTGGCTTTTTTGTTTGGAATAATTTCGTAAGTTGGCTCGTAATTATTATTCAAATCTATTGCAAAACTGTTTGCGGGCAAATCTCGCACATGGCCTTTTGTGGCAAAAACTGTGTAATCTGCACCTAAATATTTTTTAATTGATTCTTGTTTACCGGGACCTTCTATAAATACTAACTTCATAACTTTCCTTAAGATTTAATATAACTATTGTTGGCGAGTTTGGTTATAAGCCCTTCCACTTCGAGGTTTAATAGCGTTGCATTAAGTTCGTTAACTGGCATGCCGGTGTGATCGGCAATCTCTTGAAAGGTCTTTTTCTCCGCCATTATATAATTTAATATAATTTGCTCGTTTAAGTCAAGTTGAATCGAAGTTATTTTTGAATTTTCTTGCTTTTTTATGTCTAAGGCCGACAAAATATCGTCCGGCGAAAGCGCAATTGAGCCCGAATATTCCTTAATTATGTTGTTGCATCCCATCGAATTTGGCGAATTTATTCTGCCCGGGATGGCAAAAATATCTCGGCCATAGTCGATTGCGTAATTTATTGTGTGAAGCGAGCCGCTCTTTTCGCCTGCCTCGGTTACCAAAACGGCACGGGAAAGGCCCGCTATTATGCGGTTACGAATTGGAAAATTGTACGCTTGCGGCGTTATATCTGGGCTGTTTTCGCTTAAAATTAAGTTGTTTTCCGCTATCGTTTTTGAAAGTTGGAAATTGACAGCCGGATAGATATGGTAAAGCCCACCAGCCAAAACGGCAATGGTTTTGCCGTTGTTTTCGAGGGCGGTTTTATGAGCAAGTGTATCCACCCCAACCGCCATGCCGGAAACAATTGTTACGTCGTTTTCAACAAGTTCTTTGGCAAATAGCTTGGTGGTTACAATGCCATATTCGCTCGGCTTACGTGTGCCAACAATGGCCACACAAAGCGTGTTTAAAAGTTGAGTGTTGCCGCGGCAATACAAGCAAAGCGGCGGGTCGGCAATGTTGGCAAGCATGGTTGGATATTCTGGGCTCAAAATGGTTATCATTTTGATGTTGTTGCGCTCGAACTCGGCAATTTTATCGTTCAAAAACTTATCCTCCAGCACAACGGACATCTTTTTATATTCATTTTCGCTTAAAATTTCTTTATACGCCAAGTTGGAAAGAAATTTTTGCTTAATATCCTGCCCCTTTGGAGTTATTTCAAGCAACTTTTTCTTTTTAGAATATGGCAGGTTTGGGAACAAATCCAGCCAAATTATGTTTCGTTCGTCAATTGTCATGTTACACCGTGTATTTTTTATCTAGCGACCTATATTGAATTGCCTCTAAAATGTGTTGTTTTTCTATGTTTTCTTTGCCGTCCAAATCCGCAATTGTGCGCGCAACCTTTAAAATGCGGTTATATGCGCGGGCGGAAAGGTTGAGTTTTTTAAACGCAATTTCCAAAATATCGGTTGAGGCTTTATCCAGCGCGCAATACTCTTTAAATTCCTTTTCATTCATTTTAGCGTTTGAGTAAATTCCGCTGTTTTTAAAGCGTTGAAGTTGCACGCCGCGTGCCTTGTTTACGCGCTTTTTAATTTCCGCGCTGCTTTCTTCTAGTTTAAAATGGGTTAGTTCCTCATAATCCACGCTATCCACTTCAATATGCAAATCTATGCGGTCAAGTAGTGGACCGCTTATTTTAGACAAATATTTGTGTATGGCTGCCGGCGTGCATTTACACTCGTGCGTTGTGCTGCCGTAATATCCGCATGGGCATGGGTTCATGCTGGCAACCAAAATGAAGTTGGCAGGATATTGCACGGTTAGCGCGTTGCGGGCAACCGTTATGTAGCCATCCTCCATTGGTTGGCGGAGTGTTTCAATTGTGTTGCGCGCATATTCGGGCAATTCGTCCAAAAACAACACACCGTTATGCGCCAAACTTATTTCGCCCGGCTTGGCTTTTAGGCCGCCGCCAGTTAGCGCAATTAGGGTTGCCGTGTGGTGTGGGCTTCTAAATGGGCGCTCAACCACAATGCCCTTTTTGGGGTCCAACACGCCAGCTACGCTGTGAATTTTGGTTACTTCTAGGCTCTCTTCAAAAGTTAAGTCGGGCAAAATGGACGGGAAGCACTTTGCAAGCATAGTTTTGCCTGCCCCCGGAGGGCCAATAAGCATAATATTATGTCCGCCTGCCGCGGCAATTTCCATGGCGCGTTTTGCGCTGGCTTGACCTTTAACATAGGCAAAATCGTGCTTAAAATTATGTTCTTTAAGCGCGCTTTCAAACGTTTTATTGTCGTTAGGGGCAATGTCAATTTCACCTTTCAAAAATGCCACAACTTGCTTTAGCGTTTCAACCGGATAAACCTCAATTTTATCTATAAACGCCGCTTCCATAGCGTTGGCTTTTGGGATTATAAACTTGTTAAAGCCCATCTGTTTGGCGGAAATTAGCATAGGCAAAATGCCGTTAAGTTTTCTAACATCGCCATCAAGGCTTAGTTCTCCCAAAACAACATAATCTTTAACCGCTTTGTTTGGGATAATTTCCTGCGCAACCAAAATGCCAAGCGCAATAGGAAGGTCGTACAAACTGCCCTCTTTTTTAGTGTCCGCCGGCGCAAGGTTGATTATAATTTTATTTATAGGATAGTTAAAAGTGCTGTTTTTTATGGCAGCATGCACACGGCTTTTGCTTTCCTTAATGGCAGTGTCCGCCAAGCCGACCACGTCGTAGCCCGGCAAACCCGCGTTAATGTCCAACTCAATTGTTACAGGATAACCGGTTATTCCGGTTATGCCAAATGATAATATTTTTGATAACATAATTAAATTTTACAAAATTTGGCAAAATATGTCAATTATTTTCAAACATTTGTTCTAATTTTTTTAATAATATCACAAATTAACAAAAAACAACTCATAGCGAGTTGTTGCAAAGAAAAAAGGCATTACTGCCTTATTTAACTTCTTTAACTTTTGCCGCTTTGCCTGAAAGATTGCGAATGTAATATATTTTAGCGCGACGAACTGCACCCTTTCTAACCACAACAATTTTTTCAATGCGTGGGCTGTTTAGTGGGAAAGTTCTTTCAACGCCAATGCCAAACGAAATGCGCCTTACTGTGAAGTTTTCTCTAACACCGGCACCTTTTTTGGCAATTACAACGCCTTCGTAGTTTTGAACACGCTCTTTATCCCCTTCTTTGACTTTGTACGAAACACGCACAGTGTCTCCAATATTAAAAGAAGCGAGGTCGGTTCTAACTTGTTCCTTTTCAAGTTGGTCGATAATAGTCATTTCTACCTCCTTCATTGACGTTCTTATGATTGGACCACAGCGGACCGCCAATATTCAACTTGAATATATTAGCACAAAATTTTACAATTTGCAAGTGTTTTTTAAAAATTTTTCATAAATTTGTTGTAAATTTTTCATAAATTGGTTGTGTTTATGTTGAATTTTAAACCTCGTGTTGGTTCTCTAAACGAAATTTTACCTCTTTTATAAGCTCAACTGCATTTATTAGCCGCGTGCCATATTTATTTGGCTTGCTGGCAGTTTTTTGCGCTATTTTTGCAAATTCATTCATTGTTAAGTTGGCGTCAACTTGTTTTGCTAAGCAAAACAGCCCTAAAACTTGCGGAATACTCCAACTTGCACAACCAAAATTATTTTCATATTTATATCCGTCCGTTGTGTATGGCATTGGTGTTAATTTATCTGCATCAATAACAGCAACGGCATTTGGTTTTGGCACATTAGAAACATAATTGTCTAAATCTTCATTAGGTTTTTGACAGTCCTTTTTATACGCATAAGTGAAATTATTCCAAAATTCATTAGCACTAAAAATAGCAGTCCCATAGTTTTCAAGTTCTTTTACAAGTTTGTTATATTGTTTTAAAAGTTCGTCTTTCTTTTTCGTGTTTCCATTTGTATATAAATCAATATGATAAGTGATTGATGCTGATAAACCAACAGCCACTATTTTTTCGCCTGCTTTTACGCGTTTTAAAATGTCTTTAAGAGCTGCAAATTCATTTTTGAGTTCCGAACCAATATAATCAGCAAATTGTCCACCTTCTGTTCCGTCAGTTGCATAATAAACGCAATCTACATCGGGTGCAATTCCAATGTTTTTGCCCATTAGGCGCGAAAGGACTGAATACCCATGAAAATCTAAATTAGGGTTTTGCTGAATGTTGACAAAGTCAATTTTTCTATCTTTAAATTCCTTGTGAGACAAATCCAATTTTTTGTCTATATATGCAACCTTAACGCCCTTGCCCGTTATTCCCTGTTTATGCAATTGTTCCACGCCTAAACCTTTATATGTTTTGGCCTTAGCAACAAGTTTTTCGGGGTCGAAACCTTTTGGCAATTTAAATTTTGGTGGCCATTTTGTTGCAGTGCTAAACGGAATGCGCATCAGTTTTTCTGCTGGAATTTTAGATAAATCCATTTTAGAAAAATCTTCCAAACTAAAACCCCAAATAAAATCGCCGGTATAAATTAAATCAATCAACTTATCCCTTTCAGCTTGAAGTTCAACAATTTTTTTGCTGTTCTCGTCAGTTTTAGGTTGGCTAAACAAAACTTGAAGTTGTTGTTCAATTTCAATCTTTTCTTGAATTGTTTTTTCTAAGTTAAAATTTTCGCTTAATAAATTAGAAACCAAATCCTTATTCGCTCTATAACTTAAAATAATATTCTTAAACTCTTCAAAATTTTTGATTGTTTCCACATTCTGCTCCTATTTTTATTTTAAAACAAACGAAACAAATTCGCAAGCGGTGTCACGAGATTTAAAACGCGTTTTCTACATGGCGGATGTCGGCATCCGTGTCGCCTAAAACGGCGATGGCATCAAAGCGGCAAGGGGTTTCTAGCAAGCCTTTAGATTTTAAATACATTGTGGCAACCATGCGGATTTTGCGCTGCTTTTCATAATTTATTGCTTCAAACGGGTCGCCAAACGCGCGGGACATTCTGCCCTTCACCTCAACAAAAACAATTGTGTTGTTAAATCGGGCGATGATGTCTATTTCGCCAATTTTGTTTTTATAGTTGTTGGCAATTATTGTGTAACCTTTGCGCTTTAAATAGCTGGTTGCTTTGGCTTCGCACATTTTGCCATAAGTTAAATTATCCATTTTTTCTCCTTTGTTTTAAGGTTGAGATTCTTCACTTCGTTCAGAATGACACCTACCATATTTTTTAACACAAATTGACTAAATGTATATTCAATTTTTAAAACGACTGAAATAGACCACAGTCATGTTGAGCGTAGTCGAAACATCTCATTTTCTCAAAAAGATTCTTCTCTACGTTCAGAATGACACGAACATCTCATTTTGCTTGCTTGTCGGCTAGGTTTTTGAGGAATGATAGACGGTGAATTGGTGTTATGCCGAACTTATTTATGGCCTCATAATGCTTTTTTGTGCCGTAACCAACGTTATTTTCAAAATCATAGTTTGGATAGGTTTTGGCGTATTCTGCCATCAATTTGTCACGATAAACTTTTGCAACAATTGATGCGCAAGCAATGGCGTAACTTGTGGCATCGCCGTGAATTATTGATTTTTCATTTTCTGCAACATGCAATTTAACAGCGTCAATTAAAAGCAAATCTGGCTTTACAACAAGTTTTTGATAACTTTCTTTCATTGCCTCGATTGTAGCTTGCAGGATATTAATTTGGTCTATGCACTGATTGTCGCGTTCGGTGATGGAAACTGCCAATGCCTTATTTAAAATTTGTTTATTTAGTTCCTCTCGCTTTTTTGCGGAAAGTTTTTTGCTATCAAAAACACCATCTATCATTTCGTCATAAGGCATAACCACGCAAGCGGTTACAACCGGACCAGCAAGCGGGCCGCGCCCAACTTCATCAATGCCGGCAATTGTTTTGATGTTCTTGTTTAATAGATGCTTGTCATATTCAAAAATTTCTTTTGTGTTTATCATATTGTCCTTTTTTATTTTTTTGTTAAGATATCCATGCAATTGAGATACACTCCACTCGCTTTATACCCCACCGCGAAGCAAGTTCTTATGGGGACCCCGAATTTACCCCACTGCGAAGCAAGTTCTTGTGGGGACCCCGAACGCTCGGTTGGTATGACATGACACATTTATTTTATTGCGAGGCAACTTGACCATCAAGTTGGCGTGGCAATCTCAAATTATTCTAAACAAATTTTGCCGAGTTTACCAGTTCTAAAATCGGTTAGCAAAATTTTTGCCGCGCGCTCCAAATCAATTTCTCCGCCTTTAACAACGCATCCGCGCTTTTTGCCAATTTGATTTAGTATGTCTATATTTTGAGTATTTTCATTATATACTACACTGTATTTTGTATTCAAAATGTTTTTATCAATTAAATTTAAGCGATTAATTAGTTCGGTTGCAACCTCTACTAAATTTAGAACTTCGTCTTTAACCGAACCAATGATGGCAAGGTTATATGCCTTTTGTTCATCATCAAAATTTGGCAAGAGCACGCCCGGAGTGTCCATAAACTCAATGTTTTCGCTGACCTTAATCCACTGCTTAGATTTGGTTACGCCGGCGCGGTTACCGGTTACTGCGCGCGCCTTTTTACAAAGATTGTTGACAATTGTGGACTTGCCCGAATTTGGAACGCCAAGTACCATTGCGCGCGTTATGAAATTTGCACCTTTAAGTTTGTTTTGCGCTAGCCTAGATTTAAAGATTTTGTTTATTGCATCGATTATAACTTTTGAATTTCCGCTAACTGTGGCATTAAGGCTAACGCACTGCTGCCCTTGCGAGGTGAAATAATTTTTAAATTTGTCTATGGCAGGTTTGTCAACCAAATCTGCCTTGTTTAGAACATAAATAATTGGCTTATCTTTAACCACCTTTAAAAATTCTGGGTTAATGCAACTTGTTGGGCAACGTGCATCCAAAACATAAACGAAACAATCGCAAAGTTTGCTATCGCTTTGCATTTGCTTTAATGTTTTGTTCATGTGCCCCGGAAACCAATTTATCATAATTTTATATTAGCACAAAATTTTATTTTTTCAAACTATTTATAAAAAATAAAAAAAACAAAAATTGGCAACAAAAAAACTGCGCTAATTTGCAGTTTTAAAAATAATTTAATCATATTTTTAAATTACTTAGATTTTTGTATTTTTTATTTTATTTTGAATCTGCTTAATTTTATTTTTTCAAATTTTTTTTCAATAAATCTGGGCGGTTGCGCTGGGTGATTTCTAGTGATTGTTGTTCGCGGAACTCTTTAATTTTTTTATGGTTGCCATTTAAAAGCACTTCTGGCACGGATAAATCTCTAAAAACTGCTGGGCGGGTGTATTGATTATATTCAAGCAAACCATTAGAAAAACTTTCTTCTTGCGTGCTTTCCGCCGTTATTGCGTCTGGCAAAAGGCGGATGACCGCATCTGCCACCACCATTGCTGGCAGTTCGCCACCCGTTAGCACATAATCGCCAATCGAAAGTTCTTGAACTTTAAAATAATCTAAAACGCGCTGGTCTATGCCCTCATAATGCCCACAAATTAAGATGATGTGTTTAAATTCTTTCATTTCATTGGCTTTTTCTTGGCAAAAAACGCTGCCGCGTGGGGACATGTAAAAAATTTTGGAACCGCGCTTTTTAACGCTTTCAATTGCCTTAAAAAGTGGCTCGCACATCATAACCATGCCGGCGCCACCGCCAAAAGGCTCGTCGTCGCATTTATAGTGTGGCGGAGCGGCAAAATCACGAATATTGATAATGTTAATTTCGGCAACGCCCTTTTCCACCGCGCGCTTAATTATGCTTTCTTTTAGCGGCGCAAACATTTCTGGGAATAAGGTTAAAATATCTATTTTCATGTTACACCCTTACATCTTCAAACCTTTGTTGGTTGATTATAAATGCTTCTAGTTCGGCGTTATATTCAATTATGTCATCAACGAAAGGTATTTGATAACTAACCGCACCTGAGCGGATTGTTAGCACTACGCTTGCGCCATAATCGTCAAAATCCACCATCGTGCCGAGTTCTTCGCCGCGCTCGTTTAAAACCGGCTTGTTGACCAAATCTGACAAATACAATTTGTCTTTAAGTTCGGCATAGTTTGCCCTATCCACAAAAACCGACTGATTTTTGAGTTTTTCTGCCGCATCGATATTGGGCGCGATGTCCAACCCAATTGAATACGCATCGCCATTAAGTGGCTGGCAATTTGTGATTTTGGCTTTGGTGAGTTTTTCACCCACAAAAACATCTTTAAATATAGAAAAATTCACGCCATCAAGGTAACTTAAAATTTTAACTGCACCTTTAATGCCGTGAGTTCGCACAATTTTGCCAATTTCTAAAAGATTTTGCATTTTTACCTTTTAATGTGGAGATTGCCACGCCAACTTGATGGTCAAGTTGCCTCGCAATGACATTGAGATACACTCCACGCGTTCGCAATGCTCACTTGGTCGGTATGACATACACAATTGTCATGTTGAGCAAAGCGAAACATCTAGATTCTTCGCTTTTACCCCACTGCGCACAAGTGCTGGTGGGGACCCCGAACGCTCAGAATGACACGGAAGCGCGAAAATTTATTTTTCTTCAAATTTGATAACTAATCGGTCGTGGCTATTGCCGACAGATTTTACAACTGTGCGGATGGCGTTGGCGATTGCGCCGCCCTTGCCAATGACATTGCCTAAATCCTTTTTAGCAACTTTAACTTTAAAAACCTTTGTTTTGCCCTCGTTAGCTTGAATTTCAACCTGCTCGGGCGCGGAAACAAGATTTTTAACAATGTATTCTAACATTTCTTGCATAGACAACTCCTACTTCTTCTTTTTCTTATTGTTAGTTTTAGGAACGCTGTTGCCTTTAACTTCCAACACGCCGGCTGTTTGAAGCAACGCCTTAGCGGTTTCGGTTGGCTGTGCGCCATTTTTTAACCATGTAAGAGCCAAATCTTTATCTATCTTGATTTCTGCTGGGTTTTTAAGCGGATTGTAAGTGCCAAGTTGAGCAATATATTGCCCATCACGAGCAACGCGCGCATCTGCAACCACAACACGATAGAATGGGGATTTTTTGTCTCCTAAACGGGTTAATCTAATTTTAACTGCCATAAATTCTCCTTTTAAATTAAACTTTATCATCGCAAACGCTTAAAATTCAACTTAACTGTTGTTTATAGTTAGGCGTTTTGCATGCTGTAAAGTTATTTCGCTTTACATTATAACACAAAAATTTTTATTTGTAAAGGGTTTTTTAAAAATTTTTTAAATGTCTTGACAAATTTTATTTTGATGTTATAATGAACTTATGGAAGAAAATAACGAACTTTATGAGCAGTATTTTGAGCAAGTTGTGCACATGTTGGACAATAATGATGTGTTTGAGGAGTTCGATAGCCCAATCAACAACATAAGCACGGAGTTGGCAGCTCAAACAAATGCTTATGTTAAAACTATTTGTAAAGATGCCAAATTTAATAATTATATTTTTGCAATTTCGGCGTTGATTACACTGAACATGATGTGCAAAAGGTCTAATAAATTTTCTGACAGTGACATAGAATTATATGAATTGCCAATTTTCAACGGCTTTTATATCGACACAATTGATTTTGCAAAATACTTTAGCGATTTATCTGGCGTAAACCTTGACGACACCTTGCTATATGGTTTTGCTTATGCAAATTACAGCATGAGTTTGGCGGATGAAGATAAAAAACGTTTGAATTTTTATAAAAAGGAATTGGTAAAACCTCTTAGCAAATATTTTATAAAAGAATATAAATCTGCACGCAAAGCAAGAAGAATTATATATTAAAAAAAGAGTTAATTTCCCTTTTTTTGTTTATTTAGCCACCCATAAGTTTGCGCATCATTGCCATTTTGCCACCATAGGCTTTTGGGTTTTTAAGCATGCGCATTATTTCTTTGCTTTGATTAAACTGCTTTAAAAGTGTGTTCACATCGTTGACAGAAACGCCTGCGCCCTTTGCAATGCGTTGGCGGCGGCTGCCGTTGATTATATCTGGATTTTGGCGTTCTTTGGCAGTCATTGATTGAATTATTGCCTTGTTTTTTTCTAGCATTTTGTCGTCAATCATATTTTCTAGTTGCTTCATTTTGCCGCTAACGCCCGGCATCATAGACAGAACGGCTTTCAATCCACCCATTTTTTTGAGCGAATTGACTTGCTCAATATAATCATTAAGGTCAAAACTATTTTCGCGGAATTTGCGTTCCATTTCTTTGGCGGTTTGCTCGTCTACCGCCTCTTGTGCCTTATCTATAAGCGTTAAAACGTCGCCCATGCCAAGAATGCGCGAAGCCATGCGGTCGGGATAGAATGGCTCTAAGTCAGTCAACTTTTCGCCCACGCCCACAAATTTTATTGGTTTGCCAATAACCGAACGAATTGAAAGTGCTGCGCCGCCGCGAGTGTCGCCATCCGTTTTGGTGAGAACAACGCCAGTTACATCAAGTGCGTCATTAAATGCTTTAGAAACTGCCACTGCCTCTTGGCCAATCATGGCATCAATTACAAGCAAAATTTCGGTTGGATTGATGGCCTTTTTAATTTCTTTAAGTTCATCCATCAACTTTTCGTCTATCTGCAAGCGGCCGGCAGTATCAATAATAACAGTATCTAACGCAAATTTGTTGGCATAATCGATGGCCTCTTTAACCGTTTTAACTGGGTTATTTGTGCCGCGCTCAAAAACTTCAATTTGAATTGATTTGCCAAGAACTTTAAGTTGGTCTATTGCCGCTGGGCGGTAAATATCACACGCAACTAAAAGCGGTTTTTTGTTTTCCTTTTTAAGTTTAAGGGCAAGTTTGCCGCACAACGTGGTTTTGCCGCTGCCCTGCAAGCCACACATCATAATTATTGTTGGCGGTTTTGGGCTGACGTTTAGTTTTTGGTTATCGCCGCCCATAAGCGTGGTTAATTCGTCGCGCACAATCTTTATGACCTGCTGAGTTGGGGTTAGGCTTTTTAAAATTTCCTCCCCCTGTGCCTTTTCGCTGACCTTGTTTATAAAATCCTTAGCAACGGTGTAGTTTACATCCGCCTCTAAAAGCGCAACGCGGATTTCGCGCATTGCCTCTTTAATTTCAAGCGCGGTTAGTTTGCCGTGCTTGGTAAGTTTGCTAAAAATATGGTTTAATCGTTCGCTTAAATTTGAAAAGAAAGCCATTAATTGTCCTCCAAAATAGATAAAATTTTCTTTATGTCCGCCTGAGTGAGTGCGGTTTTATCTATAAGTATTTTCTTTATTTTAGCATCTCGGGCAAAAAAATGCAAGTTATTTTCATAGGTTTGCAGCGTGGTTATGGCTTTATCTAACCCGTCCTTAACCGCTTGGCGAGTGATATTAAGCTCCTCACCCACTTCGGCCAGCGAAAGATTATTGTCCACATACATTGCAACAATTTGGCGTTGCTTTTCGGTTAGTAGGCAACCATAATATTTTGTTAAAACTGAAATTTTTACTCTATCGTTTATGTTCATATTGATTTTAAAAACGGAAAGTGGCTTAGACACTTACATTAGGATTTTATCTACGAAGTTGTTGGCATCGAAAAGAGACAAATCGTCCACCCCCTCGCCAAAGCCGGTGAAAATGATTGGCACTTTAAGGTCGTTAATTATTGGATAAACCACCCCGCCTTTACTTGTGCCGTCAAGTTTTGTTAGCACAATGCCATCTATCTGCACGCTATCTTTAAATGCTTTAACTTGCGCAATTGAGTTTTGACCGATTGAAGCATCTAGCACAATTAGGTTTAAAAAGTTAGCGGTTGGATATTCGCGCTTGGCAACGTTGTTGATTTTTTCAAGCTCTTTCATAAGATTTGTTTTAGTGTGCAATCTGCCGGCAGTATCTACAATAAGCACATCCATATTTTTGGCTTTCATGCTGGTTATGGCGTCAAACACAACTGACGCACTATCCGCACCTTCGCCTTGTTTGATTATTTTAACCTTCAATTTTTCCGCCCAAGTGTTAAGTTGCTCGGTTGCTGCTGCGCGGAAAGTATCCCCCGCCGCTAGCAAAACTGACTTTTTGTTTTTTGTAAAAAATTTGGTCATTTTAGCAATGGTGGTGGTTTTGCCCACACCATTTACACCCACAACTGTAATTATTAGCGGATAGGAAAAATTTATGTCTTGAACATTCAATTTGTCAATTAAAATTTGTTTAAGTTCGGCTTGTGCGCGCTCGGTGTCCTTAATCAATTTTTGCTTACAAGTGTCGCGCAACTCGTCCATTATGTCCATGGCGGTTTCCACGCCCATATCCGACGAAACAAGTAGCGCTTCTAGTTCATCATAAAAATCATCATCTAGTTCGGTGTGCTTAAAAGTGTATTTTAACTTTTCAAAAAACTTTTTAAATATTCCCATTGTTACTCCATATATTGTGTAAAACACTTGCTAAATACACAGCATTTAGCAAGTGAAAATTTTAAGATGCTTTATTTTGTTTTTCTTGTTCTTCGGCAGTTTCGGCAACTTTAACCGCATCTTTAAGTTTAACTGAAACGATTTTGCTTACGCCTTTTTCTTCCATTGTAACGCCGTACAAACTGTCTGCCACTTCCATGGTTGCCTTTTTGTGGGTGATTACAATGAACTGTGTGTTATTTGCAAAATATTTTAAATATTTAGCAAAGCGCTCAATATTTGTGTCGTCAAGTGCCGCCTCAATTTCGTCCAAGAACACGAACGGCATTGGCTTTAATTTGATTATTGCAAACAAGATTGCAATGGCGGTGATTGTCTTTTCCCCACCGCTTAATAGGCTGATATGTTCAAGCTTTTTCCCCGGTGGCTGCGCAATAATTTCAACGCCCGCTTTTAATGGGTCTTCATTTGGCAAAATTTCCAACCTAGCATTGCCGCCGCCAAACAAATCTCGAAATGTGCGGGTGAAGTTATCTTGAATTTTGGCAAATTCGGTGTTAAATTTTTCTAGCATTTCATTTGAAAGGTCACGAATAATTGAAACTGCATCCTCTTCCGCCTTTTTCAAGTCGGCAATTTGGGCGCTCATTTCTTCATAGCGCGCGCCCTCGCTTTTATACTCTTCAACCGCATTAATGTTTACATAGCCAAGCGCGGTGATTTGGTTTTTGGTTTTGCTAATTTCCGCTAGGCAGGTTTTGATGTCAAAAGCGTCATCCGCCGTTTTTAGAGGCACACAATCGCTATATGTTAGGCTATACTCTTCCATTATGCGCTCTTGCATATTTTCAATGTCTAAATCCACCTTTTGAAGTTTGTTTTCCTCTTGGAAAATGCGGTTGTTTAGGCGAGAAATATCGTTATTTATGTTGAGTTTTCTATCGTCAATTTCCTTAACTTCATTCATTAAACTTTGTTTAAATTCGTCAAACTGGCTTAGTTTTGTGTTAAGGTCGGCAAGAGTTGATTGAATTTCGTTAAGTTCACTATCCTGCTCATTAGATTTATTCAAATTGATGGCTTCGTTATAAACGGCTTGCTGGCTAGCAACCTCTTTTTCTAAACGGGCAATTGAAGTTTTAAGGTTTTCAATTTCCGCTGTTTGAGTTTCTATATTTTTTGTTAATGAATTGATTTTTTCTTCAGCCGAGGCAATTTCAACGCGAGATGCCATCATTTTTTCTTGATAGTCATCACGTTTCAATTTAAGTTGCTCATAGGCATTTTTATTCTCTTTAAGTTCGTTAGATTGTGCCTTAGAATTGCTTAAATCTAACTCGGTTTGGTCGATTGAATTAATTTTGCTGTTTAAATCGTTAACAATGCCAGATGCAACCTTAATTTGCGCTTGTAGTGAGAAAATATCCTCTTCCAACTTATCTAAATTGGCTTGCAAATTCTCCAAACGAGAATTTTTGGTGTAATATTCTGTGTTGGTTTTTTGCATGCTAGTGTTTTCGTCCGCCAGCATGGTTTTAAGCTTTTCCATTGCGCCTAAATATGTTTTTAATTGCCCCTCATTAGTGCGCAATTCTTGCGTGCGGGCTTGAATGTTTTGTTTTAGATTGTTAATTTCGTTTTCTTTGCCCAAAAGTGAGCCATCTTTGCTTTTTTTGCTGCCACCCGACATGCTGCCCTGTGGCGAAATAACATCGCCGTCAAGCGTAACAAGGCGGAAAGCATAGTGTGATTTTATTGCTAGTGCGGTGGCGTTATCTAGCGTATCCACAACCACGGTTGAGCCAAGCAAACTTTCAATAACCGGCCTATATACCGCATCTGTTTTAACAAGTTCACTTGCAACACCTATGCAACCTTTTGAGGTTAAATATTGCCTATCTGCCGCCGACAAACTGCGCGTTTTAACCGCACTTATTGGCAAGAAAGTGGCACGACCACAATTTTGGCTTTTTAAGTAGTTAATTAAAACTTTTGCATCGTCCTCATTTTTGGTTACAATGTTTTGAATGCTGCCGCCAAGCACAATTTCAATGGCGGTTTGATATTTTTCCTCCACCTTAATTATGTTGCCAACCACGCCCATAATGGCAGAATTGAGTTGGCTATTACGCTTGTTATCCTGCAACAAGCGTTTAACTGCAAGTTGATATCCCTCAAACTCAGTTTGCAAGCTGGTTAGCAAATTAACGCGGTTGGTGTCGTTAGTTATAGAGGATTTTAGCGCAAAAATTTTGTCGTTGCACACAGCAATAGCTTGCTCTAATTCCTTTTGTTTAGTTAAGATTTTGCTTGAATTTTCGGCGGATTTTGTGCGAACTTTGGCAAGATTTTCCACCTCAATTTTAAGTTTTTCAAATTCGGCTTGCGCGCTTTGTTTGGCTTGCTGAGATTGTTCTAACTTTTCGCTATCCTGCTTAATATTTTCGGTTAGTGTATCCCGTTTGGCAATGTATGCAGACAAATTTGCCTTAATGTCGGTCAACTTTGCTAAATTATCTATAATTTGGCGTTGATTTTCCTCTTTTTCGCCTTCGTTTTTGGTTATTTCGTCCACAAGCGCAAAATATTCATCACTAATTTTTTGTGATTGTTTCCTTAATTCAATTAATCTATTTTGCTCTTCTTGCTTAAGTGCGGCAGCGTTAGTTACTAGCGCGGTGCGTTGGTTTAAATCTAAATTTTGAGCGTTTAAGTCAGCTGTTAATCTATCCAACTGCTCTTTTAAATATTTTGTTTGTTCGCTAAGAAGGCGGCTATCTCCCTGCTTTTTTTCAAGTTTTACGGTATATTGCAAAACTTGTTCATGCAGGTCGTTAGATTTTTTATCCAGCTGATTGATTTCGTTAAGGGCTTTATCATATTTAGCTTGCTCGGTTTCCAAACTGTTGGTTAAAACGTTTAAATTATCCCTAAATCCGTCTAATTTTTCTTGAATTCCCTGCTTAGTTTTGGCGGAGTTATCGTACTGATAAATATACGCATTAATTTCCAAATTCTTTAAACTATCGCGAAGTTCTAGGTATTTTTTAGCATCCTCACTTTGTTTTTTTAATGGACCTAAGCGGCGCTCAACTTCGGTCATAATATCATTGGCGCGGCTTAAATTGTCGCGCACCTTTTCCAATCTGCGCTCGGTTTCTTCCTTCCTAGATTTATATTTAGAAATGCCAACTGCCTCTTCAAAAATGATGCGCCTATCCTCTGGCTTGGATGAAATGATGCTTTCCACCCTGCCTTGCCCGATTATTGAATAACCATCCAAACCCAAGTTGGCATCTTGCAACATTTCGGTTATATCTTTTTTGCGGCAAATTTGACGATTAATATAATATTCGCTAAGCCCGTTGCGATATAATTTACGGGTTATAACAACCTCTTCATACTCCAAATTAAACCATTTGTTTGAGTTATCAAAAACAAGCGAAACCTCGCAATAACTTAGCTTTTTGCGCTTTTCGCTGCCGGCAAAAATTACGTCTTGCATGGATTGCCCACGCAATTCTTTGCTTGATGTTTCCCCCATAACCCAACGGATGGCGTCACTTACATTACTTTTGCCACAACCGTTAGGGCCAACAATAGCGGTTGCGCTGCCGTCAAAAACAATGTTTGTTTCGTCCGCAAACGATTTGAACCCCACCATGTTAATTTGTTTTAAATTTATCATTGCTTTTATCCTTATTTGTACTAGGATATTATAGCAAATTAGCAAAAAAACGCAAAAGATTTTCATTATCTTTTTTGAAATTAGCAAATTTTGTTAGCCGATGTGTAAAAATTTGGACAAAATAAAAACTCGATTTATTTCGAGTTTAAACGCCATTTATTAAATTAGCGTGATAATTTAAATAATCTTGTTTATAAGTTGTAAAGTTGTTGTTTAAGGTGCGAATCCAGAATTTATTGATATTTTCTAAATTTGAAACAACGAATGCACGGCTATCCAACCATTTTAATTCGCAATAAAAATCGAACAATTCAAAAATTAGCACCCTAACCTTTTTGCCTTTTTCGTTATAATCAAAAAGTGAAACGACAATTGATTTATCCGAACTTGTTATAATTTCCGCCGTGCCATTGCCATCGCCAAAAAATTTGGGCAGTTGATTTATAAACTCTTCGCGCATGCCTTCTGAAAACCGGCTAATGTAACTTTTTCCCATAACAATTATATATTAACATAAAATATAAATTTGTCAACAGTTTATATTAATTTTCATTTAAAAGTTCAAGCAGTTTGTTTTCGTCAATAACTTCAATGTTTAGGGCTCTTGCCTTATCCAACTTGCTGCCTGCATCCGCGCCGGCAATAACTAAATTTGTGTTTTTGCTGACACTAGTTGTAACATTTGCGCCGAGGGATAACAGTAGTTTTGTTAAATCTGGCCGAGTGAAATTTTGCAAACTGCCCGTTAAAACTATTGTTTTGCCAGCAAAGTTTGCGTTGGCTTGCACGGCCGCTGGCGCATTTATTTTTACGCCTAAATCGAACAATTTTTGGATGTTTATTAAATTTTCTTCATCCGCAAAATATTCAATTATGCTGTTTGCAACAATTTCGCCAACGTCGTCTATGGCAATAAGTGAAACAAAATCTGCCGCTTTTAATTCGTCCAACGTCCTATATTTTTGGCTTAAAACATAAGCGGTTTTTTTGCCAATGTTTAAAATGCCAAGCGCAAAAATAAAGTTTTGCCAATCTATTTGCTTGCCTTTTTCTAAGCTTTCTAAAATATTATTAATTTTTTTCTCTTTAAAACCCTCTAACCCTTCCAGCATCTCTTTTTTAAGAGTGAATAGTTCGTACGGATAGGCAATTTTAAACTTTTCGTAAAAGAGTTTAAGGGTTTTATCGCGCAGACCGTCAATGTTGAATGCATCGCGCGAAACAAAGTGAGTCAATCTATCTATAATCTGCTCGTAACAACCTTTATGGTTAACGCAAAACAGGTTTGCGCCAATCTGAGCCAAAACACTATTGCAACTCGGGCAATTTGTGGGCGGGACAATCTGTTTTTCGTTCGGCGCGTGTTCGGCAATGCCCATAACTTCGGGGATAACCTCGTTGCTGCGGCGAACGAAAACTCGGCTGTTGATATACACCTGCTTTCGCTCAATATCCTGCGCGTTGTTAAGCGTGGCGCGGCTGACAGTTGCGCCCGAAAGTTCAATTGGCTCTAAAATTGCAATTGGGGTTATTTTGCCCGTGCGCCCCACCTGCCAAACAACGTCTAATAGTGTAGTTGAAAGTTCAACCGCCTTAAATTTAAACGCCATTGCCCATTTTGGGAATTTGTTTGTGTAGCCAATATCATCTCGCTCGGCGCAATTGTTGAGTTTGATAACCATGCCATCAATCATGACGTCGAGTTTATCTTTAATTTTGTCTATGCGCTCAATTTCGGTTTGTGCTTCGGCTAGATTGTTTACAATTTTAAAGAAATCCCCCGTTTTAAAGCCCTGCTCAATTATAAAATTGTGCATTTCTTGCTGGGTGTTAAGTTTTTTGTTTTCTATAAGCAAAATGTCGTAACAAAAGAAATCTAGTTTGCGTTTTTCGGTTTCTTTCGGGTCTAAGTTTCTAACCGCACCTGCCACCCCATTGCGTGGGTTTTTAAGCGGAATTTCGGCCGTTTTGTTGTATTCGACAAACGATTTGTTCGTCATCATGCACTCGCCTTGAACAATTATGCGCGATTTATATGGAATTGTTAGCGGAACGCTTTTAATGGTTTTAACTTGAACAGTCACATCCTCGCCCACCGTGCCATTGCCACGTGTTGTTGCCGAAACATAAACACCGTTGTTATATTCAATAACCACCTTTAAGCCATCATATTTATATTCAAGCGAAAACTGCTCGGGTTTGCCCGTTGCCTTTTGCATGTCGGCTATCCATTTGCCAAGGTCAGCAAAATCTTTAACCTTATTCAAACTATAAAGCGGAATTTCGTGCTTTTTCTTTTTAAAGCCAGCTAAAACATCGTCACCCACGCGCTGAGTTGGGCTGTCCGGCAAAGAATAACCTAGCTCATTTTCTAGGTCCACAAGTTCATAATACAGCGCGTCATACTCGGCATCTGAAATGGTTGGATTATCGTAAACATAATAGTTTTTGTTATGTTTGTTTACTTCGTCCGTCAGCCATTTTAGGCGTTCGATTTTATCCATTTTGCTCCTTTAATCTTTAAATTCAATAGGTGCATAATCTAGGCTGAGCATTTTTTCGCCAACCGTATCAAACTTAATTTTAACTGTGTGGTTGGTTGAACCGGGGGTTATCTCCACAATTTTGCCCTCGCCAAACTTAGGGTGCGTTACAAGCGCGCCTAGTTTGAGTTTGGAATAATCCACCGTCTTTTTCTCAACAGTGTCCTTTTTAAAAGTATAATTATATGATTGATTGTTGTTTGAACCGATTGTGTTCATATTATCTCCTTTATTAACATAATTATTTGAATAGCGCGTTCCGCTATATTGATTTGAATATTGGCTAACTCCGCCAAAACTATTTCTATTATAACTATTATACTGCAAATTAGGCTCGAATTTGCGCTCTTTTGCCAAATCTAGTTCATATAAAAACCTAGATTTTACGCTATACTCGCGCTTGCCATACATAAAGCGCGAACTGCTTGAGGTTAAAATTAACTCTTTCTTGGCGCGCGTTACTGCAACATACATTAGGCGGCGCTCTTCTTCCAAATCCTCGCTATCCTCGCGCGAAATGGGGAAGATTTTTTCCTCGCACCCGACCACGAAAACTGTGTTAAATTCAAGGCCCTTTGCGCCATGCACGGTTGCCAAAACCACGCCTTTGCCGTCGTCCTCATCCATGGCAGATGATAGTGTTACATTTTGCAAATAGTCAATTATTGTTGCGCCCTCGTTGTTCTCCTCAAACTCCCTAACCGAATTGACTAATGAGTTAATGTTCAGCAGGCGTTCATATTCTTGCTCGTTATCCTTATCAAACGAATTTAAAATGTTGGCTTGGTTTATCATATAGGTGAAAAACTCGTAAACGCCCATGTTGTTGATGTTATCATCCAAATCTTTAAGCAAATCTTTAAGCGGTTTAAGTTTATCTTTAAGCGGGCGCGGCAAAATTTCGTTTTCGCTGTTCATAACCACGTCTTTAATCGAGCGTTTGCTTGCAGAGGCAATGTCAACCAATTTATCTACGCTAGTTTCGCCTATGCCGCGCTTTGGAAAGTTGATAATTCTAAGGAAACTAACATCGTCCGTTGGGTTTACCACCGCGGTGAGATATGAAAGCACGCTTTTGATTTCGGCACGCTCAAAGAACTTGAAACCGTTGTACATAATGTGCGGAATATTGTAAGTAAGCAACTTTTCTTCAAACGCGCGGGACAAGGCATTTAAGCGCATCAAAATTGCCATTTCGTTATACGGCACGCCTTGATTATGTTTTTGAATTATCGAGTGGACAACAAAATCTGCCTCATCTGCTTCGTTCATTGCCGGATAATAGAAAACTTCTGCTCCGTCATCATTGGTTGTATATAATTTTTTATCCAACCTATTTTTATTGTTTTTTATAATAAGGTTTGCGCGCTCCAGAATTTTTTTAGTAGAGCGATAATTTTGCTCTAATTTGAACACTTTTGCGTCCTTAAAATCGCGCGTGAACTGAAAAATGTTGTCTATATTCGCGCCGCGCCAACCGTAAATTGATTGGTCCTCATCGCCTACAATTAAAATATTTCGCGTTTTGCTAGATAGAAGTTTGATGATGTCATATTGCAATTTGTTTGTATCCTGAAATTCGTCCACACTGAAATATGAATATTTATTTTGTATGCTGGCAAGCACTTCGGCATTTGTGGAAATTAGGTTATAAAAATTTACAAGCAAATCGTCAAAATCCATGGCATTGTTTTTAATTAGTTCGTTTTGATAATTTAAATAAAACTTTTCAAACTCGCGCATCGTAGGGTTGTAACTATAAACCTTCATGAACTCGTCAATTGATAAATTTTCATTTTTAATTGTTGAAATGTTATGTTTGAAATTGGATTTTAACTCCTCATCCGTTATGTTCATTTGCTTAAAAAGTTCTTTAAAAATTTTGTTTGTGTCCGCGTCCGTAAAAATTGAAAAATTTTCTTTATAGTTTTTTAAAAAACTTGCGTACGTTCTTAGCATTCGGGCGCAAAAACTGTGAAAGGTGCAAACTGTAACCATATTGCCGTTTGGCACAATTCTTTCAATGCGCTCTTTCATTTCGTTGGCGGCTTTGTTGGTGAAAGTTATTGCCAAAATTTTGTGCGCCGGCACGCCGCAATCGCTAATTAAATACGCAATTCTATATGTTAAAAGGCGAGTTTTGCCACTGCCCGCGCCTGCGCTAACTAGCACAGGGCCGTCCGTTGCCAACATCGCCACATATTGTTCATCGTTAAGTTCTGCCTTGTAGTCCATAAATTTATTATACCAAATTCCCCTTTAAGTTGCAAATAAAAAAGAAAATTTTAAAATTTTTCTTTTTGGTTTAGAAAAGAAATCGCTTTTCTGTATATTTAATTCCTAATTGTCATCCTGAGTAAGCGGAGCGCATCGAAGGATCTTGATAACACTCAATGAGATTCTTCGCTATTACCCCACTGCGAAATTAATTCTTGTGGGGA
This sequence comes from uncultured Clostridia bacterium, assembly GCA_947628205.1. Classification (GTDB taxonomy): domain Bacteria; phylum Bacillota; class Clostridia; order Christensenellales; family UBA1242; genus Onthoplasma. The sequence goes on from CANQYX010000002.1 coordinate 30,418, forward strand.
CCCCGTACGCTCAGAATGATATCGGCGTAAAACACCGAAACATCTGTAAATAAAAAAATAAGCGTTACACTTATTTTTTAACTGATTAATACTTGCTGCGTTTCATAGCGCGTTTTCTAGCGGCTTTTTGTTTTTCCTTTTTCTTAACGCTTGGCTTTTTGTATTCAGTGTTCTTTTTAAGGTCGCCAATTATGCCGTCTTTTTGGCATTTGCGTTTAAAACGTTTTAAAGCGCTATCAACCGATTCATTTTCGCCACATTTAACTGTTGTCAACTTATTCACCCACTTTTATTTTAAAATTTTTCATTAAAAAGGTGGTTTGCCACCACTCTTTTTTAATTATATAACAAAAAAATTTAAAAGTCAACTAGTTTTTTGAAAAATTTATTAAAAAGTTGACATATTTTCGCTTATTGTTTAAAATAAAATTGTAGGAGAAAAGTATGGAATTGTGGGATTTATATGACGAAAATCGCCAAAAAACGGGCAAAGTTGTTGAGCGTGGCGAAAAATGCCCTGCTGGATTGTGCCATTTGGTTGTGCATGTGTGTATATTTAACAGAGCTGGCGAAATGTTAATTCAACAACGGGCGGCAAGCAAGAAAAGTTGGCCTAACGCGTGGGATATAACATTGGGTGGATGCGCGGTTAAAGGCGAAAGTTCAGTGCAAGCAATTCAACGTGAACTTTATGAGGAATTAGGCATTAGGCACGATTTTTCTAACGAAAGAGCGTTTTTCACAATCAATTTTGAAAATGGGTTTGATGATTATTATTTGATTGAAAAAGATGTTGATTTGGAAGACATTAAGTTTGTTGATAACGAAGTTCAAAATATAAAATGGGCAAGCAAAGATGAAATTTTGCAAAAAATTAAAAACAAAGAATTTATTTGTTATTACCCTTCTTTTATTAACGCACTTTTTGAAATGCGCGCCAAACGCGGCGTGCATGCGCTGTAAAAATTTGCAAAAAAAACGAAAACCACACAATGTGGTTTTTTTGTTTTTAATTGACTTACAAATCTTTAAGTTTTTCGCCGCCCATAATGTGAATGTGGACATGGTTGACTGTTTGGCCGGCGTTATCCCCTTGATTGATAACCAAGCGGTAGCCCTCAGTTATGCCTAACTCCTCTTGCATTTTGGAAATTTTTAATAAAATTTTACCAAGCAGTGCCGCGCCATCGTCAGTCATCATGTCCAAATAAGGCACATGGTTGGTTGGAATTGCAAGCAAGTGAACTTTGGCTTGCGGATTGATGTCCTTAATAATCATAAAATCTTTATCTTCATACACTTTGGTGCTAGGGATTTCCCCTTTTCTAATTGCACAAAATACACAATTGTCCATAATATTCTCCTTTTTTATCTTAGATACACTCCACGCGTTCGCGATGCTCACTTGGTCGGTATGACATGTCAGCAAGAGCCAGCATGGCAATCTCTACCTTTAAAAATGTCATTCTGAGCGAGCAAAGCGAGCTGAAGAACTCAACCTTTTATTTCGCCTTTCATGCCGTCTAAATATGGCTCGGTTAGGGTTATATCGTAAATTTCCCCAAGTTTGAGTTTAGTTGGTATGTAGGTATATATATAATTATCAGTATAGCCCAAACTGAAATTTTGGTCAACTAATTCAACCAAAACTTTGTGAGTTGTGTTTATATTTTGGCTGAAAAACGCATTTTTAAACTGATTGTTGAGTTCAATAAGCAGTTTTTCGCGCTGTTTTTTTGTGGCTTTATCCACCTTTGGCGCGTTTAACTTAAGGGCGACTGTGCCGGCGCGTTCGCTATACGGGAATATGTGCATAAAACTGAAATTGATTTTTTTCAAATTTTCAACCGTTGTGTTGAATTCCTCGTCCGTTTCGCCAACAAAGCCAACAATGATGTCGGTTGAAATTGATGCATTTTTGAAAATTTTGCGGATTTTTTGCGTTGTTTCAATAAACTGCTCGATTGTATATCGCCTATTCATGCGTTTGAGGGTCTCGTTGCAAGCGGACTGCAAACTAAGGTGAAAATGTGGGCAGAAATTTTTGCATTGCTTTAAGGTTTTTAGCATTTCATCGTCCAGCACATTGCACTCTAACGAGGATAAGCGGAAGCGTTTGCCGCACTTATCCACGGCCGCAACAAGCGTTTTTAGCGCGAGTTTGCCATCAATTTTATAGTCACTCATATTTATGCCAGTTAGCACAATTTCTTGCGCTTTGGTGCTGGCAATTTCGTCAATAATATCTGCCAAATCGCGGCTGCGGCTGCGGCCACGCACATACGGGATGAGGCAATAAGTGCAAAAATAATCACAACCATCTTGAATTTTTATAAATTGTCGGGTGCGCGTTTCAATTGGGCGCGAGGTGTTGGTATATTTATTATGAACAATATCTGGCAAAGTTTTGTTTGGTTTGTTTACAAACGCCATAATATCATTTTTGCCGGCGTTGCCAAGAACAGCAAAAACATTTTTATTTTTTAAAAATTGAGCCGGGTTATTTTGCGCCGCACAACCGCAAACGATAATTTTTGCGTTTTTATTGAGTTTTAAAATTTTGGTGAGTGTTTGCCTAGATTTTTGCTCGGCAGTGTTGGTTACCGCGCAAGTGTTTAGCACATAAACATCTGCTTTAACAAACCCTTCGGCAATTTCATACCCCGCCGATTTTAGTTGGTTTAAAATGGACTGGCTTTCATATTCATTCACCTTGCAACCTAAGGTTACCACACTAGCAATCATGGTTCACCGCCTTTAAGGTGCTGACCGCACTTACGCACGCTACAGGTGCGCGCATTATGGTTTTACCTAAACTTATTTGTTTTGCAAAACCGCTAAAATACTCCACTTCGGCTGGCGAAAACCCACCTTCTGGGCCGATTATAATGGCAAAATCTCCGCTGAAAGTTGTGGGTTTTTGTGTGGCGTTTTCGTAAGCAAAAAAAGTCGTGGTTTTGGCGCAATCCTTTTTAATATCCGCCTTTTTTATAGTTGAAATTTGCATAATATCTGCGCGCTCGCATTGCTTGCTGGCTTGAATTGAAATTGAATTGAGTTTTTCTAGTTTTTTATCGTCTACATTTGCAATGCTGAAATCTGCTTTAAACAATTTGACATGTTTCACGTTCAATTCTGCCAAATTGTCTATTGCAGTTAACAACGCATCATTTTTAAGCAATGCGAGATAGACGGTTATGTTCGGCTCTGCACTCGCCAAATTTTTGCGTTTTTCAAGCACGCGTGCGGTTAAATTGGATTTTGAAATTGCCTCAATTTTAAGTGTATAATCAAAGCCATCGCCGTTAAAACCTTTAATAGTGTCACCCACCTGTTTGCGCCTAACTTTTGCAATATGGTTGGTTTCGCTTGCATCAAAAATGGCAAGGTCGTTTTCTAATTTAGAGATATAAAACCTTTCGTCCATTATTCTGCCACCGACTTGCCTTTAAGCGTTTGAATTGCGCTATATGTGTCGTTCGCGTAAATGTATGCGCCGCTAACCAAAATGTCCGCCCCAGCTTTAACGCAATCTTTGGCGGTTTCCGCGTTTATGCCGCCGTCCGCCTCAATTAAAATGTCCTTGCTTAAATTGCGGACATATTTAATTTTTTTAATTGCCGCATCTTGAAATTTTTGCCCGCCTTTGCCAACTTTAACGCATAAAATTAGTGCCATATCTATTAAATTTAAATATTCGTCTATTACCTTAATGTCTGTGTCAATATCTATTGCCAAACCTGCCATAACGCCGCTCTTTTTAATTTTGATTAAGGTTTTTTTTAAAAGTTCTTTATCTTGAAAAGCCTCATATTCAAGTGAAATTATGTTTGCACCTGCCTTAATGTATTTTGAAATGACTTTTTCCGCCTCAACAATCATTAAATGCACATCAAAAAGAAGGGTTGAATGCTCCTTCAACTGCTCTAAATACGCGTAATCTACCGATTTTTGCTTGGTGAACTTGCCATCCATCACGTCCAGATGATACATATCCACACCATAAGTTCCCACGCGCTCTATATACTCTAATTGGCTGGACATATTGCGCCCAGCTGGCAAGCTAGATGCCGACACAACAATTTTTTTCATGTTACCTTCTTAAGTTATTATATCATAAAAAAATTTATTTTAAAAATAATTTATAAAGGTTTTACAATTTACACAAGAGATTCTTCGCTCCGCTCAGAATGACATAAATAAACTAATTTCATTTTATATTTTTTAATTTTGTTTTAAAGTTTTAGCCCTAAGCATGCCGCATGCGCCCTCGATGTCACTGCCCTGACTGCGGCGCAAAGTGGCAGAAACGCCAAGGTCGTTAAGCGCTTTAACAAACGCAACTGCCTCGGCGCGCGTGGTGGCTTTAAGCGGTCCGCCGTTCGGGTTTAGGCAAATTACATTTACATGACATTTAAGGTCTTTTGTCAACTCTTTCAAGCGCAAAATATCTTGTTTGCTGTTGTTAACATCTTTAATTAGGCAATATTCAAACACCACTCGCCTATTGTTTTCGCCAATATAAAATTTTAGCGCATCCACTATTTCGCTTATTGAATAGCGGTTGGCAATTGGCATAATGGTTTTGCGGATTTCGTCCGTCGTGGCATGCAGCGAAACGCAAAGCGTGATGTTGAAATTCAGTTTGGCGAAATCATATATTTTATCCACCAAACCGCAAGTTGATAGTGAAATGTTGCGCTCGCTAACATTAAAGCCGGCTTTGTCCGTTATAAGTTGCAACCACTTAACCACATTATCATAATTATCAAACGGCTCGCCGCTGCCCATAAGCACAATGTTTGTGAAGTTGCGCTCGTTGCACTTACCATTATCCGCATTTACAACCGCGATAGTTGAGAGCATTTCGCCCGCCGTTAAATTCCTAACGCACCCATTTAACGTTGACGCGCAAAACTTGCATCCCATTTTGCAGCCCACTTGCGTGGACATACAAATTGTGTTACCATAATTTTGCAATAAATATACGCATTCAATGATGTTGTTGTCGCTAAGTTTCAATAGATATTTTTTTGTTCCATCACGGCTTTTTAGCGTTTTAAAAATTTCGACCGGCTTTAAAATGTAATTTTGTTTTAGCGTTTCAATGTCTTTTTTAGGCAGTTTCAATTCACTAAAATCCTTCGCCTGCAATATTGCATCAAAAACTTGCTTGGCACGAAATGCGGGTAAATCTGCCAACTCTTTTTTTAATTCATCTAAACTAAAATCACTTAAAATTTTCATTGTATGTTTTTAATAGATTGCCACGCGATTTTTATGGTAAAAATCTCTCGCAATGACATAGGGATATATTGAGCTGCTTATAAAATTATTGTTCAATAAAACTGCCAAGTATAAATTTGTTGGCGTTCATGTAGGCTTTTGCCGGCATGGGCTGTTTGCCCTCAGGCTGTATCGTGTCCAGGCTTAGGCTGCCATCTAGTGTGCCAACAATAAGGCCAAGTTTTGAATTGCACGCCAAAATTTCGCCCACTTTGCCGCTTACATTTGCAATGCTGGCAGCTTTAACTTTATATCTTTTGCCCTCGTAAAAAAAATAGCAATCTTCAAGCGCGCGGATGCGGTTAAACAATTCAAGCGAAGTTGCGTTGAAATTCAAATGATAATCTTCGTCCTTAATCATTTTGGCATAAGTTGAAAGTGCGTCATTTTGCGGTGTGCCGTTCTTAGTTAAATTATCAAAATCGTTTAAAAATTCAATTAAACAAGTTTTTCCAAGTTCAATAAGTTTTTCGGTTAAACTTTGCAAATTGTCCGATGGCAAAATTTCAACACTTTTTTGCAGATACATTTCGCCCGTATCCAACCCGAGTTCGGTTTTCATAATGGTTATGCCGGTTTTGGTTTCGCCGTCCATAATGGCGCGCTGAATTGGCGCAGCGCCCCTTAACTTTGGCAGCAAACTAGCGTGAACGTTATATGTGCCACGCAATGGGATATCCAAAATGTTTTGCTTAATAATTTGCCCAAAACTTGCAGTTATAAACACATCTGGCTGATAGGCTTTAAGCACGCTTTCGCCCTCTAAATTAAGGTTTTTAAATTGATAAAGTGGCAAGCCATTGTCCAGACAAAAATTTTTAATTGGAGAAAAAACAATTTTGTTGTTCCTGCCATTGACCTTATCCGGCTGCGAAACAACTGCAACCACTTCAAAATGATTTTCAACAAGCGATTTTAAAATTTCTGCACTAAAATGATTTGTTCCAAAAAAAACTATTTTCATTATTCTTCCGCCTTGCCTTTTGGTGGGGTGCAAAGTTTGTCGATATACAAAATTCCGTCTAGGTGGTCGGTTTCGTGGCAAACGCAAACGGCAGTCCAATCCTCACAAGTTAGCGTAAACTTGTTGCCATATCTATCGAACGCGCTAACAGTTATCGTTTGCGGACGTTTAACATAGCCAAATGGCAGCGACACGCTCAAACACCCCTCTTTTTTATATTGTTCCCCACTTTTTTTAGTTATAACAGGGTTAATAAATTCAATGTTCATATTATTGATGTGAATTATAAAAACGCGCTTTAAAACGCCCACTTGCACCGCGCTTAAGCCTGCGCCCTCTTTTGAATTAAGTGTTTCGTGCATATCGTCCAAAAGTTCCCATAATTTTTCATCGAAAGAACTAACGGGCTTGCTTGCCTTTCTAATAAATTTATCTGTGTGCGGCACAATTTCTCTAATTGCCATAAATTCTCCTTAACTTTGCTTAAAATACATTATATTTTAACACAAATTGCGCGTATAGTCAATGTTTTTAATAAAAAAAGTGGCGAAAGCCACTTAGCGCAAATTGTTTGGGTTGAGTTCAACAAAAATGGACACATCTTTTTCTATTATGTCGGCTATTGAATAGAAATCTGCCGTGATGGCGTCATTTGGCGTGTAACGCGTTAAAATTTGATAGCGGAATTTGGTTTGAATGCGTTTAACCGGGCTTGCCATCGCTTGCAAAAATATTATTTGATTGCCATATTTTTCTTTTAATTTTTTGGCATTGTCAAAAATCTTTTTGGTGGTTTCAATTGCTCTATTTTCGCTTACGCTAGAAACCAAAATGCGCAAAATGTTGCTGTATGGCGGGAAGCCGGTGGTTTGGCGCAAGTTTATTTCTTTATCGTAAAAACCGAGATAATCATAGTTCGACGCGAACCTATAAACATAGTGTTTAGGCGCATAAGTCTGCAAAACAACAAAGCCATCGTTGTGCGCGCGGCCGGCTCTGCCCGCAACTTGTGTTACAAGTTGGAATGTGCGCTCGTTCGACTTATAGTCGCTGTTATAAAGGCTGACATCCGCATCCAAAATGCCAACAAAAGTAACATCGGGATAGTCATGCCCCTTAGCAATCATTTGTGTGCCAACCAAAATTGATGGCGTGGTGTGGCTGAACTGCTCCAAAATCTTTTTGTGGCCATCCTTGCCGCGCGTTGTGTCATTATCCATCCTAAAAATTGCCACATCGGGAAATAGTTTTTTAAGGTCATTTACCACGCGTTCGGTGCCAAGCGCGCCATATTTAATGTTCGTGCTGTTGCAATGCGGGCAATTTGTAAGCATGCGATATCGCTTGCCGCAAAAATGGCATTTTAGTTCGTTGTCCTCTTTGTGATAGACCAAACTAACTTCACAATCGTCGCATTTTGCACGATAACCGCACTCGCGGCAGATGACAAACGAGGCAAAGCCGCGCCTGTTTATAAACAAAATGGCTTGCTTTTTGTTTTTAACGCACTTGTCCAGTTCGGCAATAAGTTTTTTGCTATATGGCGAACTGTTACCATCAAGCAGTTCATTAATCATATCCACAATTTCAATTTTTGGCATCTCTAAGCCGTTAATTCGCTCGGGCAAAGTGATAAGTTTATACTGCCCATCTTTTGCCTTTTTAAAACTTTCTATGCTTGGCGTAGCGCTGCCCAAAACTAGCGGACAATTATTGTATCTTGCCCTAAATTCAGCTACATCGTGCGTTACAAAGCGCGGATTGCTTTCGCTTATGTAACTAGTATCATGCTCCTCGTCAATAATGATTGCGCCAACATTTTCAACCGGGGCAAAAATGGCACTGCGCGCGCCCAAAACCACGTGCGCTTGGCCGGAAAATATTCTATCCCATTCGTCAAAGCGCTCGCCTTCGCTTAACCCGCTGTGCAGCACGGCAACATTGTTTGGAAAACGCGAATTAAAGCGGCTCATCATCTGCGGCGTTAGCGAAATTTCTGGCACAAGCATAATGGCAGTTTTGCCTTGTTTTAGCGCGTTTTCAATGATTGTCATATAAACTTCGGTTTTACCGCTGCCGGTTACGCCCTGAAGCAAAAATGTTTGGTTTTGGCCGATTATCGCATCAACCGCGGCCTGTTGGCTTTTGGTTAGTGTCTTTTTGGGCTCTTTAATTTGCTCCACATTTGGCGTGCGCATGCGCCTAAGCGGTGTTTTTAAAACTATGCCCTTATCCACAAGCGCATTGACAGAAGTTCTGCCAAAAAGCGACACTAAATCACTAAATTTCACCTCTCCTTGCTCGCTTAAATGTGCCACAACGCCAAGTTGCGCTTTTGCGCGCTTTCCTATGATATTTATGGCATTTTCTAGGTCAAGAGCAAGCGAACAAACATATTCAATTTGCTCGCGCGCGTTATCTAACCTAACGCAAGAAGGAATTGCAAGTTTAATGCAGTCGCTCATGCGCAAAAAAAACCGCCTAGACATGAAATTGCAAAGCGACAAAATTTCAGGCTTTAATCTAGGAACAGTTTCTAAATTTTTTTTAATTGTTTTAATTTTTGCTGGGTCAAAATTCGTGGTTTTGCTTAAAGCCAGCACATATCCAAGCACATTTCTGCCCGCAAATGGCACTAGAACGCGCATACCTATTTGTGTGGTAGGCAAAGCAAGATAGTCAAAAACTCTATCAACTGCATCGTTTGATATGTCCACCACCACTTGCGCGTACATAACTATTTTGTTTTAACCCCAACAACTTCGCCACGCAAAACTTCGTTGGCAGCGTAATCAATTGCCAAGTTAGAACTTCCGTTTAAAAGCGCCGGGATTTTGTTTGCCAAATCCTTGGCACGTGCGCCAACAACAACTGCCACTGCGTAGCGGCAACCCAACATTTTAACTAGGGCATCAATAGGTGGTTCAAATAACATAATTTCTCCTTATTTTTTAATATTATATACCAAAAAATTTATTTGTCAAGCAAAAATTTAATTTTCTTTTTTGTTGGTGTCAATTATTGCTTTAACATCTTTATATACTTCGTATGGGTTTTCAATGTATGCAAAAGCAAATTTTGCCACACCTTGATTTGTTAGCGGGCTGGACATGCTGCCAAACGCGATAAGACCGGTGTTTTTGTGGAGCAATTTATCCACCCAAGTTACGTTAACAGTTATTGCGCCAAGCATTGAGAAATCCAAACTTTTATAGTCCACCCCAATGCGCCCGGTGCGGATTAAAACACGCTTGTTTGTTATTGCATAAACCGTTTTTTTGCACCACATTGCGGTTAAAATTAACGAAAGAGCCGCTAACACAACAAAAATTGAAGCAATAACAATAACGCCGGAAACGCTGCCACTTTCTTTGTCTATCAACATGCCTGCACAGCAGATGCCAATTAGAACTAACAGCAACAGCCATGTTATAATTTGCGTGAAAAACGCGCGAAATTTGCGCGGACGATAAGTTTTTAAAACTTCTTCGCCGTCGCCCAAAACCATACTAAACAATTCTTTATCTTCCATTTTTTCCTCCACAGAATTATATTATCACTTTTGCAAATTTTTGTCAAATTATTTTTTTAATTTTTGTAGTGCAAGGTGAGCGGCGTTTTGTTCGGCTTCGCGCTTGGTTGAGCCATTGCCGAAAGCTAAAAATTGCCCGTCTATAAAACAATTTGCCCTAAAATTTTCTTGCCCATTTTCTAGCAAATATTTTTCAACTTTATATTCAAGTTTAAATTTGTTTGCTTGGGCATACTCTTGCAAGTCGGTTTTATAATCAATTGGCTTAATGCCGTTTTTTAGTTTGCTTTTAATCTGCAAAGCATCCAACACGGCGGTTGAAATTGATGGCAAACCAAACGAGAGATACATTGCGCCAATCATGCTTTCAATTGTATCCGCCAAAATGGCATCGCTAATTGAACTGCCCTTAAAACTTTTGCCAAACTTGATGTGCGGCAAAATGTCAATTTGCTTTGCAAGTTCTGCCAAACTTTCTGTGCAAACAAAATTGGCGCGCACTTTGCTCATTTTGCCTTCGTCTTTTTTTAGGTGGCGATATAGATAGTCGCTAACAATTGTTTCAAGCACGCTATCGCCCAAAAATTCAATGCGCTCGTTGCTTTCGGTTTTGTGTTCGTGCGCAAAAGATGAGTGAGTTAGCGCAAGCGTTTTTAACTCTTCACTGCATTTTTCAAATAATTCTAAAAAGTTGTTTTTCATATTTTTTTAATATTTCCGCAAAAACTTTTTGCGTTTTTCTACAAAAATTTTTAAAATTTTGCGTTTTTTGCATTAAATTTTAAGTTTTTTTGTGTTTTTAGTGTTATTTTTAAATTTTTTAAAATTTTTTATTTATTTAGCAACCGCTTCGGTTACCTTTTGAATTAATTTATTTTTGCCAAGTTGATATGCTTGTTCAATTGTTTTAGCAATGCTATCTGCCTTGCTGTTTCCGTGACATTTCAGCACAATTTTGCTAACGCCTAAAAGCGGAGCACCGCCAAGTTTTTGATAGTCATATTTATTTTTTATTTCCTTTAAACTCTTTTTTAAAAGCAATCCACCGAGTTTAGCTTTAAACGAAGATTTAACAGTATCTTTAAGTTCGCCAAACAAAATTTCTGCAACGCCCTCAATAGTTTTAAGTGCAATGTTGCCGGCAAAACCTTCACTTACAACCACATCGCAATTGCCGCGCATAATGTCGCGCGCTTCAATGTTGCCAACAAAATTCAAATCTGAATGTTTCAAAAGTTGGTGTGCCTCTTTAATCATCTCGCTGCCCTTTTCTTCTTCCGTGCCAATGTTTAAAAGGGCGATGCGCGGATTTTTAACGCCAAGCGCTTTCATATATTCGTTGCCCATAATGCCAAAGTGCAACAAATTTTCTGCCTTGCAATCTGCGTTGGCGCCGCAATCAAGCAACATTACGCCGCGGTCATTAACCGTTGGCAATATTGGTGCTAGCGCAGGGCGAGAAATGTTTGGTATTCTACCCAATTTCAGCACCGCACCAGTGAGTGTTGCGCCCGTGCTGCCCGCGCTAACCAGTGCGACCGCATCGTCATTGTTTTTTAGATAATCATAAGCCACAACAATGCTAGAAGTTTTTTTGGTGCGAATAGCAGTTGTAGGCACATCATCATTTGTAACAACATCCGGTGCGTGCACAATTTCTAGCCTATCGCTTACAAAAACAAGTTCTTGAAGCAGTTCGGTTATTTTGTCTTTATCGCCAACCAAAACAACTTCTAATTTTTCGTTTGCTAGTAACGCTTTAACTGCGCCAGCAACCACTTCATGCGGAGCAAAATCTCCACCAAAAGCATCTACAACAATTTTCATATTTAACTCCTTTAAAATTCAAATTTAATCAAAAGATTATTTATATTATAAATAAAAAAAGAACAAAAGTAAAATGATTTTTTGTTCTTATATTTTAATATAAATTTTTTTGCATTTTAATCTTTGTCTTATTTTAAATAATTAAATTTTTTTATAGTTTTTTTTAATTTGCTTTTCTGTTTCTCTTTTTGCCCAAAAAGATAAACAAATAAAATAAAAAATAAAAATTAAAATTTTATTTAAAATTTTGCAAAAAAAATTTAAAAATTTTTTGTTAAATCGTATAATTTTTGCGAAAAATTGTAATTTTTGATGTAATTTTGCAACTTTTCAAAAATTTTTGTGTTAAACTTTGATATTGTCTGTTTTGCACGTATCATAATATTTTTTGGCGAGTGGGCAAAATCTACAAACTCAATCATATCCACCGAATAGCCAAACGCACGCAAAATTTGGGCGCGGAATTCATCCGTTAAAAGTGCGCAAAATCTTTCTTTGATGATGCCGTCTTTCAGCATAATGTCTAACTCGCCGCCCTTGTTGATTGACAAATTAATTTCGTGCTGGCAACATGGAACGGAAAAGATATATTTCGCTTTGTTTTGAATGGCAAAATTTAGCGCGTAATCGGTGGCCGTGTCGCACGCATGTAGTGTGATAACCATATCAATTTTGCCAGAAAACAATTTGTCCTTTTTAACATCGCTCAAAACAAATTCTAGCCCAGTGTAGTTATATTTTTTGCCAATTTGTTGCAAGTTTCAACCACGTCTTTTTTAATGTCGTAGCCAATAATGTGTGCCTTAATTTTTTTAATATTTACAAAATAGTGATAAATTAAAAATGTTAAATAACTTTTGCCGCAGCCAAAATCTAAAATCGTGATTTCTTTTAAATTAGAGTTTTTAAATTCGTCATCTATAATTTCAATAAACCTATTAATTTGTTTAAATTTATCGTACATGGCGGCGACAATTTTATTTTCTTTTGTGAAAATGCCAAGTTCTTGCATAATGGGAACATTGTCACCCTCGTTTAGCAGATAATTTTTTGTTTTGTTGTGCGCGGTTGAAATTTTTGCTTGCGTTATGGTGTTAGCTTGCTCTTTCTTTTTAAAGCCACCTTTTGAAAATGAAAATGAAATAGTTTTACCCTCTGCCTCAACCAAAATTTGCTTAAAATTTTTAAAATCTACACTTTCAACCGCATTTTCATAAGCCAAATTAGCATGAAAAACTTGTGTGCCTTTATAACTTTCAACTTGATATACGCGCTGCCCTTTAATTTCTACTGGGCGCAACATAATTTTTGAAAAATCTCCGTTTAGCCTATCACTAAACACAATTTTTTTAATAGGCAAATTTAAATTTAGCAAATAATCTTTAACTTCATCAATTTTCATAATAATATTTTAAAACAAAAACATAAATCTGTCAACTAAATAAAAAATGTATTATTTTAATAATAAAATTAAAAGAAAAAAATATAAATAACAATAAAAGACAAAAAACAATAGAATAAAATTAATAACAAATAAAAAAATAGAGCATTTTGCTCTATTTTATTATTTTGTCTTTTTCTTTTCAAGGTCAACGATTTGCTCGCCATCATAATATCCGCAATTTTTGCACACTTGGTGTGCCACTTTCTTTTCGTGGCAGTGTGGGCATTCTACTAATGTAGGAACAGCGGCTTTCCAGTTGGCGCGGCGCTTATCTCTTCTTGCCTTGGAAACTTTTCCCTTTGGAACAGCCATTTTTACCTCCTATATATATTGTGTTCCGCGCAAGTTGGCACTATATATTGATTTTATCCCCTAAAAATTTAATAAAACTAATATTAATAATTCAATGCCAAAATGTTAAAACACTGACAAAATCGAATTGATTATACCACACCTAAAAGCAAATGTCAACTGCTTTTTTGAAATTTTTTGAATTAAATAATAATAAAAAAGAACCAAAAGGTTCAATTTTATTTAATCTATTTAACTAAGCTGGCGGTGTCCAGCGCAATCATGTATTCTTCATCGGTTGGGATGCGGTAAACTTTTACGCGGCTGGTTTTTTTAGAAAACTCTTGAATTGTACCGCGCGGTGCGGACTTGTTAATTTTGCTATCGAACTCAACGCCCAAATATTCCATATCCTTGCAAACGGCCTCGCGCACAAGTTCGTCATTTTCACCAACGCCGGCGGTGAAAATGATATAATCCACGCCGTTCATGGCGGCGGCATATGCACCGATATATTTTTTAATTGAATAAACAAGCATATCAAACGCAAGTTTAACGCGTGGCTCGTCTAGGTGCGCATCGATATCGCGCAAATCGCTGTAAGTGCCCGTGATGCCAACCAAACCGCTTTGTTTGTTCAACAAGTCAACCGCTTGGTCAACGGTTAAATTTTTTGCTTCCATAATGGCTTTAACAACAGATGCGTCAATGTCGCCCGAACGCGTGCCCATAACCACGCCTGCAAGCGGAGTGTAGCCCATTGATGTGTCTATGCACTTGCCATCTTTAATGGCGCAAATGCTGCTGCCGCTGCCAAGGTGGCAAGAGATGATTTTTTTGCCTTTAAGGTTGCCAAACAACTCTTTGCACTTTAAGGCAATGTAGCGGTGGCTGGTGCCGTGAGCGCCATAGCGGCGAATTTTGTTTTTGGAATATAATTCGTAAGGGATTGCATACATATATGCTTTTTCTGGCATGGTGGAATGGAAGGCAGTGTCGAACACGGCAACATTTTTAACTTTTGGCATTAATTCCATGCAAACTTTGATGCCGAGCAAGGCGGCAGGGTTGTGAAGTGGCGCAAAATGAATTTGCTTTTCCAAATCTTTAAGCACAGTTTTATCCACGACAACCGATTGATTATATTTTTCGCCAAAATTGACCATCCTATGCCCTATGGCTTTAATTTCGTCTAGCGATTTAATAACACCTAAATCTTTGCTTGTTAGCGTGTTCAAAAACAGTTGAAAAGCCTCTTTGTGCGTTGGCATTGGCGCGTTTATAACATGTTTTTCGCTTGTTTTGTAATCCATAAAAGGTTTATCCAACCCAATGCGTTGGCAATATGCCTTTGCAAGCACTTTGCCATTTGATGTTTCCATAAGTTGTGCTTTTAAACTGCTGCTGCCCGAATTTACAACTAAAACTTTCATAAAAAAATCTCCTTATATCAATAAGGAAATTTTAGCACAATAAAAATTTAAAACAAAATATTTTTAACAAATTTTAAAAACAAAATTTTTTAAAAAATTTTTATCAAATTTTAAAATTCACTATCTTTTTCGGATTCTTTTAATTCGGAAAATTTCCACATAAAACCTTTTTCTGTTAATAATTTTATTTGCTCATCGTTAAGTTTTATTACTTTAGATCTAATTCTCAATTGAAGGCGGCCCAACGGATAGCCGTCGTCTGCAATGAATAATGATTTTACATTCCCATATTCAAGAAAGTATGACAAAAAAACGTCAAAATTAAAACGCTCTTTACTCTTCCAAGCAAAGCCAATATCTGTTAACATCTTTTTTTGTTTTGTCGTAAGGATAATAATGCCTTTTTTAATTTTATAAGTTTGAAAACCCAACGGATATCCTTGTGGCGTTACAAAAGAAAATCCAACTTCGCCATACTGCTGAAAGTTTTTATAAAAATTTTCAAAATTAAATTGATTGTTAACCAAACGAAACCCAAGTGCATGCAATTGCTGTTTTTCTTCTGGGCTTAAAACATATCCGCTCCTTATATTCCTTAGATTTTTGCCAAGAGGATAGCCATTTGGTGTTATAAAGTTTTCATCAACTTCACCATATTCGTTATAATATTGAATAAATTCTTCAAACTTTATCCTTTGAGAGGCTTTAAAAACTAAATTTTTCATATTAATGTTTATGATAAAATATCAAAAATAATCACAAAAATTTAAAATAAAGTTAGCAATTTTGTTATAACCACTGTGTCCACAATTTCATCTGCCGTGCAGCCGCGGCTTAAATCGTTAACCGGCTTGTTGAAATTGAGCATTATTG
This sequence comes from uncultured Clostridia bacterium, assembly GCA_947628205.1. Lineage (GTDB taxonomy): Bacteria > Bacillota > Clostridia > Christensenellales > UBA1242 > Onthoplasma. Next base: position 46,068 of record CANQYX010000002.1, read on the forward strand.
GCCCGATGGCAGTGTAGCCACCCAAACGTGCCACAAGTTTATATGATATGTTGCCCGCGTTTAAATCTGGGAAAATAAACACATTTGCATTGCCACCCACATCGCTCTTTATGCCTTTTTTTGTGGCAACCGCTTTGTTTAGCGCGCTATCCACCTGCATTTCGCCATCAATATGGAAGGTGGATTTTGACTGCGCAAGTTTTGTGGCAAGCGCAACTTTATCAACCATTTCACTTTTTGCACTGCCCTTTGTGGAATAAGAGAGCATGGCAACTTTTGGTGTTTTGCGCGTTAGAGTTTTATAAAATTCAGCGGCCGAAATTGCAATATCTGCCAAATTTTCGCTTGTTGGGTTTTCAACCAGCGAAACATCGGCAAAAACAAGCGGTTTTTTGCCATATTTTAGCATCAGCATTGCACCTGTTACAAGCGATTTATTTGGTTTTGTTTTAATAATTTGGAGCGCCGGCCTAAGTGTGTCCGCAGTTGAATAATACGCGCCCGCCACCACGCCATCTGCCATATTATTTTTTAAAAGCATCATGGCAAAATATCCGGGCTCAAGAACAAGTTTTTGGGCTTCTGATAACGTTAGGCCTTTATTTTTTCTTAGTTCAAAAAGTTGGTTAGCAAATTCATCTAATCTTTTAAATTTGCTAATATCTATAATTTGGCAATTGTTTGATTTAAACTCTTCGCCAAAATCTTTTGGCTTGCCAAACACTATAATTTTTGCCAAATTCTTTTTCAAAATTTTTTGGCATGCTAAATACACCCGTTTATCTAAATTTGCTTCGGGCAACACAATTGTTGCATTAATTGTTTTGGATCTTTTTCTTAGTTCGTTTAACAGTTCCATTTTTAACTCCTAATAAACTTAAAATTTCTGTAAGATGTTTTTGGATTATTAACTCGCCTTTTCTAATCGATTTTTTGGCAGTTTTGTTTGAGAAATCTGCCTGACTTATTGTTGGTTGGCTTATAACAAGGCGCAAATCTGCTTTTTGGGGTTTATTTTTAACAACATTGCTAGTCATAAGCGTGGTTGCGTTTAAAAGCGTGTCCATCATTTTCATGTGCCCTTTTTCATATTGCTTTGCATAATCTCCAATAACGTCAACCGAAAGAATAAAGGCATCCGGCATAAGTTCGCGCGCAACATCTTCTGGCAAATTGTTTAGTGTGCCACCATCGCAATAAGTGTTTTCGCCAATTGTGATGCTAGGAAAAACTCCCGGTATGGATATGCTAGCCATAACACTATCATACACTAGGCCGGCATCAAAATGTTTTTCCGTGCCTGTGTTCAATTCGGTGGAAACGGATACAAATTTAATTTTACAATCTTCGTGAGTGGTTTCACCCAAGTTGGATTTTAAAATTTTTCTTACTTTATTTACATTTAACAGGTTGCCTTTAAATAGAGTTGAAAACAGGCTAAAATATCCTATTCCATTTATTTTAAGTGCCAAATTTTCCAATTCTTCAACCGTTTTGCCTGCGGCATACAGCCCACCAATTAGCGCGCCCATAGATGTGCCAACAATAAGGTCGGGCTTTAAACCATTCTTTTCTAAAATTTTTAAAACGCCAATATGGGCATATCCTTTTGCTGCACCACCACCTAAAACGAGTGCAAATTTCTTCATTTTTACCCCTAATTTGTAATTAATTTGAATGCTTATTTAATATCATTATATATGAAAATTAAGCTAAAATCAAACAAAATAATACTCTTGCTATTAATTTTAGTTTGTTTTATTTTTGTGTTATCTCCAAAAGTTTATGCAAATTGTTGTTTAAATGCACTATCCGTTTGGGCAATTAATGTTTTGCCCACCCTTTTGCCCTTCTTTATTTTAACGCGGTTGATTGTTAATCTTTCTGGCACAAAGCCAAATAAACTGGACAAGTATTTTAAAAATATATACCACACCAACAACAGCTCTATGGTGTATTTTTTATCTATTTTATCCGGCTACCCAATGGGTGCCAAACTGATTTGCAATATGTATGAATTGGGAAGAATTGACCAAACCGATGCAAAAAAAATGTTATCGTTTTGTTCGGTTAGTGGGCCGATGTTTATTGTTGGAACGGTGGGGGTTGGCTTCCTATTTTCTTTTAAAGCGGGAATTATAATATTAATTTCCAACATCGTTGCAAGTTTGATAAACGGGCTAATTTACAGAGGCAAAAAAGGCAAGGATTTGTCCTTTGATTATCTCCCTCAAAAAAGAAATTCTAATTTGCTATATGATTGTGTTTATGACGCAATGATTTCTGTGCTTATGGTTGGGGCTTTTATTGTGTTAAGTTTTTTGATTATAGAAATTTTAATAAATTTAAAAGTTTTAACCCATCTTTCAATTCTAATTTCAAAAATTTTTAATGTGGATTTTAATGTTGTTCTTTCTGTTTTAAAAGGCACAATTGAAATTACGCGAGGCACATTAGATTTAGGCAAAACGTGCATTAGCTTAAATGCAAAACTTGTTATTGCTAGTGGTTTGGTTGGCTTTGGCGGAATAAGCGTGATGTTGCAATCTATGGGGTTTTTATCCAAACTTAAAATTCGTTTAACAACCATGCTATTGCAAAAATTAACTCAAGCGATGTTGTGCATAATAATTTCGCTTGCCCTTGTTAAAATGTTTTTTTAAAAGATTTTATAAGGTGTTTAAAATTAATTGACTTAAAAATTTTTAAATTATAAAATAATAGTATGAAAAATGAACGTTTTGAATATCAAAATAGAGATATTCCTATGCTTAAAAAAGATATTTTTTTCCGTTTTCTTTTTATGCTTTTGTTTATTGGGATATTTGCTTGGCAATTATTTTTGCTAATTTCAAATTATTTACATGGCACGCTTTCCCCAATTAAAACTATTGTTTCCGTTGCCCTGTTAATATCTTCTTTGATGTTTTCCTTAGTTTCGTTTACTTACGCTTTTAGAAGTTTAAACATTATGCAAAAAGTTATTTTGCATGGAACAGCAGTTAAAACAATTTCTGTTATTTCTAACGCTAAAAAGAACAGCTTTTTAAGGATATATTCTTTTGTAACTCAGCTTATTTCGCTTGTTATGCTTGTTGTTTTGTGTTGCGCAGTAACTTACAATGTTTTAGAATATGTTTACTTTACAACTATTTCATATTATTTGCCTGTTCTGTTGTTCGTTAGTGCGGCAGGGTTCAATAGCGTATATCATATTAAACACGAAATAAAAACAATTCAAAATGTGCGTGAATTTAACAGCATTTTTTAAAAAAGGGGCTTATGCCCTTTTTTAATTTTCTATAACCTTACTGTAAATATATTGATAAACGCTTGGTGCAATGTCCTTCCATTTTTTGCAACTCATCATTGCGCTGTGGCGAGAATCCGCTTTAATTGATAAAGCAAATACATTTTGTGCGATGTTTGGTTCTAATATTCTAAGCTCAACTGTGTAGCTGCCGTCCTCATTCTTGAAATATTTTGAAACATATTCTTGGCTGCGTTTGAAATTTAATTTATTATCCACAACAAATTGGTCGATGTTATCTCGTAAACTTTTAGGAATGCGTGAATAAAATTGGGATACGCACTCCCTACCCTTAACCGTTATGTTGTATCTATCCTCTTCGTTATCCGTGCTGGGTTTATAAATAAATTCTGCCTTAATTAGTTGCGCCAAAATATCCTTGCACTCCATCCAATTAATCCAATCATTTTGGGTTGAACAAATTTCCAAAATGGAATTTTCTGTTAAAGGAATTTCCATTTTGTCTAACATATACAGCAAAATGAGTTTATAAGTTGTGCTATCTGGTTTAAATTCCATAAATTTCTCCAATAAAAAACTTTTGTAAAAACTTTTTACTTTAATATTTTATAACAAAATAAGATAAAACACAAATATTTTTGCCATTATTTTTGCTTGCTTACAAAATTTTAAGATGTTATAATATTAAAAGGAGATTTTATGGAAGAAGAATTAATTCCTTTTAACACCGCCTGTGAAGAATTTGCAAACGGAAAATTTATTTTCCCAGAAAATAAAATTGCATCTATTTTAAACGCTCTTGAAAACAACGAAAAACTTAAAGCGATTGTTTCTAATGCTCTGTCCAATTACAATTTCAACGAAATTTATGCTAATATGGTTGAAAATGGCAGTATTGACCTGCCAGACACTAACAACGAACTAATTGCGTTCGTTTATAGTTTGCTTTTCAATTTTCAAAACAAATTTTTGCATTTTAATGATTTTGTGGCAAAAATTAAAACGGAAACTGCCGGCGAGGAATTTAAAGAATTTTGTTCTTCCATCCTTTTCCCGTTTAGAGAGGCAATTAATACCGCATTTTATAGCCAAAGCATGTCAACTTCTGCGCCAGAAGTTAAAAAAACATATTTTGTTAAGTTGAAGACCGCTATTGAGCAAATTTTTAAAAATATAGATAATTTTAAGCTTAAAATGACCGAAAAAGAAGAGTTTTCAATGCTTTTAAACTCGCTTTATCTTGCTTGCGAAAAATGCGATAAAAAGCTTGTCTATTCACTTATGGTTGGGCTAGATTATTTTACAAAAGCATATAAGAAAACACGCAATGCATATTATTCGCTCGAAGAGTGTTTTGCTAATTAATTTTATTATTATTTGTTAAATTTTCTTTGCATTTTTGTCCTATTATTAAAGTTCCGCCCAAAAAAATAAAGATTTTAAAAAAATTTTTAAAAAAATGTTGCTTTTTTTTGATTTATCATATATAATAATAAAGTTATTTGCCGGTGTGGCGAAATGGCAGACACTCGTCACAACCCCGCCCTTTTACTTATTTGCTATTCGCAAATTGCGCCTTTTGGGCGAGTTGTTCCTCTTTCCCAAAAAACTTGCGTTTTTATGGGAACCCTTATTGTCCTGTGCGTCTCCACAAATCTTAATATATGCCGGTGTGGCGAAATGGCAGACGCACAGGACTTAAAATCCTGGGTCCGTAACAGGACGTGTCGGTTCGACCCCGACCACCGGCACCAAAACCCAACCCCAAAAAAATCGCGCGAAAAGGTTTACCCTTTGAGTGCGAAAAAGGAGCAAACGAGTTTAGGCTTACAATTGCGAGTTTACGAGCAATTTAGCAAAAACAAACAAAAAAACTTTTAAAGAGTTAACGAAGTGCTCTTTAAAAGTAAAGGAGCAACCGAGCAAAGGCCTACATTTGCGGAATGCAATGAAGCAAATTGGCTATGGCGAGAGTTGCGACGTGGCACCATCGCCAAGAGGTAAGGCCAGGGTCTGCAAAACCCTCATCACCAGTTCGATTCTGGTTGGTGCCTCCATCAATTTGTGTGTAAACACAAATTTTTTTATTCTAGAATAGAAATTAAATGTTTAATTTTGATATTGACAAAATTTAAACTTTGTAATATAATATAATTATGACCGATAGAGTTTTAGACATCTGGGCAATTCAAAACTACCCTAACGAAATTTACACCGCGCTAAAAAACATTATTAATGATGTTGTTATTTTTAAGCACCTTATTTGCAAGTTTAAAATTGGCAATAAACTTGTGCAAACCTGCCTTTATGATAGCGTAATTTACAGCGAAGGCAGCGACACACTTATTATGCTAAAACGCGATGGAAAAGCCGAAATTCAGCAAGCAGAAAAATATTTTGATGAGCATGAAATTGACTATCAAGTTGTGGATTTTATGCCCACCGAACAAACTCAAATCGAGGGTGAAAACAAAGAATTTTGGTTTGCTAGAGATATTTATGTTGTGGAAGATGCGGTTGAAGATTCTATCGAAAAAGGCAACACCTCTTGCAAATATGACCCATCTGTTAAAAGCAGTATAATTTTTAAATATCCTGTTCACAAAAAGCTGGAAGATAGCCAAGTTTTAAATGCAAGGTTTTTGGATAATGAATTTTTGTTTAAAATAAGTTTTCGCGGTTTGGTTGAATTTGAGGATAAATATATTTTGTCAACAATTTCCAAAGTGCAAAACAATATCCATTATAGCGATATAATGGACATTTTAGAAAGACATAAAATAAATGTTCAAATTGACGAAAATTTAGAAAACTATTCATTCTAAAACAAAAAAATGCCTTATTTAAGGCATTTTTTTATGGAGCGGAAGACGGGGATCGAACCCGCGACCTTTGCCTTGGCAAGGCAACGCTATACCACTAAGCCACTCCCGCGTGGTGCAAACTGCATTTATGTTAGTTTAATGGCTGTTATCCTTATATTTTATTAATAACTTAATCTTTTTGTAACTTGTTAATTAAAAAAATAAAGGTGGTGGGAGATACAGGACTCGAACCTGTGACCCTCTGCTTGTAAGGCAGGTACTCTACCAACTGCGCTAATCTCCCATAAATATTAAGTTGTTTTCCGCTAATCTCCCAATTAGATTGCGTAATTAATATAGCATAAGTTTAAACTATTGTCAAGAAAATTTTATAAAATTTTTAAAAATTTTTAATTTTCATTAAAAAATCTCAACCGAAGTTGAGATTTTTTAATTATTTAGCGCATTTGCAGTTGTTAGAAATTTTTGTGCTAGATTTGCCGCTGCACGCTTTGGCAGACGAACTTAATTTGCCACTGCATGCCTTTGCGGATGAAGTCATTTTGCCGCTACAAGATTTTGTGGTTTTGCCGCCGCACTTGCCACAAGATGCCTTGGCAGAATTGCTGTTTGAAACTGCCTTTACCGTTTTAGCGGTAGATTTTGCGCCGCAATTTTTAGCATCCATTGAAGAACTTTCATTTTGCGGGGTTGTGCTTACTGCCTTTTCTTTTTTTCTAAAAAACATAAACTCTCCTTTTATGTAGTTATCCTACGCCCTTATTATGCGCAAAATCGGCAAAATAATACAAAAAAAGCCCTAAATTAGGGCATTTTTCCTATTCCACTGAAACAATGTAATAATAAACAGGTTGGCCGCCAAAAACCATTGAAACGTCCACATCTGGGAAGCACCCTTCCAACCTCTCTTGAAGGATATTTGCATCCTCTTCGGTTACGCCTTCGCCATAGAATAAAGTTAGGTTGCTAGAATCTGGTGAAATGAGCTTTTTAACCAATTCTATTGTGGTTTCGCCCACTTCTTTGCCGGTTGTTAGCACTGCGTGGCCGTCCAACCCCATAATATCGCCAACTTTGACATTTACACCATCCACATTAGTTGTTCTAACTGCATATGTAACTTCGCCAGAACGAACGTTTGCGATTGCGTCCATCATGTTAGATTTATTTTCTTCCACACTTGCGCTAGAATCCAACGCCAAAACGGCGCTTATGCCTTCTGGAATGCTGGTTGTTGGGATAACAATTAGATTTTTATCCGTAATATCCTTTGCCTGTTCAGCCGACATAATAATGTTTTTGTTATTAGGGAAAACAAAGATATTTTTTGCGTTAACGTTTTCTGCCGCGGTTGCAATGTCGTTTGCGCTCGGGTTCATGGTTTGGCCGCCACTTATAACATAGTCAACATCAATATCTTTAAACACGCTGTTTAACCCATCGCCCGCCGCAACAACAATCATTCCATACTCTTTTGCCGGAGTTTTTTCTTGCTGTTTGCGAAGTTGTCGATTTTGTTCTAGCATATTTTCAATTTTAACGCCGTTTAATTCGCCCAATTGAAGCGCGTAACCTAACGCTTTATTTGGCTCGTTGGTATGAACGTGAACTTTGATAAGTTGCAAATCACCTATGCAAAGCACGCAATCGCCAATTTCCATTAAACGAGAGCGAAGCTTGTTAATATCTGCATCGGTGGTTTTTTCGTAGATATTTATAACGAAAAACTCGGTGCAATAGGCATATTTAATGTCCGCAAGCGATTGGAAACTAACATGGAATTCTTCACTAGTGACATCCTTTTCCACATTATTTACAAAATTGACCTCAGTTAATTCGCCCGTAAGTGCCTTATAAAAGCCACTGAATATGTAAACAAGGCCGCGCCCACCTGCATCAACCACACCCGCTTTTTTAAGCACTGGAAGCATGTCCGGCGTCATTTGCAAGGTGTTTTCGCCATGAAGGATAAGTTCATTGAAAAACTCTTCAAAAGTTTTACAAGATTTGGCAGCTTGCTTTGACTTTTCTGCCATAGCTTTAATTATGGTTAAAATTGTGCCTTCTTTTGGCACGGTAACCGCCCTATAAGCCATTTCTGCGCCCGTTTGAATGGCTTTAGCAAAATCCTTAATTAAAATGGACTCTTTTGCCATCAGCCCAGAGCAAATGCCTTTTATAATTTGCGAAGTTATAACGCCGCTGTTGCCGCGCGCGCCCTTAAGCGCACCGCGATTGAACGCAACACAAATTGATTCTATTGAATTAGAATCGCACGCGTTCATTTCCGCCACTGCGCTTTTAAGCGTTAAACTCATGTTTGTGCCCGTGTCGCCGTCCGGCACTGGAAAGACATTGAGCGCGTCAATATCCTTCTTGTTCTCTTCCACTAAAGAATATGCATTTGAAAACATCTTTCTCAGCGTAGAGCCATCGATTGTTTTTCCCATAAAATTTTAAACTCCTATACTCTAACATCTACGATATGAACGGATACGGTTTTAACCATCATGCCAGAAAAGCGTTCAACCGAATATTTAACGCTTTGCCTAACTGACTCCGAAACCGCAGAGGCGCTAACACCACAATGTTTCATGATAATGTAGACATCAATTTTCATATTATCGTTGCCGAGAGTTGTAACAACCACGCCCTTGTGGTTTGTGGTTAACACGTTCCCCTTAAAGAAGCTGCGCTGTGAAACCAAACCCACCACGCCAACGCACTCCATAACAGAAACAGCGGCAACTTTACTAATTGCCTTTTTGCTAATTGAAATTTTACCAAAAGAATTAAAAGTGGTTAATTTCATTACAATCTCCGTGCCTATTATACAACATATTTTGGAAATAATCAAACATTTTTGCCACAATTTTTCAAAAATACTTGATTTTTGGCTTTTGTTGTGTTATTATATGCAAGTATTATTATAAATAAACTAATTAGGAGGATATGTATGAAGGTTTGTGAAGTATGTGGAAAGGGTCGCACTTCTGGCAACAATGTTAGCCACAGCATGCGCCACACAAAAAGAACTTTTGGTGCAAATATACAAAAAGTTGATGTTGAATTAGATGGCAAAAAAGGCAAAAAGAACATCTGCGCCAACTGCTTAAAAACGATGAAAAAAGAGGCTAAATAGCCTCTTTTTTTCTGGCAAAATTTTAATTTTGACAGTAAATAATTAAGCAAGTAATTTGCTTTCTTTTTTATTTAATGACTTTCCACTCGCTGCTAAGTATGCCAAAATTTATGCTGTCTAAATATTTTCCGTTTTTCCTTCTTGCTTCACGGTCTACCCCTTCTTGTTTAAAGCCTAAGCGCAACGCTAAATTTTGGCTTGCCTCGTTGCCTTGCCAAACATTAATTTCAATGCGGTGCAAGTTGTATGTGTTAAACATATAATTAATAATTGCACTCACGCCTTCGGTGGCGTAACCTTTATGCCAAAATTTGCTATTTAATGCCCAGCTGAGCCTGCCTAAATTATTAGGCCAGTTAACCGCCACCCCGACATAGCCAATAACTTTTTGCGTGCTTTTTAAAAAAATTGCATAACGTTGCATGCCTATTTTTGTGCGTTTTCTATATTCCGCCAACACTTTTGGAAATTCGTTGATATAATCCTTTTTCGTTTTATTGTTATCGGGCTGAAATTCCCACATGCGTTTATCGCTCATAAATTCGGCGTAATCGTTTGCGTCTGCCTCGTTGAACTTCCTTAATATTAGGCGTTCAGTTTCAATATCCACAATTTTAACTTTCATATTTATATTTTAACATATTTTGGGCTGTTATTCAAGCAATTTTAACCAAAACGGGCGCGATTTCATATATTGTGTTATGAAAATTTATTGCTGGAAAGCCCCAAAAATTTTAAAGCCAATTTTTAAACTGCTGTTTGGCAAAAAAATTTACTATATAGGAAAATAAAACACTATTGTCAATAAAATTTAGCGTTAAATTATATTTAATGCTTTTATTTTGTTTTCATTGCCTTTTTACAACAAAAAAGTGCCGAGAAGAGGCACTTAATCTAATTTTTTAGTATAATTGTTCGTTTTAGGGTATGCTTTTTCGTTTATTGTGGTTTGCAATTCTTTAACAAGTTTTATGGCGTTTTTATCTAGGTCTTTTGGCATTTCGCCTTTTAAGGTTACAATAATATCCCCACTGCCAATGCCCTTTAAATACTTAATTCCTTTGCCTTTAAGCGTGAATTTGGTGTTAGATTGAGTTAGCGGCGCAACATCTATCGTTTGCGTGCCTTTTAGGGTTGGAACTTCCACCTTTCCGCCCAAAATTAAGGTGGTTATTGGCGCGTAGGCATCCACATACAAATCGAACCCTTTGCGCACAAGCAGTGGGTGCGGCTGAACGGTTATTGCAATGCGCAAATCGCCCGGGATGCCGTTGGTTGAGGCTGTTTGATGCCCCTCGCCATTTAGGCGGATGACTTGGTCGTTATCTATGCCGGCAGGGATTTTAACCTTAATTTTTGTGGTTGTGGTTTTAAGCCCAGTTCCGCGGCAAGAGGCGCATTTGTTTTTAACCACCTTACCCTTGCCGTTACAGTTGCGGCAGATGCCGACAGTTTGAGTTATGCCAAACATGGTGCGTTGGGTTAGAGTTACACGCCCGGTGCCGTTACATTCGCCGCAAGTTACATAGTCACTGTTAGATTTTGCGCCCGTGCCATTGCAATCTTTGCAACGCTCTTTGCGAGTTATGCTAATTTCTTTTTCACAACCAAACGCTGCCTCGGCAAATGAAATGGTAAGGTTGGTGTTAATATCTTCGCCTTCTTCTCTTCTTTGTGCTTGCGCTCCGCGACCGCCAAAGCCAAACATATTGAAAAGGTCTTCAAAACCGCCAAACCCTTCTGCGCCAGAAAAACCGCCTGAAAAACCACCAGCGCCGCCGCCAAACCCTTGCGGACCGTCTGCCGAGCCGAATTGGTCGTAATTAGCGCGCTTTTCTTTATCGCTTAAAACGGAATAAGCTTCGTTAATTTCTTTAAACTTTTCCGCTGCTTCAGGCGTTTTGTTGAGATCGGGGTGATATTTCTTTGCTAAATTTCTAAACGCTGACTTAATTTCATCGTCGCTCGCGTTTTTATTCACGCCTAAAGTTTCATAATAATCTTTATTAGCCATTTGTTTCCTTTTATAAGGTTATTTGCATTTCTTTTTTATTTGCTCTTTTTTAGAAAAGAGGAATAAAAAATAGTTGTTCTTTTGGTGGCTTTTCTATCAAGAAAAAGCCAATAAAATAGGTTGAGATTGCCACGGCAAAATCATGGTGATTTTGCCTCGCAATGACATAATTTTATTCAACTACTACTTCAGGGTCGCCGTCATCCTTTGGTTTGTCGCCATTTGGGTTGCCGTTAGGGTTGCCATTGTCGCCTTGTGGTTGCTGACTAGCCATGTTTTGATACATCTTGCTGAACACGGTGTTTGAAACATTTGTTAGGTCGTCTGTTGCCTTTTTAATTTCGTCCATGCTTTCGCTTTGTAAGTGCTTTTTAGCTTCTTCCACCGAGTCAGTTAAAGCTTTTTTATCTTCCTCGCTTAGTTTGTCGCCATTTTCCTTCATAACCTTTTCGATGTTCATAGTCATGCCGTCAAGATTATTGCGTGCGTCGATAAGTTCGCGTTTCTTTTTATCCTCTTCTGCAAATTGTTCTGCCTCTTTAACTGCCTTATTGATTTCGTCTTCGCTTAGGTTGGTTGAAGCGGTGATGGTTATTTTTTGCTCTTTATTTGTGCCGAGGTCCTTTGCCGAAACGTTGACAATGCCGTTCGCATCGATATCAAAAGTAACTTCAATTTGTGGAACGCCGCGTGGTGCTGGCGGAATGCCGGTCAATTGGAAGCGTCCTAACGATTTATTTTGAGCGGCAAATTCGCGTTCGCCTTGAAGGACGTTAATTTCAACGCCCGGTTGATTATCTTGTGCTGTAGAGAAAATTTGGCTTTTTTTGGTTGGGATTGTGGTGTTGCGCGGAATAAGCTTTGTGCACACGCCGCCCAAAGTTTCAATGCCCAAAGAAAGTGGAGTTACATCAAGCAACAAAACGTCTTTAACATCGCCACCAAGCACGCCCGCTTGAATTGCTGCACCTACTGCTACGCACTCGTCTGGGTTTATGCCCTTGAATGGGGTTACAGGAATTTCTTTTGCAAGCGCATCAACCACGCAAGGAACACGGGTTGAGCCACCAACAAGCACAACGTTTTGAATGTCGTTTTTGGTTAGTCCCGCATCTTTAAGTGCATTGCGCACGCAAACAAGTGTGCTATCAACAAGGTCGCTAATCATGCTCTCAAATTTAGCGCGTGTAAGCGTATATTCCAAGTGTTTAGGGCCGGTTGCATCAGCTGTGATAAATGGCAAACTGATTGTGGTTTGTGTGAGTGTAGAAAGTTCAATTTTTGCCTTTTCTGCTGCCTCTTTCAAGCGTTGTTTTGCTAGTTTGTCGGTTGAAAGGTCTATGCCATTTTCCTTTTTAAATTCGCTAATTAACAAGTCCATAATGCGGTTATCAAAGTCATCACCGCCAAGGCGAGTGTTGCCGTTGGTTGAAAGCACTTCAAACACGCCATCGCCAATTTCTAGGATGGAAACATCAAATGTGCCGCCACCCAAATCGTAAATCAAAATCTTTTGATTTTTTCTATCGCTCTTATCTAGTCCGTAAGCAAGTGCGGCTGCGGTTGGCTCGTTAATGATGCGCAAAACCTCAAGGCCGGCAATTTTACCCGCATTTTTTGTCGCTTGACGTTGGCTATCGTTAAAATATGCTGGTACAGTAATAACTGCTTGGGTTACTGGTCCGCCCAAATATGCTTCTGCATCTTGCTTTAACTTGCTTAAAATCATTGCGCTGATTTCTTCTGGGCTGTATTGTTTGCCTCCGATAGATACTTTATAATCCGTACCCATTTCGCGCTTAATTGAAATGACAGTGTTGTCTGGGTTGGCAACTGCTTGACGCTTTGCCACTTGACCTACTAACCTATCATTATCTTTAAAACCTACCACGCTAGGGGTTGTTCTGCTGCCCTCGCTGTTAGGGATTACGGTTGGCTGTCCGCCTTCCATAACTGCGACACAACTATTTGTTGTGCCAAGGTCTATGCCTATTATCTTACTCATATATTTAAATCTCCTTTAATTTTTATTTTAATTTTTATTAACCCTATTTTGCTTACTTTTTTAAAGTAAGTTGTTTGCAGGGGTCTGGGGAGAATCGAAACTCCCCAGGTCTTTTGTAACTTTTCTAGCATAGAAAAGTTTATTGCTTAACGATAACTTGCGAATATCTTATAACTTTGCCTTTATATGTGAAACCTTTGTATGCCTCTTTAACTATATATCCGCTTTCGACGTCGGCGGTGCTGTCCGTGTCTATGGCTTGATGCAAATTAGGGTCGAACTTGCCGGTTGCGTCAATCACTTCCACGCCCATTTTAGAAAGTGTATCCAAAATGCCCTTTTCAATGAACTTTATGCCCATAAGGGTGTTTTTGTCCGTTATCATATCCGCCGCCATTTTAAAACTATCCAACGCGGGCAAGAACTGGGTTATTGCGTCCATAAAGCCGTCTTGACGCGCATCTCCTAATGCGGTTACCATGCGTTTGCGGTAGTTATCGAACTCGGCTTGAACGCGCAATAGGTCGTTTAAATAGTTGGTTTCTACCTTTTCTTCTGGTGGTGGAATTGGCTGTTCTTCCACTGTTTGATTTGTTTCTGTGTTATCATCGGTTGTTTCGGTTGTTTCTTCTATATTTTCATTTTGCTCGAATTGTTCATTTTGCTCGGTTAAATTGTCTTTTTCTTCCGTTTCGTCGTTCACTTTTTGCCTCCTTTTAAGTCAATCTGCCCGACAATGAATTTAAGTGCAGCGGCAATGTTGGCGTAGTCCACCCGTTTTGGGCCGACAAGCGCAAGGCTGGCGATTGGCACTCCGTTGATGACGATTGGCGCGCTTAGCATCATGCCGCCTTTTAGCGAACTTTCCTCGCCACCCACTTGATAGTTGACATTTGAAGTGTTGTCCTTAACCGCATCAATAATTTTGTCCGCATCTTGCAAAAACTCAAACACATCCTTCGTTTCATCAATTTCACTGGCGGTTTGGCCGGACAACAATTTGGCAGGGTTGCCGCTAGAAATGTCACATTTCGTTTTAATAACTGCCATAAGCACATTGGCAACGCTATCTATAAGCTCTTTAAACTCGGCAATCTGCGCGCCCGCTTTTAGGCAAGTTGAATTGATGTTATCCACCAAAAATTCAATTGTTTTGCCTTTAAACTGGCTTGTTAGATATTTGCCTGCCTCGGCGCAACTTGCGCGGTCTATTGATGGGTCTAGGCTCATATTATCGTCTATAATGCCTGCATTGGTTTCAACCAACAACAGCGCATCTTTGTTGATAAGCGGAATAATTTGAATGTTTTCAATCACTAAATTTTGAAGCCCGTGCTGCACTAACACTGCTGGGCAGTTTGTTGCGCGGCTGAGGCGCTTTGCAAGGCTAGATAGCGTGCTTATTAAACTGACCGAGCGATTTTCGTAGTCCGTAACCACATTTTTCACATTGGCGTAGTTCAATTTGTTATTATCCAAAATGTTTGCTACATACTCTTTATATGCAAGCGCAGTCGGCACTCGCCCGCCCGAAGTGTGCAGTTGCTTAAAATAGCCCATGCTTTCTAGCGCGTTAAGCTCATTGCGGAGCGTTGCCGAACTTATGTCCTGAAAATGCGCGTTAAGCGAGCCACTTGTTATTGGCTGCGCGGACTTAATGTAATCGTCCACCGCCACCAAAACAATATCGTGTTTGCGTTTGTTTTTATCGTTTATCACTAATCAATCCTAATTAATTTAAAGATACTCGACTATATCTTAGCAATTTTATAACCCACGAGAACTTGCTTCGAGTGGGTAAGCGCAGCAACCGCTTAAGGACTTACAATTTTTTGTGTCCACAAAAAATTTAGTTTAAAAGCGTGTTGCGAGCTAGCACTCTTATTATATGATTGCTAACTCTATTTTATACACATTGCTAACGCTTGTCAAGCAAAATTGTCAAAATTTTTAAAATTTTTTTTATTTTTTTTCGCGCTTAATTAAATATTTTTTAAAGATATATATTATTATTTGCTACTACCATAGTTAAACGATGATTTTAATAAGCATTAAATAATGGGGAAAAAAACAAAAACGACAGGCGGGCTGGCGTTTTGGCGCGTTTATTCAAATTGATTATTTTTTTGTTGGAACTTGTGAATTGTTTTTTGATGTGGGGATTATTGCAGTAATTTCATCCTGCTTAGTTTGATTGTCCAACAAAAAGTTTATGTCACGTTTAATTTGTGGCAGTAAGGCAAATTTGCAGCGCTTTAAAAATTTGTTAAGTTCCAATTCAGGCAAAATATCACGATAAATATAAAAATTGACCTGATAAATTTCGTTAATTAAAGCTTGCTTTTTTGCTAACAATTTCAATAAAAAATCCTTATTTTGAATGTATGAATGAGGCAAGCAATTTAAAGGCACATCTTTGGAAAGCACAAGATATTCAAAAAAGGCATCTAGCGTTTCAAAACTGCCGATGTGAGATATTAAATCCTCATTTTGATGTTTCCATTCATGAGAGTTTATGCATTTTAAAATAACATTTTTTGCGATAATTTTTTGTGAAAAATTCATAAATTTCCTTTTAATTGAGTTTTAATTATAACATAATATTTGTTTTTGTCAAATGATTTCGACAATTTGCAAAAATATTTTAATTTGTTTTAATTTCAACGATTTTTTAAATTAATTCTAGAATAACGGCGTTTGAAACATAAAAATCCACAACCTTTAAAAACCCTTTTTCTATTTTTATTTTGTTTAATTTTATTAGATTTTCAATTGCGTGTTTTTTGGAAACTAGCAAATTTTCGCCAAATTCCTTTTGAAAAGCGCGCAAATTAAGCCCTTTTGATGTGCGCAGCGCAAGCATAATGCGTTCTTCTCTTTTTTGATTGATTGTTAAATTTTCGCGTTCGCTAATTGGCAGTTGGCGTTTAGACAACAGATTAATATATTCGCCAAAGTTAGAAGTGTTGCTAAATCTTACATCGTTTATGAAACTACTTGCCGCCACCCCTAGCCCTATATAATTTGTTCCGTTCCAATAAGAATAATTATGCTTGCACTCGAAGCCAGATTTTGCAAAATTTGAAATTTCATATTGCTTAAAGCCCGAGCGCGCCAAGTTTTTGGCAGTTTTATGGAAAATTTCTGCCACTTCATCATCTGGCAGGGCGGCAACTTTCCCCGATTTTATGTTGTTATATAGCGGTGTACCTTCTTCTATTTGCAAGCCATAAACCGAAATGTGCTGAACGCGCGGTTTTAAATAGTTTATTGTTTTTAAAACCGAGCTATATGTTTGGTTTGGAAGCCCCACAATAACATCCGCATTTATGTTTTTAACCGCATATTTTTTAAGTAATTTAAAAGCGGCGTAAACATCTTGCGGAGTTTGCTCGCGGTGAATTGTATTTAAAACAACCTCATCCAAACTTTGCACGCCCAAACTTATGCGATTTACCCCACAGGACAGATATTCTTTAAGTTTTTCTTCGGTTAGCGAGCGCGGATTTGCCTCGATTGTAAACTCGCAATCTTTGGCAAATTTAAAACTAGAAAACAATTTTTGGCACAATTCGCGCACAAAACCGCCATAAACAATGCTGGGTGTGCCGCCACCTATAAATATGGTTGAAATGGTTTTATCTTTGTATTTATCTTTAACAAGGTCAATTTCGCTTAACAGTGCCTGCAAATATTGCTTTTGCACGCTTTCATTTAGCGAAAAAGACACAAAGTTGCAATAATCGCACTTTTTTGAACAAAATGGGATGTGAATATATAATCCAAAATTTTTAGTCATCTAACTTTAAAATTGTAACAAACGCTTCGCTTGGCAGGTCCACACTGCCTAAACGCCTCATGCGTTTTTTGCCCTCTTTTTGCTTTTCCAATAGTTTGCGTTTACGCGTTACATCGCCGCCGTAGCATTTGGCAAGCACGTCCTTACGCATGGCAGAAATTGTCTCTCTAGCAATAACCTTGCCGCCAATAACCGCCTGAATAGGAATTTCAAACAGATGGCGTGGAATAACAGTTTTAAGTTTTTCGCACAGCGCACGCCCACGCGCATACGCTTTATCTTTATGCACAATAAGCGACAGCGCATCGCAAATTTCACCGTTTAACAAAATGTCTAACTTAACTAAATCGCTTTGCTGATAGCCGTTCAGTTCGTAATCCATACTGGCATATCCCTTGCTTAGCGATTTAATTTTATCAAAAAAGTCATAAACAATTTCATTTAGCGGCATGGTGTAAATTAAGCGCGTGCGGTTAGCGTCGATATACTGCATGTCGTGGTAAATTCCGCGCCTATCTGCGCACAAATCCATAATTCCGCCCAGATATTCTTTTGGCGTGATAATTTCCATTTTAACAATTGGCTCTTCCATTTTAGAAATGCTTGCCATGGGCGGCATTTCGCTTGGGTTGGTTACGTCGAATTCTTTGTTTTTGTTGTCATATATTTTATACTCGACGCTTGGCGCGGTGGTTATAATTTCAAGGTCAAATTCGCGCTCTAGGCGTTCGGTTATAATTTCCATGTGCAATAAGCCCAAAAAGCCACACCTAAACCCGTGCCCAAGCGCAAGCGATGTTTCTTTTGTAAAGTGCAGGCTGGCATCGTTTAATTTTAGTTTTTCTAGCGCATCGTTAAGTTCTTGATATTTATCCCCATCAAGCGGATAAATGCCGCAAAACACCACGCTTGTGGCCTCTTTGTAGCCATCAAGTGGCTTTTCAAGTGGATTATTTTTTAGGGTTATTGTGTCCCCCACCTTAGTGTCCGACACATTTTTTATTGATGCGGCAATGTAGCCCACCTCTCCTGCCATCAAACACTCGGTTGGGCTGGACTGCGGAGTGTAAACGCCCACTTCGGTTACCATGAAGGTTTTGTTGGTTTGCATAAACAAAATTTCATCGCCAACTTTAACGCTGCCATCGAAAATGCGCACCATGCTGACTGCGCCCTTATAACTATCGTAATAACTATCAAAAATAAGGGCTTTTAGCGGTTTGTTTTCGTCTCCCTTAGGGCTTGGCACGGTTTTTACAATTGCATCTAGCACGCTAGTTATATTTAAGCCAGTTTTGGCACTAATTTCACACGCTTCATCGCACGGGATGCCTATAACATCCTCAATTTCCTTTTTTGTGCCAGCAACATCCGCACTAGGAAGGTCAATTTTGTTTATAACAGGGATAATTTCCAAATTAGCATCTAACGCCAAATAGACATTGGCAAGCGTTTGAGCTTGCACGCCTTGGCTGGCATCAACCACCAAAATTGCGCCCTCGCACGCGGCTAACGAACGGCTAACTTCGTAAGAAAAATCCACATGGCCAGGGGTGTCAATTAAATTTAGCGTATATTCCTCGCCATTATATGTGTATTTCATTGTTGCGGGGGTTAGTTTTATGGTTATGCCGCGCTCGCGCTCGATATCCATACTATCTAGCATCTGCTCTTCCATATCACGCTTGGCAACCGTGTTTGTAGCTTCCATCAACCTATCTGCCAAAGTGGATTTGCCGTGGTCAATATGCGCAACAATGCAAAAATTGCGGATTTTTTCTTGTCTTGTCATGAAAATAGTATATCAAAACAAAATTGAAATGTCAATCTATAGGGGCTTTTGCGCAAAAGAATTTTGCGCACGCTTGGCAGTTTTGCCAAGCGAATGTGCCAAAGGCACATTAAAGCCCCACCTTCAACCCATGATTGTCAAAATTTTTAAGATAATTCATATAAATAATTATGAAAATTGAACCAGAACACCAATCCACATTTCCTCTTCCGCTAACAGCGGAAAAAGAAAAATATTATCTTGAAAAAATGCAACAAGGCAACAAACAAGCAAAAGAAAAACTCATTTTGCACAACATGCGTTTAGTTGTACACATTGCAAAAAAATATTTTGTAAAAAATGAAAATGAAGATTTAATTTCCATTGGATATTTTGGTCTTGTTAAAGGTTTAGAAAGTTTTCAATTGGATAAAGATATAAAACTTTCAACCTATCTTGGCAGGTGCATTGACAATGAAATCAAAATGTATTTAAGAAAGGTTAAAACTCGCCAAAACTACGTAAGCATTGAATCGTCAACATATAAATTTAAAAATGGCAACGAACTGACATTAAACGATATATTAAAGGACGAAAACAGCGAAACTCTACTTAACTTAATTAATGAGATTTTGGATAAAGATCAGCTAGAAAATCTTTTGCGCTGTTTAAGCGAACTTGAAGTTAAAATTATAACCATGCGCTACGGGCTATGCGATGGCATTGAGCACACGCAAAACGAAATTGCGCAATTGTTGGGCGTTAGCAGAAGTTACATTTCCCACCTTGAAAAAATCGCCATAAACAAGATGAAAGACGAACTAAAATTTAACGAAAAATTTAGAGAAAACAATAATAATTTTTAAGTACAAGCAAAATTCGACCTTTTTCGCCATACAAATAAAAGAGGTGAAAAATGGTTTTTGAAAGTTTAGGTCAATTTTTATCAAAACTTATGCTGTTTCATGGCTATGTTAACGAATATAATGGCTACCCCAAAGCACTAACAAAGGAAGAGGAAGAAAAATTGGTGGAACTTATGGCTGAGGGAGATAAATCCGCCCGTGAAAAGCTTATAAACCACAATATGCGCCTTGTGGCACATGTTGCAAAAAAATATAACGGCGCGGCTGAGGCAGACGAGTTAATTTCGGTTGGCTCTATTGGGCTAATTAAGGCAATTGATAGTTTTCGCGCAGAAAAGGGTTCGCAACTTTCAACTTATGCAAGCAGATGCATTGAAAATGAAATGTTGATGCTTTTGCGTGCCAACAAAAAACATAAAGTTTGCGAAAGCATTGAAAAGGCAATTGGCGTGGATAAAGAAGGCACCGAATTAACACTTAGAGATATAATTCCGCAAGAGGAAGAGGATGACCCCGACCACATTGTTGAAATTCGTGTTTTAATGGAAGAAGTTAAGGCGGAAATGAAAAAATTGCTAAGCGCACGCGAATATCAAATTATATCCCTCCGCTTTGGCGTTGAGGATGGCATAGAACGCACCCAACAAGAAGTGTCCGAAATGATGAACATAAGCCGAAGTTATGTTTCTCGCATTGAAAATAAGGCATTTGAGATTATCCAACAACAATTTAAAATAAAAAATTAGGGGCATTTTGCCCCTTATTTTTTTGTGTAAATTGTATAACTTCCACTTGTGGATTTAGTAAAATATGATGTATTGTTTAAATAAGTGTTGTTATATCCACCAATGCAAGATGTTAAAACTTTTAAAGTCCCACCTGTCTGCAACGCATTAATTAAGCGGCCGCAAGATAAAGTATATGATGTTATTTCCCTATAAATATAGCTACTATTTAATGTAATTGTGTCAAATTTGCAATATGAGAAAAAATTTCCACTAATTCCCCTTAAGTTTGCGGGGATTGTTATAGTTTTGAATTTAAAATAAAAAGAACCATCACTAAGAATAAATTTGCATTGTTCGGGAATTGTTATAGAATTTAAATTACTGCTGCTAGTATATTTAAACATGATCATATATGGATTGTTAGAATTGCCCAAATACGCAAATCCACTATCTGTTGCACTATAATTTAAATTAACATTATGCCCTAAACCATCAAATGCATCATATCCTATATACTCCACGCTATCTGGAATAACAACATCACCTGAAACATATACGCAACCATCAAAAGCGGAATCCTCAATCCTTTGCAATGTTGATGGGAATTTTATACTTGTTAAAGAAGTACAAGAGTAAAACGCGTATCCTCCAATAGTTGTAATATTTAAATTTGACATATCTCCGCCATTGCTTGAACCTAGCAATAATGTTTTTGAGGTTTTGTCAACTAACACATTGCATTCTTTGGTTTCCGTTTTATCTCTGCTAGTAAAAGTTGAGTTCCCTTTGTCCACATAAATTTTACTAAGACAATTATCTACGATTCCAAATGTTGTATTCCCAAAGGATTTTATCGAACTCCCAACATTAAGTTGAGATATATTACTTCTATATAACATTTCATAAAGCTTGAAATTTTGCACATTGTTACCTATATTAAAAACAGCTCCGTCAGAATATAAGTCGCCGAAAACTCCAGCTCCACCGGAAGATGGGTCGGCGTCTGTTTCGCAATTTTTCGCATTATAATTGACAGTGGTTAGCGAAACACAATGTGCAAATGCACAGTGTCCTAAAAATGTTACATTGTCATGAATGGTAACGCTTGTAAAATCGTTACTGTAAAACGCACTATTCCCAATAGACGTTACTTGATTAGGCACGACAAAATTCCCTGAAAATTGGCAAGAGTAAAAAGCATGATCAGAAATAGAAGTTATCCCTGTTGGTATATTTAATGTGCCGCTAAGTTTACGACAATTACAAAAAGCGTATGGGCCAATAGATGTTAGACCATCTGGCAGTTTTAATGTTCCTTCTATCGTGTTACATTCATAAAAGGCCCTCTCTCCAATTGTTTTAACATTTTTGCCTATTTTTAGTGATGTGAATTTTTTGGATTGATAAAATGCTCTTTCGCCTATTTCAGTAACGGGCAAATTGTTTCCGTTTTCATCAGCACGAGTGTCGGGTATTTCCAACACTGTTGTAGGATAACCATCATTATATCCCACCACCTTATATTCCGTGCCTGCCGCATTTTTTTCATATTTTAACAACTCTTTCGGAGCGGTGTATTGAATATTTACACTGCCATCTAGTTGTTGGCGGTCCAAACAAAAAACAAATGTTCCACATGCCAACAAAAATGAAAGGCATGCCATTATTGTTAAAAATTTTGTTCGAGATTTAAACATCTTTCCTCCAACTAGTGCTTGTTTTATGCGGTTATTTATTTTTCCACATTTTTGCCCTATATATTCATGTTAGCACATTGCCCCCCCCCCTGTCAAGCGATTTTATGCTATTTTTTAAAATTTTTTTAAAAAAATTTTAAAAAACGGGCAATTTGTACCCGTTTTTAATAAAAATATCGTTTTTTACAGCAATTTTGCTATATAAGGTTGAGATTGCCACATCACTTCGTTCCTCGCAATGACATTTTTAGTGAGATTCTTCGACTTCACTTCGTTCCGCTCAGAATGACAAGTGAGTGGTTGAGATTGCACAGCGGTTTGATGGTCTAACTGCTTCGCGATGACTTAAGAGATTCTTCGACTTCACTTCGTTCCGCACAGAATGACAAAAGGGCTTTGCGCGCGCGTCAGCGCGTTGGCGGTATCGACCGCCAACTTTGCCTCGTGGCAAAGTGCAAAGCCCCCATTAATAAAAACCTTAATTAATAAAAAAAATGGAGAACGTTTGCACATTCTCCACCATCCAAAAGGATGAAAGCATTTAGGTGGCAGTTTGGTCTATAAGCCGAGTTCTGTGTTAGATGGTCATCTATCTAATCCATAAATTGCTTTATGGCTTTAGCGGTGTACGTATTCTAGCGAGCAACGTTAAAACGAATACATTTACCTTGCTTCGGATGGGGTTTGCATGGACCAAGTTTGTCGCCAAACTCGCGGTGAGCTCTTACCTCGCCTTTTCATCCTTACTAACCACTCAGGGGTATAGCGGTTATTTTCTGTTGCACTTTCCTTCTAGTTGCCTAGACTTGCCGTTAGCAAGCATCCTGCTCT
>CANQYX010000003.1 GCA_947628205.1 uncultured Clostridia bacterium
ACACAGGAGGTGTTTTGGGTGCAAACGTATAACTCCCCGAACCCCCAGACTATCTGGGGGTTTTCATTGTACAAAAACACCGACTAGGTGTTTTTGGTGGAGAATAGCGGATTCGAACCGCTGACCCCCTGCTTGCAAGGCAGGTGCTCTAGCCAACTGAGCTAATCCCCCAAGTATTAAAATGGTTGAGATGAGTGGACTCGAACCACCGACCCCCACCTTATCAGGGTGGTGCTCTAACCTGCTGAGCTACATCTCATTATAAATGTTTTGTTTGAGCGCCAAGCCGTATGATATGATATGAACAACAAACTCACACGGGCAAGCCAATTTCACGATTGACAAGACATATATTAGCAAAAAAATTGTCATTTGTCAATAACTTTTGATAAATTTTTAAAAAATCTTAAAAAATTTTTTTAACTAATATTGGCATTATTATTTGTAAGCGCTTTTGCTTATTTTTTTATAAAGTTGTCATTATCGTTTGTTTATATGCTTATGCTTAGTTTTTTGATTAAGTTTATGCATAGTTTTCAACTATTAAAACCAAACAAAAGCCTGATAAAGTTGACAACAAGAGTTTATATATGCGCTTATGCTTAATTCTAATACAATCAAAATCTTGACAGAAGCAGATAAATATGATATCATTGTTATAGAGGTTTTTATGAAAAATGCAAAGGAAAAATTGAAATTAGTTAAAGATTTGGAAATGGTGTTTACTTCTAAATGGGAATTTGATGCTTTTTTTGATTTTTTTGAAAAAATTTGCATCTCTTACAGAGATTTATATGTAAAGCCTTATTTTGGCGCATTTGGCAAGCATTTGGCGCCGATGAAATTTGATAGAACTCCGCCACAAAAGGTTACTGAAAATGATGAGACATATTATACTGGTGGTTTTGCTGGATTTTACCAGCCTGAAGATAACACTGTAACAATGCATATTGGAATTTTAATTAATATTGATGATGATAACGAAGCATCATATAATGGTTTTACAATTCAAGGTATATTAGAGATGCTATCTGCAGTTGGGCATGAATATGAACATAATTTTCAATATAAAGGTGGTGAAGTTGCTGAGCAATTTGCGGAAAACAAAGAAAGATTTCGAGCAAAAATTAATGCTATAACAGACAAATATGCTTATGAACTTGGTGAAATTGAAACTGATTGGAACCCAGACAAAGAGGAAATTCAAGCGCTACTTGAAATGACAGATTCTTATAAGGAATTTGACACCTTCCGCTCTAAAGATCGTATTGTTGATGTATGTAGTTCGGCGGTTTATTATAATCGATATTTAGAAGTTGATGCCCGATCGGTGCAACGTAAAATTTTTAATACTTTTATTAAAGACACAATAAAATTGACCAAAAACAAAAAATTTATAGGCTTGCTCAAAAGCGTTTCTCATTTTATGAAATTTTGGGATGAACATGTAACCGAAACAAAATATTACTTTAGTGACGGTAGTTATTACAAAAAATATGTAGATGTTATTGATAAACTATCTAAAAAAGATTATATAGAATATGCAAAAACTGTTATAAAAGCCATGGACAAAGAGTATTATGAGCAGTTAAAACAACATATTGAAAATGGGCAGCCATTCCCTAAAGAAGATTATATTTATGGGCAGTTTGAACGAGATATTTTAACAAAAGCATTTTTCTTTTTTGGCGATAAATCTATGGATAAAACGATGTTTTCTAAGGATATTAACGCAAACAAAGCATTAAATTTGCAATTGGCATTTTTAAAATTTGGTGTGCCTGTTGAAGATTATCTATTATCGCAAAGATATAATTTTGTAAACGACGAAAAAGACAAACTTTTAGAAAAATATTTTGATATGTTGAAAAATGGAAACATTTCGTTTAATAGTTTTTTTAAAGTTAACGAACTTAGTTTAGACCAACAAAAAGAATTGTTATACACATATTTGAATCGCGGACAAACTGAGTTTGTGTCAAGCATGTTATATGAAGTGGAATGGGATAAACGCGAAGCACTTTTAACGGGCGATCTAAACCCAAAACACGCGTTCACAAACAACATTTTGGACCAAATTGAGAAAAAACTTTATCGCATGGCTTTAGATTTAGAAAATAAGAACAATAAAAAACCTTTAAAATATGATGATATTAATGACATTTTAAATATGCTATCACATATCTGCCAGATTACTGGCGTGCCTTATTATGATGAAACGATTGATTTAACAAATTGCAGTAAAGATGTAAGCCAAGAGTTTAGCAAAAAATTGCATGAACTATATGTTTTGGCGGAAAAAGTGGGTTATGATACTGTTTGCAAAATTGACGGCATCAAGCCCCGCCCTGACGCATATAGATATGCCCACCCTGTGGATAGGCAAAAATATGTTGTTGAAGGGCAAGATGCCGACGAGCGCAGAAAGGTGATTTATGGGCCGATTGCAATTTATCAAGAACAATGGGAAGAAGAACTTAGTAAAAACAATGACAGCATCATAGCAGGTTTATAAAAAGAGAGCAAATCTCTCTTTTTTATTGTCCTACTAAAATAATCTATATAAAAAGGCGGCTGTTGCCACCTCATAAAAAGAGAACGCGCGTCCTCTTTTTTTATTATTTTATTAAATTGTAAGTTTGTTTTATTAAATATTTTGCATATTGCTCGTCTGTTTGTTTATTAAACCTAAACGCATATTGCGCGGCCGTCCATTGACGATTTGAAATATCGTAAGTGAGGTCATGCGGGTCACTTATCGTTTGCCTTTTGGCGTTTAAAACAACTTCAAGCGAATTAGATTTTGGCCAAACAGAAATTACGTTGTGATTTTTAGATTTTTTAAATACAATATAATTTTTTGTTTGCACAATTCTTAAATTTGGGTCTATTGATAAAGTTATGTTTTTAATTTTTTCAAACAGCTCGGCAACCAAAGTTCCGTCTGGAAACAATTCATCTTTTGAGTGGGCATATGTACGATTGTTTTTTTCTGGGTCTTTGAAAAACACATTTTTCTTGTTTTGCACCAATTTATCCAACCTGCCATGAATTTTTGCCATCGCTTCAAGAATATCGTAAGCATCCCAAGGTTCAATCTCAAAAAATTCTCTATTTGCGGTCAACCTCAATTCAGGATTCAATTTTTGGATTAGGGCATGAAAAGATTTATCCGCCATGCCGGTGGCAGGAACTTCATATGTTGCATAAACTTCAAACGGAGTTGGAACTGAAGTGTTATATAGTGTTCTTAACCTTTGCTGCAAATTTTCAGTGTAACCAATTTTAACGCAATTGGATTTGTGAAATGCCTCATTTGTTAAAATATAAATATAACCAACTTTTTCTTTTTCCATTTTTCCTCCTTAGAATTAACTACGTTATTTCTCATTTTTTCCACAACAGTTCTTATACTTCTTCCCACTTCCACATGGGCATAAATCGTTGCGGCCGATATGTGATGAGTTTGAGCGTGCGGCGGCTGGCTTATCTTTCCCATTTGTCTGCCCCATGGCAACTGGGCCGGTTGGGCGAGGCGCGATGCGAACTTCAACACGCATCCTAAACAGCGTGCAAGCCACCATTTCGCGCATGTCGCCAATCATTTTGTCGAACATGTCAAATCCTTCGTTTTTATATGCCACTATAGGGTCTTTTTGGCCGTATGCTAAAATGCCAATTTCGTTGCGGAGAGTGTCCATCGCATCGATATGGTCGGTCCAGAACCTATCCACCAAACGAAGCAGCACATCGCGCTCGGCAATGGCGAAATCAAAGCCAATTTTCTTAATTTCGGCAATTTTCTTTTCGTAACGATCTAAAATATTTTCAAAAATCAACTGGCTAGCGCCGGCAACGTCCTGCCCTTCAACAAATTCGGCGGTAACAAGATTTTCGCCACGCTCTAGCAATTTGTCCTCCAAGGCCTTATTTAGTGGCTCTAACTCCCACTCGTAACTTGGTTTTGTTTCGTCTAGGTAACTTGCGCAAAGGTCGAATACAAAATCTTTAATCATCTCCACAATTTGCGGATGAATATCTATGCCGTCAAGCACTTTGTCGCGCTCGCCATAAATGATTTGGCGTTGTTTGTTTAGCACATCGTCATATTGCAAAACGTGTTTGCGCGCATCGAAATTGGCGTTTTCCACCTTCTTTTGCGCGGTTTCAAAAAAGCGTGTTAAAATGCGTGATTGCAACGGCATATCCTCATTACCGCGGAAAGCAATTGAAAACCAACTTTTCATTCTGTCCTCGCCAAAACGTTGAGGCAAATCGTCTTCAAGCGAAATGAAGAAAATACTGCTGCCGGGGTCGCCCTGACGCCCGGCACGGCCGCGCAACTGGTTATCAATACGCCTAGATTCGTGCCTTTCAGTGCCTAAAATGTGCAAACCGCCAAGTTCGATAACCTTTTGCTTTTCCTCGTCAGTTATTGCTTTAAAATCTGCCAAATATTTATTATATTTATCTTTAACTGCTTGTTCTTCCTCGCTAAGTTTGGTGTTGTATGAGGTTATTTTTTCAAGCATATCAGCCGTAACATTTTCATTGAGTAATTTTTGTTTTGCCAAAAATTCTGGGTTACCGCCCAGCAAGATATCCGTACCACGACCTGCCATGTTGGTGGCAATGGTAACCGCGCCAACGCGGCCGGATTGTGCCACAATTTGGCTTTCCAACTCGTGATTTTTAGCGTTTAAAAGGTTGTGCGGAATGCCAAGTTTTTTAATTTCTTTTGAAATGCGTTCACTCTTTTCAACCGAGGCAGTACCCACCAAAATTGGCTGCCCTTTTTCGTGTTTTTCTTTAATTTCCTCAACAATTGCCTTATATTTTGCATCCTCAGTGAAGAAAATCATATCTTGCTCGTCTATACGCAAAACTGGCTTGTTGGTTGGAATGGTTACAACGTCCAGATTGTAAATTTTGTTAAATTCAGTTTCCTCAGTTTTGGCAGTACCTGTCATGCCGCTAAGTTTATCATACAACTTAAAATAGTTTTGCAGCGTGATGGTGGCAAGCGTTTTGTTTTCGTCCTTAATTTTAACGTGCTCTTTTGCCTCAATTGCTTGGTGCAAGCCATTAGAATAACGCCTGCCCGGCATAATGCGGCCGGTGAACTCGTCAACAATCAAAATTTCGTCATCCTTAACAATATAGTTAACATCGCGCTCCATAATATAGTTTGCACGCAACGCGTTGTTGATGTGATGGTTAAGCTCCAAATTTTCAATGTCCGAAAGGTTTTCAATTTTAAAGAAATTTTCTGCCTTGCTAACGCCCGTTTCGGTCAGCCTAATTTGCTTGCGTTTAATGTCTATTTCATAATCCTCCGGCCTTAAAAAGCGCTTAACAAAATTATCTGCCGCGCCATAAAGTTCGCTAATTTTGCCGCCCGCGCCCGAAATAATCAACGGTGTGCGTGCCTCATCAATTAAAATAGAGTCCACTTCGTCCACAATGCAGAAATGATGGCCGCGCTGAACTTTATATCTTTTATCCACCTGCATGTTGTCGCGCAAATAGTCAAAGCCAAACTCGCTATTTGTGCCGTAAGTTATGTCGCACTCATACGCGCGCTTTTTCTCCTCCGGGCTTTGCTGCGAAAGGGTTACACCAATTGTAAGCCCCAAAAATTTATACAACCTGCCCATCATTTCCGCTTGATAGGTTGCCAAATATTCGTTGACCGTTATAACATGCACATTGTTGCCAGTAAGCGCGTTCAAATACACCGCTGTGGTGGCGGTTAGGGTTTTACCTTCACCCGTTTTCATTTCGGCAATTCTGCCCTGATGCAACACCACGCCGCCAATCAACTGCACGTGGAAATGCCTCTGCCCCAAAACGCGCGTGGAGGCCTCGCGCACCAACGCAAAAGCATCTGGCAAAATGTCATCCAACTTTTCGCCATTTGCTAACCTTTCCTTTAAAATTGGTGTTTGAGCCTGCAATTCGTCATCACTCATTGCCGCATATTTATCCGCCAAAGCCTCAATTTTGGCAACAACTTTTTCAATTTTAATTAAACTACGTTTGTTGTCCGATGCAAATAGATAAGAAAATAATCCCATAAAATCTCCTAATTAAATGATATTTCATGTTGACCCAGCTGTCATACCGACCAAGTTAGCAAGGCGAACGCGTAGAGTGTATCTCATCCTCATGTCATACCGAGCGAAACAAATGGCGAGATACACTCCACGCGTGAAACTGACATTTCACTTGGTCGGTATGACAACCGCCATTTGTGCAGTCGAGTGTATCTCTCGGCCCTGCAAGAACTTTGTTCGCAGTGGAGTAATGGCAAAGAATCTAGATGTTTCGACTCCACTTCGTTTCGCTCAACATGACATTTTGTCATTCTGAGCGAGTGAAACGAGTCGAAGAATCTCTCAATGTCATTGCTAGCTCCTATGTCATTCTGAGCTCCTATGTCATTCTGAGCACCTATGATGTCATTGCGAGCTCCTATGTCATTCTGAGCGTAGCGAAGAATCTCAACACAAAATATCATTACAATACTTAACTTGTATATTTTAGCATATTAAAAAAAATTTGTCTAGCAATTTAAGCCAAACAAATTTTTAACCAAAATTTAGACAAAATTTTTATTTTTTGTACACAGTGTAATCTTTCCCATTAATACTTTCAGTTGTAATAGTTGGGAAATTGGTTTTGTTAATATATGCATGCCCATTTTCTGCGTAGTCATCAGGGTCAGTTGGGATAAGGCTGGTCAACACCCTAATCGTTTTGGCATAATTTAATAATTCTTCACACGCCGATCTACTTGTTGCTTCGGTGTAAACATATTCGCTTTCAATTGTAACTTCTGTCAATTTGCTACAACTATTGAATGCTCGAAACCCTATATTTGTTACACTGCTAGGAATTGTTACACTTGTTAATCCGCTACATAAAGAAAATGCATAATTTCTTATGTTTGTTACTCCTTGTTCAATGGTTAAGCCACCATTAAATCCACTGCATTTCTGGAATGCACGATAACCAATAAATGATACACTGCCTGGGATGACCAAATTTCCTGTAAATCCGCTACAATTCTCGAATGCACCGTCCCCTATACTTGCTACTCCTTGTGGGATAATTAAGTTTCCGTTAAATCCGCCGCAATTATAGAATGCATTGCTCCCAATACTTGTTACACCGCTTGGGATTGTTAAATTTCCTGTAAATCCGCTGCAATCCTCGAATGTTTTATCCCCTATACTTGTTACTCCTTGTGGGATAGTTAAGTTTCCGTTAAATCCACTACACCCGTCGAATGCACACTTCCCTATACTTTCTACACCGCTTGGGATGGTTAAATCCCCTGTTAATCCGCTACAACTCTGGAATGCACCTTCCCCTATATTTGTTACACCGCTTGGGATGGTTATGCTTGTTAATCCTGTGCAGTAAAAGAATGCACTGTTCCCTATATTTATTACACCGCTTGGGATGGTTATGCTGGTTAATCCTGTGCAGTAAAAGAATGCATTGTTCCCTATATTTATTACACCGCTTGGGATGGTTATGCTGGTTAATCCTGTGCAGAAATAGAATCCAAGCTTTCCTATGCTTGTACCACCTGTTATTATTACATTTGTTAGTGTTGTGGGTAGGCTAGAATTTTGACTAGTATCTGAAGTTGCGCCAAAAATATAGCCAAAACATGTTTGGGGGGTTTTTGTTGCCTCTTTAGTTGCCCCAACAAATGGAATAGAAATATATTTTAAGCTTGTGCAATTTTTGTTTAGCGCGCCTTGCTCTATTTCGGTTACACTATCAGGAATTGTTATTTCGATTAATGTGGATTGGTCTATAATAGCATTTTTTGCAATTTTTGTAATAGGAGTGCCATCTATTTCAGATGGGATGTGAAGCACAGATAAGTTATTGTTTTTAAGTTTGGTTATTGTGCCTGCGCCATCAAACTCTAAGTCAGATGAATAATCTTTTCCGTCTAGGTTAAATTGGAATAAACCTGAGTATTTAGCATCACTTGCTATATCCCTAATTTTGGCTAGGATATACACATATTTTGTTTTGTTAGCTGAGATTGTGGTGGTTGTCCAATCGCCAAAATGAGTGTTAATATTTTCATTGAATTCTGAAGCTATTTCTTCATCCGAATTTAAACAAAATACCGAAATGTTTGTGTCCTCTATTTCATTATCTTGATAGAATAAATCTATTGCATAATCTTTACCGCCAGAATTGGTGAACTTATATTCAAACACAACATAATCGTTTTCTGCTGTTAGTTGAATATCCTTATCTGTTGGGCTAAGTGATGCGTTTTGATTGGCTTCAAGGCCAAAAGTAAGTTTGGTAGCACCATTTGCTTCGCCACCCGTGGTCATATTATGCCACTCTTCACTGCCAACTTTCCAGCGTGCGGTTGCCTCACCACTAACTTCCATGCTGATGTAACGCACCCTTATGGAACTTGTTAATTCTCGCCTTGTCGCTGCAAATACGGCAACAACGGCAACGACAGATAAAAACGCTAAGACAGTTGCCAAACTTATGGTTAATAAAATTTTCTTATTTGGGCTCATAATTTCTCCTTTTAAATTAATCTAGGCATTCAATTGTGATTATTATTTTTTATGTAAATAATTTTCCCACATTTTTGCCCTATATATTCATGTTAGCACGTTGCCCCCCCCCCCTGTCAAGCGATTTTATGCTATTTTTTAAAATTTTTTAAAAAAATTTTTAAAAATTTTAGCCAACAACTTAATTTTGGCTGGTTTTGGGCAACAAAAAAAAGCAACTATTGTGCTTTTTAAGGGAAATTACATTTCAGTTCTTGAAGAAAGAGCTTTACTTAATGTTACGGCATCGGTATATTCAAGTTCGCTGCCCATTGCAATGCCCTGCGCCAAGCGCGACACTTTAACGCCAAGCGGTTTAAGCAAATTGGCGATATACAGTGCGGTTGCTTCGCCTTCCACATCCGGATTTGTGGCAACAATAACTTCCTGTATATGCTCTTCATTAACGCGTGTTAAAAGCGAACGGATGTTGATATCATTTGGGCCTTTATTTTCAAGCGGATTAATTACTCCGTGCAAAACGTGATAACTGCCGGCAAAATCTCGCACCTTTTCAAGTGCGGTTACATCTTTTGGCTCTTTAACCACGCAGATTATTGGCTGTTTGTTAGGTTTTGCGCAAACTGAGCAAACATCTTTGTCCGTAAAATTGCCGCAAATTTTGCAATAATGAATTTGTTGTTTTGCATCCAACATGGCGGTGGCAAAATCTTTAACCTGTTGTTCGGTTTGGGTTAGCAAAAAATAGGCATATCTTTGTGCCGTTTTGTTGCCAACACCGGGCAAGCGCGAAAACTCGTTAACGAGCCTATCCATTGCATCAATCTGATTCATTAAAACAAACCGCCCATTCCGCCGGCCATGCCGCCCATTTTGCTGTTTTTAAGTTCCTCAACCTTGGTTTGTGCGTCTTTAACCGCAACTAAAATAAGGTCCTCCAACATTTCAACATCGTCTGGGTCAACCGCAGTTTTATCTAACTTAATAGATTTAAATTCGCCTTTGCCGCTCATTGTAACGGTAACCATTTCGCCACCAGCTTTGCCAACAACTTCGGCTTGCTCCAATTCCTCCTGTGCCTTTTGCATTTGCTCTTGCATTTTCCTTGCTTGGTTCATAAGGGCGTTCATATTCATGCCGCCACCAAAGCCACCATGACCATATGCCATATAAATTTCTCCTTTATTTAAATTGAATTTTGTTTTTAAAAACTTGCTTTAAATTGTCCTTAACATCCTGCGTGCTGGCATGATCCTTGTCATAAACCACTTCAACGGAAGCAAGGCTATCATCAAACAACTTTGCTGTTTTTAATATTACATCAATTCGGTCGGGATTGTCAATCATTTCAAAACTAGATAAATCATTTGTGTGCAATATTAATTTATGATTGGCTTCCTCAACTTTGTTAACCGACCTAAGCGCATTTATAAGCGCAAACATATTGTAATCTTTAAACTTAACAAGCACATTGCCCCATAAGCGTTCAATTTCGCTGCTTTGTTTTGGTTCGTCCAATTTTGGCTCTGTTGGCAATTGAACTTTATCCAACTGCGCTGGCGCGCTTGGCTGAGGAGTTGCAATTGGGGTTGCCTGCGTGGCAGGTTTTTGAGGCACAACTGCCGGTTGAACTGAACTTTGAGGTTCGCTAAAATTCGTGTCCACAAGCGACAAGCATGCACTTTCAAACAAATTTTCTGGGTTTAAACTATATTTTAAATCCAATTCAACAGCGGCAAATTTTGAAAATGCCTGTTTTAAAAAGCCAATATCAAACTGCGCCGCCATTTCAGAAAACTGGCTGAATTCGCCCGGCATAATATCCAAAACGGCATAATCTCCAACACCAGATTTTATCATGACAAGATTTTTTATAAAATCTGCCATTTCCTTGCACAAAACTTGGATGTTTTTGCCCGTTCCCAGCGCGGATTTAACCGCCATAAACAAAGCGGAAATATCTTTATTTGCAATTGCCTGCAAAATGTTTTTTATACTATCACGATTAGATAACCCAATAACCTTTTCGCACTGATCTATTGTTATTTTATAGTCACAAAACGAGGCAACGCTATCTGCAATTGAAAGCATATCTCTAACACTTCCTTCGCCCGCTTTTGCAATGGCGTATAAGCTTTTTTCGTCACACTCAATTTGCTTTTTGCTAAAAACATTTTTAAGGTGGTCTATTAAAGTGTTAATCGGCAACAGTTTAAAATCGAACCTTGTGCATCGCGAAAGAATTGTGGCTGGCAGTTTGTGAATTTCGGTTGTGGCAAGAATGAAAATTACATGTTTAGGCGGTTCTTCCAAGGTTTTTAAAAGTGCGTTAAAGGCACTGTCTGTTAGCATGTGCACTTCGTCTATTATATAAACTTTATATTTGCCAATTAGGGGCGGGAAATTAACCTTTTCTCGCAAATCTCTAATTTCCTCCACCCGATTATTCGACGCCGCATCTATTTCAATTATGTCGGTGTTTGGCTCGCTTAACGCAACGCATTCGGCACATAATCCACACGGATTGCCATCGGTTGAATGGGTGCAATTAACCGCACGTGCAAAAATTTTTGCTGTGCTGGTTTTGCCCGTTCCTCGTGGGCCACAAAACAAATATGCGTGTGTTAAACGATCCGTTTTAATTTGATTTTGCAGGGTTTTAATTATATATTCTTGCCCAACAACATCATCAAAATTTTTCGGCCTAAACTCTCTATACAATGCTAAATTCATATTTTCTCCTTTATAAATTTAAATCTCACCTTTTATGCTGTGCAATTTGCGTTTTATGGCTTGCAGGGTGTTGTCCACCTGCTTGGTTGTTACATCCAGCATTTCCGCCATCTGCGAATAACTCAGCCCGTTTAAAAACATTTTTAACATATTAAATTGTTGCTCGGTTAAAAGGTTTTTAACCTTACTTATAACAATTGCTGTTAGTTCTTTGTCTATATACTCTTTTTCAATATCACTATTATCGTCAACAATAACCAACTTAAAACTTTTGTTGCCATCGTCGCCCACTCCGCCATAATAATTTATTGGAAGATAGCTGTTTAGTGGGGCGTTTTTTATTCTATTTGCATTTTTAACCGCATTCTGCAACTGCCTGTGTATGCAAAGCGAGGCAAAGGCACTAAAATTGTGGTTTTTGGTTTTGTCGTAAACCATAATGGCCTTATACAAGCCAATCATCCCTTCCTGAATTAAATCATCATCATCGGCACCAATCAAAAAATATTCGCGCGAAATTGCAATTACTTTTGGCTTGAACATGCGCAGCAAATTCTCCATCGCTTGCTCGTTTTGTTTTTGTGCCTCTTCAATTAAAGTTAGCACTTCATCTTGCACAAATCCTCCTTTTCTTTGGTTAAACAAAGTTGTTTATTTAACCCGCTGCCTTAAAACCTCATAAATTCCAATTGCAGCCGCGTTAGATGCATTTAAACTGTTAACTTTGCCAAACATATCTAACGACAAAACCTCATCCACACTTTCCTTAACTAAGCGCGAAACGCCCTTGCCTTCGCCCCCAATTACAAGCGCGGTTGGATAGGTGAAATCTGCCTTATAAATACGCTTATTTCCTGCTTCTAAGGCATAAACCCAAATGCCTGCCTGTTTTAGTTTTTCAATTGTGCGCGTTAAATTTACAACTTTGGCAATCTTAACATGGCAAACCGCGCCCGCGCTGGTTTTATAAACAGTGTCGGTTATATCACACGCTCTATTTTCTGGAATTATAACGCCATGCACGCCAGCGCATTCACAAGTTCTAATTATCGCGCCCAAATTGTGCGGATCCATAATTCCATCTAAAATAACAACAAATGGTTTTTGCCCTTTTTTCTCGGCAAGCGCAAGCATATCTTCCACTTCTACATATTTATAATTTGGCACGAACGCCAAAACACTCTGCGTATTGGCACGAATTTTATCCAAATCCGTTTTTGCTAAAATTTCCAATTTAACGCCTAAATTTTTTGCGCGTTCAACAATTTTTTGCAAATTTAAGTTATTGCTGTTTTCCACCAAAATTTTTTCTATTTTTGAATTAGAATTCAACAATTCATTAACCACATTTATCCCTTCAACAATCATAATTTACCCACCACATATTTATTAAAAATTTTTTCCAACCTTTGAAAATCTTGTTTCAAATAAATATAACCTATAACCGCTTCAAATTGGGTGGCCTTGTTATACTCCTCCACCGAACTATGCTTTGCCTTGCTGTGATTGTGGCTGTTCCTTGCGCGAAGCATAATTTCCAATTCATCGTCAGTTAAATCGCTTTTTATCTCGTCCAACAAAATGGCTTGAGAGCTGGCGCACACAACCGAATTTGCAATTTTATTTAACCCGCTTGGTTTTAAGTCATGATTTTTAACCAAATATTCTCTAACCATTAAACTAAAAACACTATCACCCAAATAGGCAAGTGACAAAACATTTTTTAAATAATAATTAGCATCTTTATCCACAAAGATATTATATCATAAAATAAAATAAATGTAAAGTATCCCAACCAAAATTTTGTTGTAAAAAAATATAAATAATTTTCTTTTTAACAAAAATTTTTTATAATTATTAAAAATTTTTAATTTTTTTTATTAATTTTTACGCATTTTTGCAATTTTTTATAATTTTTTTATAATTTTTTTATAATTTTTTGCCCACATATAAAATTTTTTGTTTCACATAATATTTTTATGTATTACAACTATCACGCCATCGCAAAAAAATTAATATCTAATGGGCACATATTAGGTGCTTCTTTCTTCGATAGATATAGGCATATTTCGCCCGCACTTGTTTTATATTTTGATAATCATAAGCCAATTCCAATAAGGGAATATATGTGGGACGTTTATTTGCCAATTTTAAAAGAAAAATCAATAAAAATTTTAAAAAATAATGAAAATTAATGCAAAAAATTAAAAAAATTCATAAAAAATACTTTAATTTGTTAAAATTTTTCAATTTTTTATATTTTTATGAATCTTTTAAATTATAATAACTCGCCAGTTTCAATTGAATAAATTAATGTTTTATCCACCTTTTTATTGAAGGCCTTTTCAACTGCCAATTTATACAATTCCAGCTGCTCGCTATATTTTTGTTTTAAAATGTCAATTGGCAAGCGAGAAAATTTATAATCCACAATGGTAATGCTATTTTCATATTCAATTATTAAATCCACCACGCCCTGAATTAAAACCTTATCTTTAACCGTGCTATTAACAACTTCATTGTATGGCACATACATCATAAAATCTGCTTCGTGCTTTATGTTAATTGCATTTTTTGCCAACGGGCTTAAAATTTTGTGGGCTTGTTTTATTTTTTCATAATCCACATCGTCGAACGACCTTTCTGCTTCTATGTAGGGTTTTGTTAAATCTAAATTTTCCAACTCTTTATGATAATGCACGCCAATTGATGCTCTATCCTCTCCCACCTCATATTGAATTGATGGGCTAAGCCATTTTTTAGTTTCAAATTTATATTCTTGCGAAATTTTGCTGTTTAAGCCCGTAACCGTGTTTTTAAAAGGAATTGAAAATTTGTCTTTATCCTTATAGTCAAAATTTTCATAAAATTTGTTTATTTTTCTATTAGATTTTTCTTGCAAATTTTCAAGCTCAATTTTGTCCACAAACTGAAATTGATGATTTGCAGATTCTTCAAAATTGTCAAAGCAAGATAATATGATATTCAAATAATTATTCTTTGGCAAATTATTTTTAAAGTTGCCATCCGATTCGCCCGTTATTATCAACTTATTTTTTGCGCGCGTCATGGCAACATATAAAAGGCGCAACTCCTCTTTATAACCCTTATCAAAATTTGCCAATTTTATTGCATATTTTGTTAAACTATAACATTTTGTTCGCGTTGGCAAATCAAAATAATCAACGCCAAAGCCGATGTTCGAGTTAAAGTTTATTGCATCTTTTTCGCGCACAAAACCCAACTCTTTAGCACTATTAAAAATAAACACAACAGGATATTCCAACCCCTTGCTTTTATGAATGGTTTGTATTGTAACACTGTTTTCTCCATCCGTTTGCAAAAAGGTGTTAGATTTAGTTAAATTGCTTTCAACAAGTTCAACAAACTCGGCAAGATTTAAATTATTTTCGTTGGTTGAAATATGATTTAAGAACTCTTCAATTTGGCCAAGTTCGCGCTCGCCATTTTCAAGCCTTAAAATGTAATATTTCAATTTGTTGTCGTTTAAAATAGACCTAATTAATTCGCTGTTAGTTTTTGTGTAGGAGTTGTTTTTTATGCTTTCTAAAGTGGCAAAACAATTTTTAATTTTTTCGTTTTGCAAATTTTCTATTAAATTTTCTTTAAACGATTTTTTTATATCGCGCAAGGCAATAATTTCATTAATTTCCATATCTGTTAAACACAGCAGAACCGCTAAATAATCAACATCGTCAGCAGTGTTGTTAACGCATTTTAAAATGGAAAGAATTAATTTTATCCCTTCGCTTTGTGCAATGTTTAATTTGTTGTTGATATTAACAGGTATTCCCCCAGCACGCAAAACATCAATTAAAGTTGACGTTTCTTCATCTTTTTCAGCACGCGTTAATATTGCAATATCGCTAAATTTTAATATTCGTTTGGTTTTTAAGTTTGCATCATAAAATGTTGTGCCAACCATTTTTGAAATTTGTTTAAAAACCAAAATCGATTCGTTATATCCCTTTTTAATTTGTTGGCATTCCTCATGGTTTTTCACGCTGTAAACGCCCGAAAGTTGCTCTTTTGTGTCCGAATTATATGCCAACAAAATTTTAACTTTATCGTCTACAATATCCTTTCGCTCTGGCTCAATTATGCAATCTTTTTTATAATCCACATCACCACACGATTTCAACATTAATTTAGAAAAAACAGTGTTAACAAAATTCAATATTTTGGGGTTAGACCTAAAATTGCAGTTCATGTCAAAAGCCATGCCTTCTTTTTCTTGCTTGAAGCCATTATATTTTTTTATAAACCATTCCGGACTTGCCCCGCGGAATCCATAAATTGACTGTTTAACATCGCCAACAAAAAACACTTTTGTTTTGTTTGTTATTATTTTATTTATTAAAGCATCTTGCAGCGGATTAACATCCTGATATTCATCCACAAAAATATGTGTATATTTTTGCTGCAATTCGGATTTAACTTTTTTGTTTTCCAAAAGTTTTAGCATTAACCTATTTAAATCGTTAAAATCTATATAGTTATTTTTTTGTTTAAGCGTGTTATAATTTTTTATAAAATCCTTTATCAATTGAATAATCAATTTAAAATAATTTGCAACTTTTGCATTTTTCTCGTCATATTTTTCGTCTATGCCACTTTCCAAAAGCTTATTTACAAAAGCATTGTAATTGTCCAACTCGTCAGCGAAAGACATAACATCAACATCTTTTTTTATGTCTGTTTTGGTAAATTTTTTAAATTGTGTTAAAGCTTTTAAATTATGTTTTAAAATTAAATTTTTATTAACTTGTTGCAAATTATTATATATTTCGTTCAATCTATCCGCAAAAATTTCAGATTGGCAATTTTTAATTGCAGTTTTTAGTTTTTCCACTTGAAAAACAATTGCATCGTTAACAATTTTTTCGCTTATTTGCGGGTTTAAATATTCATTTAAACTTTTATTTAAAAACTCTTCGTATTCTTCTATATTTATAACTTTGTTGTAGCAATCTAAAATTATTTTTTCTATTTCTGAAATGTGCCTATTTTTGCCACCAAAAAGATCCAACAAAAAGGCAAGATTATCCCCCTGTTTAGAAAAATTGTTTAATGTAATTTTTATCGCACGGTTCAAATAATAATCGCGCGTAGATTCTGGCAATATTTCAATATTTGGAGAAATGTTTAATTCATAAAAATATTTTTTTATAGTTTTAGAAGCAAACCCGTCTATTGTATCAATGCTGGCAGTTTTTGTTTGTTCAATTAAATTAAGCAAATGCTCTTTTTCTTGTTCTGTTTTTGCTTGGCCAAGTTTTTCTAAAAAATTTGCAATCAATCTATCTTTCATTTCACCCGCAGCAAGCACGGTAAAAGTTACAACCAGCAAATTTTCAATTGGCAGATTTTCATTTAGCACCAGATTAGAAATTTTTTCTATCATAATTGTAGTTTTTCCGCTGCCCGCACCTGCCGAAACAAGTTGATTATTATTTTTACAATCTAGAATTTCGCGTTGAACACCTTTAAACTCTTTCATTTTCTGCCTCCAAGTTAAAACTATCAATTGCAACTTCGCTAGCAGTTCTATAAATTATATTAGAAGTTGCACGCATGCAAATATGTGAATATGGGCAATAGCTGCATATACTTGTTATTTCTGATGGACTTGGCTTAATATATCCGCTTTTAATTTCTTCAACCGCGTTTTCGCTAACCAATTTTACATAATTTTTCAACTTGTCCATCTCGTTAGATTTAAGCTCTTTATTGCCACGATAGCTGCGCGCCAACAGGTCATTTGTTAAAGTTATATTAACTATTTCGCTTTTCATTGATGGTTGCAAAGTTTTATCCATGGCATGCACAATGTCTTTATCATTAACGAAAAACCCTTTAAGCGAATAATTATTTTTCTCCCCACGTTTAAAATCGTTGTGAATTGGCAGATAGAACTCGCCCACAACTTTCGATTTTAAATTTTGTTCCATGGCAAGCGCATATAAAAACAATTGAAGTTTGTTGCCAAAATAAAGCTCTTTTAAGCTTGCATCCGCAACGCCAGATTTGTAATCAATAACGCGCAAACTGTTGGTAGATTCATCATAATCCACCCTATCCACTTTGCCAACAATTGCGATGTTGTTAAGTTTAAGTGCGTCTTTATCTTTAAATTCCAGCTCAAAACGGTATGGCACAAAAAGCGAATTTTCGTCAATGTGATTCAACCCCTCAATAACCCTAAACAATTCATCAATTAAATTGGTTATAATTGGGCTATTAGCATTGGTTTTTAAGCGTTCATCTCTATCCAAAATTTGAAATATTTTTGTTTTGCAGAACTCTAAAACATCGCCAACTTGCTTGTTGCGATTGTAATATTCATACAAAATTTCATGAATAATATTGCCCACATCGAGTGATGTTATCTCATTTTTTTCGCGCGGAGAAATTTTTAAAATGTAATTTAAAAAATAATTAAACGGGCATTTAAAATATGTTTCCAGTTTGGAAGCAGAAATTGTGTTAAAATTATCAAAAATTTTTAAATTTTCTTGTGAAATTTGCAAAAATTCTTTATTTTTTATTGTTTTTTCGTTAATTTGCAAATTTTCTTTATCTTTTTTACAATAAAATTCTATTGCATCCCAATATGAAAGTGCAACATATTCATCGTACATTATCTCGCTTTTAATTGGAACAGGATTTATGCCATTTTCTGTTTTTATTTTAACTTTGCCAACAATTTCTTTAATTAAATTGCTTGGAGTGTGCGAATAAGTTGCAGTCAACTTATTTTCAAACATTGTGGCCAAATTAAACAAACGCAATTTGCTTAATCTGTTTATATGTGCAATTGTTGGTGCAAGTTTATTTTTAAAGTTCAGCTCGTCAATTTCGTTATCCAAAATTATGCCGCAATCCTGCTTTAAGCTTGGCGCAGTTTCGCTTGTGCAATTAATGATGTATAAGTTATTAAATATTTCCATAACATTGTCGGCATCCACAATTTTAACAGCATCCAAGTTTAATGGTAAATTATTAAATTTTGCAAGGTTGGAGATGTGCAAAAAAATGTCTAAAAAATATTCCATTTTTGCATACGAGTATTGCGCACAAATATCATCCACCATATTAAACAAAATATCTTTTGATTTTTTCAACATCAATTGTTCTTGCAAATCAATTTTTTCGTTGGCAAGCGAAGTTAACGTTTCGTCAAAATTCAATATTTCATCCGCATTTTTTAAAATTTGAACAAATTGAGTTATGGTTGTATCGCCATTTATTTCAAAAATATTTAAAAATTTAATTAATTTATTTTGAATTTCGCCATAATCTTTGCCTAAATTTAAATTTTTTATGTTTCCATAATCAAAATTTAGCAATTTTTCAATCAATTTTTGTTTTTGCTCAATTTCCATGCTGAAAAATGGCGAATTTATTATATCTATTAAATTTACAATTTCATAACCATTTAGGTAGTATTTTAACACACTGCAAACAAATTTATATAAAATGCTTTGATTAATCGAAAATTGCGTGTCCAAATAAAAATTTATTTCATATTTTTTAAAAATTTCTTTAATTTTGGATATATTTTCAGTCAAATTGTAAACAGCAACTCCAAAATTTTCAAACTTTTTGCCTTTGATGATTTCATTTTTTATGCTTCTTGCTACCCTTTCAATTTCCATTTCAATGCTGTTGCCAGAAAAAATTTCAAGACAATCTGAGGTTACAATTTCATTTTGTTCTGTTCCAAAAATATTTTTATTTAAAAATTCTTTAAGTTCGTTTGCCTTGTATTCGCTATTTTCAACTTCAAATTTAAGTTGATTTATATATGCAATATTTTTAAGTTGGCTAAACATTTCGCTGTTATAAATATACTTGTTTGACGCTTGCGAAAAATAATTTACAACGTTAACCTCGCATTTCTTTGCAAGTTGCTCGATTATTGAATATTCAACCGCAGTAAAATCGTCAAATCCACAAAAAATCAGTTTTTTATTCTCCACATCGTTCGCAACAGAAAAGGCGGAAAGCAAAAACACATCGGTTGCATCCAGTTTGCCCGCTTTATCATTTGTATAATATTCATAAACGAGCTGAAGGTCGTGAATTTTGCCAGTTAATTGCGCATTTGAGCAAG
Source organism: uncultured Clostridia bacterium (assembly GCA_947628205.1). GTDB lineage: Bacteria > Bacillota > Clostridia > Christensenellales > UBA1242 > Onthoplasma. The sequence continues at coordinate 19,441 of CANQYX010000003.1, forward strand.
CAAAATTTTTCATTTCCTCTGGCTCAATTTTGGAAGCTTTTAATTGATTTATTGTATTGAAAACACTTTCCGCATAACTAAATGAATATGCTTTATTTTTAAAAACTTCAAATTCGTTTACATGTTCATTCAAAATTTTGTTAACCAAAATTATTCCGCCAAGCGAAGAAATTTGTTTTTCTTTATCCACAACGCAATTCCGTTTTGCAAATCTATTTAGCGTGCTAACCTTTATGTTAAAACTTGCAGATATGTTCAATTGTTCAAAAATAAATTTTTCCATGAACAAACTTAGTTTATCTGGCACAATAATTTCAATTTCATCCGCTGCATGTTTGCGGCAAAAATCTGCCACAACATGTTGTGAATTGTAAAAAGATGGCGTATTAATTACCCTAATCATGCATTCATTGTAGCACATTTCGCCAATTTTTGCAATAGTTTAATGTCCAAAAAAACTCCCGTCAATTTTCCAAAATTAGTAAATTTTTAATTGAATATTAAATGTTAAACCGCACAAACTAAACTTGGAGGTGCTATATGGCTAAAAATAGATGGACTCCTGGTGAGCAAGTTCCAAAATCTGCAACTTATGTTGCTTATGATGAAATGGGACACAATGGCGGCAGTTTATACCTAGAAAAAGGTAAAAGATTCCCTGCCACTCAACATTCAGGCAGCTATTATACTTTAGGTGAATAGTAACCTATCTAAGACCGCATTAGCGGTCTTTTTCATACTAAATTTTTAGGCATATTTTTAAAAAAAACACAAAAAATGGCATATTTTTTTAAAATTTAATAAAAATTTTACAAAATTTTTAATTTCTATTTACTTTTTAACTAATTTATGTTATAATATTAACACCATATAGAGTGTGCGAGGGGCAAGCCTGATAACCACACAGCAACCTGCAATTAAGGTAAGGTGCTAATGCTTGATGGATGGTGTAATTTAAAATTTGTGCCATCCGTTGATGGCTATTTTTATTTTTAGGAGGGAAAAATGGAAGGGGACATTCGCGGAATTATGAATGTTTATTATGAAGATTACAACAGCGCAAACAAAGGCAATTATTCTAAACCATATTGTGTAAATTGCAAAACCTACAATTCTTCGCTAGATTTTTTAAAATATTTAGAAGATTTGGGCTTTTTGGTTGTTGCTGGCCAGGCTCAGGGCTTCTGTGCTGTGCTTGTAAACCTTGAATTAAAGCGTTGCTCAGGCATACGATTAGCCTGCCATTACACAACGCCTGAAAAAGAATTGGATTACAACGATTTTAAACCTATTTTAGACAAATATTTAAAAAATCAAAATGTAAATTTATAACATAATGGCCTTTCAAACTTTTCAACAATTAAAAAATATTTACCTGTCATAATTTTTGCTTATGGATAATAAATTTTAAGCCGATTTAAAATTTTTAATTAAACATTAATTATATTTTTAAAAAATTTTTATTTTTAGGTTGACAAGTTGAAAATTATTTGCTATAATCAGTTTGTTCGTTTTGATGTTGGCTAAAATGCCAAACAACCAATCCAAAACTAATTAATTTTAAACTTCGATATGGAGAGTTACTCAAGAGGTCGAAGAGGCGTCCCTGCTAAGGATGTAGGCGTCTAATAGGCGCGCGAGGGTTCGACTCCCTCACTCTCCGCCAACGAATTTTAAACGTGCCAAACACTTTGGCGCAAAAAAGATTAACGAAAGCGATATTTTAACAAAGAAAAAAGTAGGCGGGGCCTACTTTTTAATTTAATCATTAACATGATTTATCCACGCACCGTTATACACTTTTAGCGAATTTGCACCATCGCTAGCTGTTAAAATATCTGGCGTGCGGCCAATTTGAGAATTGTTTGCAAGCCATCTTGATTGCGCTGCATCAACAAAGGTTGCAGAAACCAAATTGCATCCATTAAACGCCAACGCGCCTATATAGCGCAAGGAAGAAGGAAGAGTTATATTTTTTAATGCTGTGCGCCCATCAAAAGCTTTTGAACAAATGACACGTGTGCCATCTAATATAGTGTAAGTTTCGTAATTAAAATCAGCATTTGTTGCAATTAAATAATGCGTAGAATTATCTTTTGAGTGCAAATATAAAATTCCGTTATATGTTTCGCTTTGATTAGATTTCCAGTTTTCATCATCTAAATAGAACTTTGTGCCAAAGAAAGCGTTGTCACCAATAAAATTAATTTTGTTGCCAACTTTAATTGTTGCAAGGTTTGAACACCCATTAAACGCATTTGCGCCTATGCTGGTTACACTGTCTGGCAATGTTACAGAAACAAGGTTTGTATCGTCTCTAAATGTGCCGGCAGGAATTGAACTAAAGGTGTAATCCGACAAATCTAAATTGGTGTTAGGTTGTTCTGTTTTGTCTGTAATATGGAAACTAACCCCTTCTTTAAGCGGGCTGGCTTCATCGTTCATAAAATTAATTGCAAGCCACTCTTTAACCGTGCCAGTAAACTCAACTTTTTTCAACGCTGGGCAATTTTTAAACGCATCGTTGAAAACTTCTTTTATTGTATTAACTAATTTAACCTCAATTAAATTTGTGCAGTTTTCAAAAGCTGATTCTGCAATTCCAACCGTATTTTCTTTAACCGAGAAAGTTGCAACGCTTTCGTCAACTTTTAACAAATGATTAGCAAGATACAACGCGGTTGAGTTATCTACCCAATTTGATTTATCCAAAACATAATCGGTGTTTTTAAAAGCGAATGGTCCAACATAGTCAATTTCACCACAGGTTATTGAGCTAAGATTAATGCAATTGCCAAATGCGTATGTCTCCACCCTTTTAATACTTTCGGACAAGGTTACGCTTGTTAAATTTTTGATGTCCATAAAAGCATACTCTCTGATTGTGGTAATGCTTGTGCCTTGAATAATTAAGGTTTGAACACCGGCATCGTGAGTTGAAAAGGCATAACGGTTAATTTCTTTAACAGGTTTTCCGTTGTAGCTGCCAGAAATGATTATCTTTTTAGAATTTGAACATTGACCAAAAGCTTTACGATAAGTAGTAAGCCCATTGTATTGAACTTTTTCGCCCAATACGTAATAACTATCTGGGCTGTCAGCATCTCCAATTAAAGTATATTTTAAGCCATCTGCCTGACACTTTGAACATATATTGGACTCAACAAAATCGTGCGCTTCAATTAATTTTTCCGAGCAATCTTCGTTTTGACATTCTTTATAACACTTTGTATCGTCCTCGGCAACAGGTTTCCAAGCCGACCAGAAATGTTCGTTTTTATCCAGTTCAACAATTTTTTCATAATCGCAGTACGCTTCTTCGCAATATGTTTTTATGTAACCCTTTTCCCTACAGGTTGGATCTTTACTTTCTTGTTTAAAAGTGTGTTTATATTTATCTTCTTCTCCGCAAACAGTGCAGGTTTTAAAATGATTTTCGTCATCCTTTTGCCAGTTTTCGCCCCACTTATGCCCTTCATGATTCAAAGTTTCGTAAGATTTTTGATTTTTGCAAACACGACATCTAACAATTTTGTATCCATCAACTAAGCATGTTGCATTTTGTTGTTCAATTTCAGTGTTGTCGCATGCCTCAATCAATTCATCGCCGCAACTGCTGCAAACTTTTTTATGTTTGCCCTCTAAATAAGAATCATCCGTGCCGTCATATTGCCAATCTTGATAACTGTGGCCGAAATGTTCGGTTTCGTCTGTTTTGTAACTAAATCCACAATCTTTGCATTTATGCTCAACATAACCATCGATTGTGCACGTTGCATTTACAACATGAATTTCAAAATGACAATTGCTTTCTTCAACGTGTGTAGGGTCATTTTTGCAAACTCTACGATGACGATTGTTGGTTGGGTCGTTATCGTAATCTTCAATCGGTTCGTAAGGCGAACTTTCATAATCGTGACCGGTTGCATCGTGGAAATCGCTGTCTTGATAGTTATCGCAATGTTCGCACCATTTTCTTGTGTAACCGGAGCTTTCGCAACCAGCTTCCACAATTTGAGTGTCGCGATTAAACACGCACGCTTCCTTGTTTTCTAAATCGAGAGCCTCACATTTGGCGCATTGTTTTGCGTGGAAATCTGTGCCCTCCAACCTAACATAAACATCATTAAATTGATGCGGTTTAATTGGGTCGATTACATCCACTTCGTGGTTGCAGGCATCGCATTTAAAACGAACATACCCTTCCGAAGTGCATGTTGCTAATTTATGGTCAATTTCATGATAAACGCATGGCTCAATTTTAACATCAGATTCGTCGTTGCGGCAATAGCAACTATGCTGATCGTTATTGTGATTACCATCGCTATCTTCAACATGTTTCCAATCGGTATAATCATGCCCGAGCGCAGGGATTACATGGTGAGTTTCTTGTTCAGAACATCTTGTGCATATTCTATCCTCAAGGCCTTCCTCTTCACAACTGGCAGGTTTAGTAACATGTTCCTCCCACTCGTGCCCCAGCGCGTTTAAAACAATTGTAACACTATGCCCGCACGAACACTCGCCAAGTTGCGTGCCAGTTTCAGTGCAAGTTGGATTTTGCGTTATAATATAGCTATAAACATGCTCATGTTGCACAGAATTATCATCTCCGCATGCGGACAAAACCGAGCCAACGCCCAAAATGCATGCAAAGAATAAAATTGCAACAAAAATTTTGTTAAATTTATGTAAATTTTTCATTTTGCCTCCACAATTTCTTGAACTGATTTTAACAAACATTAGTTTATAAGTCAACTTAACTTAGTCATTTTTTTAAAAATTAGTTAATTAATTCAATCTGTTTATATGTTAAATTTGTTTAAAAGTTATATCATTTAACATAAATTAATTTTTAAGCATACAAAAAAATTATGGAAAACGATTTTAAAATTTTGTCTAATCTCTCTCCTGCTGCTTATGCCAATATAAAAGGAAATGACGACTATCCCGAAATTAATGGTGTTGTGCAATTTTTTAATTTAGGCAATGGGATTGTTGTGTATGCCGATGTTGAAAATTTGCCAAAAACCGAAACTAACATTTTTGCCTTCCACATTCATGAGGGTGAAAGTTGCGAAGACAATTTAACCCTCACTGGCGGACATTTTAATCCAACAAATCAGCCGCACCCAAACCATGCAGGAGATATGCCGCCCTTATTTTCAAATAACGGCAGCGCTTGGTTTGCGTTTTACACTGAACGCTTTAATTTAGACGAAGTTATTGGAAAAACGGTTATAATTCATGATTCACCAGACGATTTTACAAGTCAACCCTCGGGCAACAGTGGCGAAAAAATTGCATGCGGAATTATAAAAAAACTATAAAAAATTTTAAAAATTTGTAATTTTTGATGTCTTTTTTTACATTTTTGTTAAAATTTTTATATCTTTTTTAAAAAACAAAAAAATGGCAGTGCCATTTTTTTAAACAACAATATTGAAAATTCGGTTTGGAATATATACAATTTTTTTGTAGCCATTTGTTAAATATGCTTTAACTTCGTTTAGGGCTTTTTCTTTAATTTCATTTTCGCTGGCAGATTTGCTAACTGTGATTTTTCCACGCAATTTGCCATTAACCTGAATAGGAATTTCGACTTCGTCAACCACCAGTTTGCTTTCGTCGAACTTTGGCCAACTTTCATAAGCAATTGTGTTGTTGTGGCCGAGTTGTTGCCATAATTCTTCTGTTATAAATGGGCAAATTGGGTTTAACAATTTTAAAAACCCTTCTGCGTATTTGCGTGGGAAATTTTGTTCTTTAGCAAGGGCGTTTATAAATATCATCATTTGCGAAATTGCAGTGTTGAAATTTAGAGTTTCAAAATCCTCGCTAACTTTTTTAACAGTTTGATTATAAATAAAATCTAACTCTTTATTTTCGCCATAGGTGATGGTTTTTTCTTGATAAATTCTATAAATTCTATCCAAAAATTTGCGTGCGCCGGCAACGCCATTATCGTCCCATGGTTTGCTCATTTCAAGCGGCCCCATAAACATTTCGTAAAGGCGCAAAGTGTCCGCCCCATATTGCTTAACAATGGTGTTTGGGTCAACCACAAATTGCGGATAACGTTTGCCCATTTTTATGCCATTTGCGCCCAAAATCATGCCTTGATGCACAAGTTTTTTAAATGGCTCTTTAACAGGGCTTAGGCCTTTATCGTAAAGATAATTTGTCCACATTCTGCTATACAACAAATGGCTAACCGCGTGTTCTGGACCGCCCACATAAAGGTCAACAGGCATCCAATGTTTAAGAAGTTTTTGATCGGCAAATTCACTGTCATTTTGCGGGTCGATATACCTCATAAAATACCAACTTGAGCCAGCCGTTCCTGGCATAGTATTTGTTTCTCTTTTGGCAGGTTTGCCATCAACTTTAACATTAACCCAATCGGTGGCGCGAGCAAGTGGACTGCTGCCATCTTTTGCTGGCTTATAGTCATTAAGTTCGGGCAAAACAAGTGGCAATTCGCTGTCATCAAGCGCTTTGGTTTTTCCATTTTCAAAATGCACAATCGGAATAGGCTCGCCCCAATAGCGCTGGCGCGCAAAAGTCCATTCGCGCAATTTAAAGTTGGTTTGCTTTTTTGCAACGCCCATTTTAACAAGTTTATCCGTTATGGCAGTTTTTGCTTGTTCAACTGTCAGCCCGTTAAACTCCTCGCTATTAACAAGTTTGCAACCCTTGCCCAAATAATCTTGCTTTTCAAACGCGCATTCGGTTACATTGCCGCCCGAAATTACTTCTATCATGGGTATTTTGTGGCTAACCGCATATTCAAAATCGCGTTGGTCGTGGCTTGGAACTGCCATAACCGCGCCCGTGCCATAACTAGCAAGCACAAAATCGCCCAAATAAACGGGCACGCGCTTGCCATTAACCGGGTTGATTGCATAAATGCCATCTAACTTACAGCCCGATTTGGATTTGTTAAGTTGAGTGCGCTCTAACTCGCTTTTCTTTGCCACTTCGGCGCGATATTTTTCAACTTCATCCCAATTATTAATGCGCGGTTTAAGTTCGTCCACCAATTTGTTTTCGGGCGCAAGCACCATGAAAGTTATGCCATAAATTGTTTCAATGCAAGTGGTGAAAATTGAAAATTTGCCACCGCCAACAATTTTAAATTGCACCTCCACACCCTCAGATTTGCCAATCCAATTGCGCTGCATTGCTTTGGTGCTTTCTGGCCAATCAATTTCGTCTAGGCCGGCAAGCAATTTTTCGGCATAAGCAGGAGTATCAATAACCCACTGTTTCATGTTCTTTTTAACAACCGGATAACCACCGCGCTCACTTTTGCCATCTATAACTTCATCATTTGCAAGCACGCAGCCCAACTCTTCGCACCAGTTCACAGGCACTTCTTTTAATTGAGCAAGGCCATCTAAATAAAGTTGTTTAAAAATCCATTGTGTCCATTTATAAAAACTTGGGTCGCTAGTTTTAATTGCCCTATCCCAATCGAAAGAAAAGCCCAAATTTTTAAGTTGGTCAATAAAATGTTTTGTGTTTTCTTCAGTAAAAATTACAGGGTTATTGCCCGTGTCTATCGCATATTGTTCGGCAGGCAAGCCAAACGAATCAAACCCCATAGGGTGCAAAACATTATAGCCCTGCATGCGCTTCATCCTGCTTACAATATCGGTTGCAGTGTACCCCTCTGGGTGGCCAACATGCAGCCCCGCGCCAGATGGATATGGGAACATATCCAGCGCATAAAATTTTGGCTTGGAAAAATCCCACACATCGGTTTTAAAAGTTTTGTGTTCGTCCCAATATTTTTTCCATTTTTCTTCAATTTCAATATGATTAAATTCGCCCATAAAAACCTCAAGTTTTTTTATATAACAAAAAATAAAGTTAAAAATTTTTTATCAAAAGCATTTTAAAACAAAACATATAATTTGTCAAGAAAAAACCCACTTAAGTTGACAATATTTCTGCGTTTTGTTATAATGCTTTTATGGAAAACAAACAAACACGAAGTTCTAATATTGAATTATTAAGAATTTTTGCCATGCTACTTGTTGTTATGTCACATTGGGGTTGGGCTTTCCTTGACGTGACATTCACTAATAGTTTCAACTATTATTTTTATCGCCTTTTTAGAGCGTTTGGTCAACTTGGCGTGATTTTATTTATTTTAATTTCTAGCTATTTTTTATCTAAAAGCAAATTTAAAATTTCGTCAATGTTAAAACTAATTTTGCAAACCATCCTCTCAATTCTCTTTCTGTTTTTAACCTTTTACATATTAGGTAAATTCGGCGTTGTGTGCCAGGGGGGGGGGTACTATAATTTTTCGGAATTTATAACAAATTTATTGATTTTTAATTCGGAATATTGGTTTATAAACATTTATTTAGTTATCTATTTAATTTTCCCATTCCTTAACCTAATAATTAACAACTGCTCAAAAAAACAATTTATTTGGTTGATATTAATTCTTTTTATCTGTTTTTCTCTTTTACCAACTTTAACGAAAAATCAAATTACAGAAAATTCCATTGTCAACAATTTTGGTTGGTACATACTAATATATTTTTTGGGTGCATATTTAAGAAGATTCCCTGATGATTTCAAAATTAACAAACTGCTATTTTTTGGTTTAATCGGTTGCATTGTTATCTTTATTAACGATATTGATTTTTATCAAACAAGGTCAAACCCATGCATGATTTTAATGGCTATAATTATTTTCTTACTATTTAGCAAATTAAAAATGAAAAATTTTAGGTTTATCAACGTGGTTGCATCGTCAACTTTTGGTGTGTATTTATTGCACGAAAATCGTTATACACGATTTTTCGTTTGGAAGGACATTTTTAAATTGCACACCATATCAAACAAATGGTTCTTCCCGTTATATTCAATTTTTTCAGTTGTTGTGGTTTTTGCTATTTGCAGCATTATAAGTTTGATTATGCAATATGTGTTAATTAATCCGTTAATAAAACTTTTAAACAAGCCATTATCTAAAATTCCCGTTGCCAAAATTTTTCCAGAAACAAAAATTGAAAAAACTAATGATAAGCCAACAGCTATAATGCCTATAAGCATATTAATTTTAATTTCAGTTTTCTTATCCAATGTTATTTATCAATTTACAAATAAATTAACACCTTTAATATATTTTATTTTTATAGGAGCAGCTTTTTGCTTGCTAATATTAATAATAAAAAAACTATTAAAAAAAAGAGTGTAAATCATCTAGGAACAAAACTGTTGCATGGCGCTTTGTTTTTTTCGCTGCCCACAAAAATGCCATTTGAAAAACATTCGCCATTTTTGTTAAAAATGCAATTGTCCGTGCTGCAATTTATGTTCATGGTTTTGCAGTGATGATATGGCGCGACATCCGGCTCGTGTTCAAACATATCGAGAGATACATCTTCAACAATTTTATTGTTATCAATATCCAAATCGTTGCAATCCGAACTGTTGTCCACTTGCAAATTTTTGCGGTTGCATTTTGCCTTTTCGTTATATATGCAACTATATTTTCTGCACATCACGTCCATAATTTCTCCTTAAAACAATTTTTTAAAAATCATTAAAAAATTTTAAAAAATTAAAAAAACAATGCAAAATTTTAAATTTTTTTGAAAATTCAATAATATTTTGCACTGTTTATTATTTTTTATTCCAAATATTTTTAAAACAAGTTTACACTTGAAGCATTGTCCCCTCGCTTTTAGATGTGTTTGAATTTGAGTTTGCCTTAGATGCTGAATTTGAACTTGGGGCTGGAGCGTTTGAACTGGCTGGCGTTTGGCTTTTTGCACCTGATTGTTTTGAGTGTGAAGACAAGTTTGAAGATGAGCCTCCGCCCGCATAACTACCTTTAAATTTTCCGGCTATTGCATTGTAATCAATGCCACTTGGAGAATTTGCCAGCATCTCTCCAGCAAGATTTTGCCAACTGCTAGAAGTTTTGGATTGAGGGTTTTGTTTTTTCTCCACTTTTTGATCCACAAATTTTTCAATTGATTGCATGGTTTTAATTATATTATTAACCGCTTCCTTAAGTTTTTCATTTTTGCAAGACAATGGATCTTTTAAAATTTGTTGAACATTTAACGTTAAGTGAGGAATTTTTTTCGATAAATTTAATAACTCAGTTAAATTTTGGCAAAGTTGTTCAAAATTTTCTGCCCCTATAAATTTTTTAAAGGATTCAACATCTCCATTTAGATAAAATGTTTTTATTTTATCAAGATTTTTATTTAAAAATTCTTCCATTAACGGGAAAGCTGCCGAATAGTTACAGGTTAATTTGGAATCTAAATTTTCCGCTTTACGATTATCAATTTTTAAAGCCAAAAATTCGGTTATAACTTCGTTGAGGGCTGTGGTTGTTTCGTGATTATCAAAACCCGTTTTATTTGAATTTTCATCGCTTGAAATTGCGTGCAATGTTTCGTGTGTTAAACTAAATTGAAAATCTTCGGGCAGAGCAACAAAATTTATTCTTCCATTTTCCGTTTCCAGCGAGGAGTGATACGCGGCGGCATCATCTAGTTTTTTCATATATATTATAAATCTATTAATGGCATCATCGACATCTTTTACACCCTGATTTTTCAAATATTCTTCCAGTTTGGAAAGAGTGCCTCTAATTAGCCCGCTATCTTTTTCGTTATCCATCTTTTCAAATTTTTCATGCAAGGTTGAACTTATTTGTGCAATTTGTTTTTCATATTTAGTTTCATATTCTTGCAAAGATAAATGCTCGCCCGTTAGTTCATCAAACATCCTTTTATAGTCAAACTCATCGTCTGACGACCTCAATTCGGGTTTTTTAGTTATATAATCAATAAAAGTTTTGGAAATATCCTCATTTTCATTTTCAATAATAATGTCCAACAATTTGTTTTTGCCAAAAACTCTGGCAAGCTCTTGCCTACATAAAATTTGTTTCGAGTTTAAATACCATTTTAATTGTGCAGCATATTCACTGGATTGACCAAGTTTATAATATTCATAATACATGCGTTTATCAATCCATGCTCCAAATGCTTCTTTCAAAACTTGAAAACTTTGAATACTGTCAATCCTTTTTTGCAAATTTTCAATAAATTCAGGGTCGTTGAACTTTGCGCGCATTTTCAAAAAATGTTCATATTTGCCTTGATAGGTGTCAAAATCCTTTGTGTCCAAATTTTCAAAATACGAAGCCCAAAAAGCCCTATATTCAACATTGTCTTTTACATTAGGGCTAGATAGCGCCCACTCCTTAAATTTATTAATGAATTTCAGCGTTGAATTTTCATCATGATTTCTTAATAAATCCGGTGCCAAATCCGCGCCAATTTCTTTTAAAAAATCGTGCAATACGTTAATGGATTTTGAATTTGAGTCTATTCTTTTTCTATCAGCAATTACATAGTTTGAGTTGTAAATTTTTTCTTCAATTTTGGCCCTATATTCTTCGCCAAAAAATTCAACTAATTTTTCAATTTCGGCCTCAATTACATGCCTAAAAGAACCTTCGGTTAGCGTTCTGCCGCCGACTTCAAAAACTACCATACTTTTGCTTCCTCTAAAAGAAGCATAAACTCATCGAAATTATCTGGGAATTTGTTTAAGCCATCAAATTTATAAACCTTACCATCCTTTTTGATGTGCACAAAATAGGATAGACCGTCATTAATTGTATTGTCCTTCATTTCATTTTTCCAACCAGAAACAATGCGCGTTAAATCCCGCACAAAAGATTTAATTTGCAAATCAAATTTTTCGCCGTTTAGTTCGGCAGATTGATTGTCGTAATCTATTGTCAGGCTTATTGTTTTGTTTAAGGTCGAAACACCTAACATAATTTTATATTTTTCCATAACTCTACTCAATATTATTATAGCCGAAAATTTACAAAATCCCAACTAAAATGTATGTTTTTCTACATATTTTTTTAAATAATAAATTAAAATTTGACAATTGCTAAATTTTATGTTAAAATATTTATAGAGGTAAAAATGAAAGTTATTTTAATTAAAGAACTTAAAGGCAAAGGCAAGGCGGGCGAAATTATTGACGTGAACCCCAACTATGCCATGAATGTGTTAATTAAACAAGGCATTGCAAAAGAGGCAACAGCCAGCAATTTGAATGACCATAAGGGCAAAATGGATGCACAAGCGTTCCATCATGGCGAAATGGTTAAAGAGTTTGAGGCTCTGGCCAACAAAATTAAAAACAAAGTTTACAATTTCACTTTGTCCGTTGGCGCAAACGGCAAGGCATTTGGCAGTATAACTAAGCAGGAAATTTTAACCGCGCTAAACAACGATGGCATTAAGGTTGAAAAGAATATGATTAAAGATTTTCCAACCATAAAAGCGGCTGGGCAATATAAAATTACAATTCAATTTATTAAAGAAGTTTCAACCGACATTATCGCCAATGTGAATATTAAATAAAATTTTTATTTTCTCTTTTTTAAAAAAGAGAAACAGAAAAACAAGCAATGCTTGTTTTTTTTTGCTACTTTTTTTACAAAAAAGTAGATTTAAAAAATAAAAATAAAAACTTTATAAAAAAATAAAAGTGGCGAATGCCACTAATATTCAATTTTTTTGGTTATATAATCTTTTAACTCGCTTATGTTTAGGCGGATTTGCTCCATGCTGTCGCGGTCGCGAACGGTTACAGTGTTATCGTTAAGAGTATCAAAATCAATGGTTACGCACATTGGTGTACCAATTTCGTCTTGGCGGCGGTAGCGCTTGCCGATGCTGCCCGCATCGTCGTAACTCACCATAAAATATTTTGTTAGTTCGTTATAAACCTCGCGTGCTTTGTCGCCAAGATTTTTTTGCAACGGCAAAATGGCAACTTTGTAAGGCGCGATTGCCGGATGGAAATGCAACACAACGCGCGTGTCGCCATCTGGCAATGTTTGTTCGTCATACGCCTCGCACAAAACTGCCAAAGTTAGCCTATCTGCACCAATAGAATATTCTATAACATTAGGAATAAATTTTTCGTTAGTGAATGGGTCAGTGTATTGCATAGATTTGCCGCTAAATTCTTGGTGGCGAGATAAATCCCAATCGCCGCGATGGTGGATGCCATTCAACTCTTCCCAGCCGATTGGATAGTTATATTGAATGTCGCACGCGGCCTTGGCGTAATGCGCAAGTTTGTCATGGTCCTTAAAGCGCAAATTTTCTGCCTTAAAGCCGATTGAAAGCAAATAGTCCATTGCCTTTTGCTTAAAGGTTTTGTAGAATTCCATGCTATCTTCTGCGCGGCAAAACCACTGATGTTCCATTTGTTCAAACTCGATTGTGCGGAAGGTGAAATTGCCCGGCGTAACTTCGTTTCTGAACGCCTTGCCAATTTGTGCAATGCCAAAAGGAACTTTTGCGCGCATGCTGCGCTGAACATTTAAGAAATTAACAAATTCGCCTTGTGCGGTTTCTGGGCGAAGGTAAATTAAATTTTGGCTTTCGTCCGTAACGCCACGCGAAGTGGAGAACATAAGGTTGAAATTTCTAATCGGCGTCCAATCGCACTTGCCGCATTTTGGGCAAGCCACTTTATGCTCGGCAATATATTGTTCCATCTGTTCATTTGTCATTGTGTCTGGGTTGACTTTGCCCTTGCTGTGCGCCTCGATAAGCGTATCTGCCCTATGCCTGGTTTTGCACGATTTGCAGTCCATTTTCGGGTCGGAAAAACTTGCGGTATGACCGCTTGCTTCCCACACTTTTGGGTGCATAAAAATGTCCGCATCCACGCCAAAAGAATTTGCGCTTTCCTGCACAAATTTTTTCCACCAACTGCGTTTAATGTTGTTTTTTAACTCAACGCCAACCGGGCCATAATCCCAAGTGTTGGCAAGGCCGTCATAAATATCACTGCCCTGAAAAATGATGCCTCTACTTTTGCATAGATTTACAATTTTATCAAAATTTCCCATACTGCCCTTTTAAATTTTTTATAATGCTTTTACATTTTTGTTTGCAACATAAATCATATAATCTTTATATCTTTTTGCTGCTTCGGTTATTTTTGAAGAATATTTCGTGTGAAGTGACATATATTTTTTTGCTGGTGGATTTTTTAGCACCGCTTTTAAAACATTTTCATTATACTCATAAAGTTCAACAAGTTTTTTTGCACGCTCTTCCTCACCGCCTATAAGATCATCATCCCCATAATATGCGTCCGTAATATCGTTTAGTTCTTTCATTGCCTTGCAAACTTCTATTATTATTTTTTCTACATCTAATTTAGTTAACCCAACAAGTGACCTTCTTTCTGTTGTGCTAATGCTGCGTTTTGATACTGTAGCATCGTGTTCAACGCTTGCCGCAGTTTCTGGCGCAACTTCGCGTTCTGCCTCTGCCACAACCTCTGGTGCAACTTCTGCCGTTTCCTCTGCACTGCCTATGCGCATTGCGCTAATTGCTTCAATTGCACTTGCAGCGGACACACTTGTTTCTGCCGATGTAGACACTTTGCCTTTGCTGCGCAATTTAGAGAATAATCCACTCGCTTTAAATGCCTTGTTTCGTTTTCTCCATTCGCGCCTAGAAACTTTTTTGGTTTTATCTTTAGTTGCCTCGCGGACATATTCAAAATCTCGTTTATGTTTATCCACAACAATTTCGGTGGCTTTAGCATACGCTTCAATTTGCTTTTTCTGCGCTTTTTCGGCTGCTGTTAAAGCTGAATCTGGTTTATCAAAAACGCTTTCGCCAAAATATTTAACCATCATAAACCCTTTGGCTTGGTCAATTCTGTCCCTAAGGGTTTGTTGCTCTTTATCCGGATGATTGTCCGCACCCGTTATGCGATAGTTTTTGCGAATATCTTGAAATTCGTTGTTTTTAACCGCAAGCAAATCCACCTTTTCTTGATGTTGCCTAATTAAATCTTTATCTTTTGGATTTTTATCCATTTTTTCTTTAAGCACAGAAATTTCTTTGCTTAAATTTTCAATTTCGGTTTTGCGCTCGCCAAGCAATTTAACATATTGCGAATATTCATGCGCGTTGGCTTGGGTGACCTTGCCTTTGCCGTCCACCATGCTAAATTGCGCGCCCGATTTAGATGCAGAAAGCAAATCAATTTTAGTTTCCTGCAGCGCAATTTCGGCAAGCAAAAGTTGTTTGCGCTCTTCAATTTTTTGCGCTTTTGCCTCTTCCGTTAAGCCAACCAAACTTTTTTCAAAATCAGGCTGTTTATCTTTAAAGCGATTAAATATTTCTGCTAGTTCGTCAAATGTTTCGTCCTTAATTTTTTCTGCCTGATATTCGTTTTTGTTTTTATATTTATAATTCTTTTTGGATTCTACTCTGCGTTTTTTTATTGCGTGATAAATAGGAACACCAATTCCCCACCCAATAACTCCGGCTGCCAAGCCAACAAGTAGGAAAGGCGAAACCAAGGACACAAGCGCGCCACCTGCACTAAAAGTGAAACCAAGCGCATAAGCCGCGCCCTCACCCCATTTGGAGAAACTGTTTTTAACGCCTTTTTTATAGTCATATTTCGCGCCGCCAGTAAGTTTTTCCCCGTCAAAAGTAAAGCCACCATCCGGCATATTTAAAAGTTCTTTTAAATTGTTAACCGCACTGTCCTGCATCGGGATAATGTCCGAAAGCATATAGCGGTGGTTTTCCAAATATTCCTCAAATTCGCCGTCCGCCCTTGGGTTTTCTTGAATTAAAAGTTCGCCGCCCAAATCGTACTGCTTTGACTTGTATTTTTCTAAAAATTCGGCGTAAATTTGTTTAATTCGTTCGGCTAGTTGTTGTTTTGTTTCATCGTCCAGCGTGCCGTCAAGCAATTTAACGCTGTCTTTGCGAATGTTCAAAACTTCGCATTTTTCCGCTCTCGCACCTTTGGTTGAAGTTGTTTGAACAATGTCACTATTATTAATTCCGCCATGTGATTTAACAACTTTTTGTGCATCGCCTTTTTTAAATTCAATATTTTCACTGCCAACTGCCAACTTGATAATGTCACTAGACGCGGAATCTATTCTAGATTTTTCAATTATATAACTTCGTTCGGAAACTGTTCCTTTGCTTAGCGTTACCACATAAGCATCATAATTTGTTGTGGCTGGGTCATCTACATAATTGTAGCATTTAGGCTGAACAACATCTGCCTCTTTAACATATTTGCCGTTTTTCAAGCGCAACATTGCGGTGGATTGTGGCTTGGATGGGTCGGTTTCGTCCTTACAAACATCGGCATCCGAAAACGTTTCGTAATATTCTTTTCTGGTTTCAAAAGGCACAGTTTCGTCCGCTGTTAGTGGCTCTAACTCATAAGGCGTTCTGCCATCCTCACCTAACGCCCATATTTTTTTGCCAACGCAAGCAGATAATTTTGTTGACGTAAGTCGTTCGCTGCTAGGGTTACCGCTCCCGTCATCCAACCTCAAATGCTCGATTGGGCAAGGTGTGTGTGCTCTATCTCCTTTAAGCCTAACAAAAACATATCTGCCATCTTCTGCCTCATATTTATCTGGGGTTCTTATAATTTTTTCAAGCATTTCAGCAGTGAAAGTGTCTAATGGCCTATATTCGCCATCATCGTCTAAAACATAAAAATTATCGTGCCCCGCACCAAGTTTAGCCAATAATTTTGAAATGCTGCCAACTTCTACATATTCGCCAAGCACAGCATGGCCATCTTCCATTTTTAATTCATATATTCTATCCGCAGAAACAAATTTTTCTTTTTTTTCGGATTCATAATTTACTGTAACGGGAATTTTAGTTTTTACAGTTATATCGTAAATGGTTGCATTAAGCATTGCTGGGTCTTTTACCGAACTGCTGCCCTTTGCCGAACTAAAAACAACAAAGCTGGTTTGCTTATATTGCTCATAAACCTGCCTTGATTTAAGTTTTACCGAACGCCCAGATTTCGTAAATTCGGTTTTAGGGTTTTTTAAATCTTTTTCAGCTGGAATACCGCTTGAACCTGTCCTACCCTTAACGCGCAAACTAGAAATTGGAACAAAACTGCCATCTTCCAACTCAACATAATTATGTTCACTAAAACTAGCCGGACGATATTTGGTTATGCCTTCAACATCTGCCATTTTCCACCTCTTAAAATTATTATACCACATAAAAAACTAAAAAGCAATTGATTAAAACAAAAAAACACGCGTAAAGCGTGCTTGGCGCCCCGTGTAGGGCTCGAACCTACAACCTATCGGTTAACAGCCGAGTGCTCCACCATTGAGCTAACGAGGCAACATTGTTATTATACTATATAAAAATTTAATTGTCAACATATTTATTAAAAATTTCAAAAAATTTTTGTTATTTCTGCACCAATTCTTTGCAAAGCACAAAAAATAAAAGCGCCCTAAGGTGCTTTTATGTTAATTTGGTCGTACAAATGATATCTGTTTAAAATGTGCAAATAATTTAACTTTATAAGTTGATTAGTGGCTTCCGATTTAAATAAATTAATTAAATAAGTGTCGGAAAGGACTTTGCCCGTTCTGTTATAGAAAGTTTTTAAATCTAAGGTATAGCAATCTTCAGAGAACATTCCGCCAGTGTTAGAATAATAAACCACCAAATCTTTACCCGGTTGCCCAGTTAAAACTTCTTGTGCCAAGCCAGTTTGACTATCTATTGCATATACATAGTCCGCCGGGCGGAAAACTGAGTGACCTAAATAATAATTTTCGTTGAAAGGTATCCCTAACAAATCAAGTAAGGTTGGAATAATATCGTAGGCCGAGCAAAATCTATCGTTAATGTTATAATCTTTGCCGGTTGTTTTAGCAAGTTGTTTAAGGCCCGGGCTGGACATAATCATCGGGATAGAATTTAGTTCTATGCTTAAAGTGTCGTCTTGATTAAACCCTTTAACATGGTTTGATAGTGAGCCATAATAACAATAGTGGTCGGAATAAAGAACAAGGGTTGTTTTATCGTAAATATTTTTTTCTTTCAACTCGTTTATAATAACGCCAATTGCTTCGTCAAGCCCCATTGCACCGCACTCATAATACACCAATTGTTCGGTTATGCTGTTTTCTTCAAATTTATCCGTATTGGCGTTGTAGGTGCCATAATTTTTTAAAATATTATAATAAAATTCGCTATATTTTTCTTGTTCGGATTCAATATCATCCCAATCTGATTTACGTTTCCAAACATAATTGTTATAGGCACTTTTCTTGTCCTCTAACAACTGACAATTGTCCTTTCCATATTTTACATAGTCATAATAACGCAAAGCATCGCCATCATTTAAATTATCCTCCGGCGTGTAAGCTCCGTGAGAGGACACATTTAAGTAAAATGTGAAGAAAGGATTTTCGGTTTCTGGCACAATATAATTTAAAGCGTTGCGTGCAAATTCGGCTTCTGGCGCCCAATTGTTCCACTCTAAATTTGCCCCTTTATAAATTTGGTTTCCGTTTTCATCCACCAAACTATCTTTAAACACAACCTTGTCGAACCCTAAATTGCCGTGTGTTTCACTTCTACTATAAAATTTGCCCAAATTTGAATGAACAAAAGTTGTTTGATAGCCCTGCGCTTTCAACATGTTTGGCAAAGTGTAGCCAAACGCGTTCAAGCTTTTATCATAGCCATCGCCAGCAAAAGAGTTTAATGCTTCTCCAACCGGATAATGCCCTATAAACCCATACCCTTCGCTTATATTGGTTTTAGATTTGGCAAAGAAATTTTTAAATATGGTTGCATCATTTTGCGTGTTAGAGTTGTTTGTATCGGTTAGATAGTCATCCCCATAAATTATTGAATAAATGTTAGGCGTTAGCTCGTACGAGAGGTTGTTTAAAACCCTTTCGCGGTCGTATTGGCTTACGCCATTTTCTTCCGTTTTAATGTTGCCATTGCTAAACGCCAACCACTCCATAGATTCCATCATAAGCACAATAACATTGTTGCGCTCGGTGCCATTAGCTCCTTCGTATTTATCCACGCCAAACATTTCTCGTTTATTGCCCATTTCGTCAATTTCGTTATAAATGTTGCCATTTTTAAAATAATTTAAAGTTGCCTTTTTATGCGCTTCGTTAATTGAACCAAAGCTGTTAAAAATTAAATTTAACATATATCCATACGAGCCAAACTTAGTGTAACTTGTAGATTTTAAAAAGCTGGTGTTCATTAAAAAGGCATCGCTTTCGGTGTAATTGGCATCGGTTAAATCGCCCATCACATTTATATAACTTCGCATGTGAGTATAATACCCTATAGATAAAAATTGAATGCTTAACAACAAAATAATGTTAAAAATTGAAAAATGTTGTTTAATTTTTATTTTAGCTTTTTTGCACACTTTTAGCATTACAAAGCCAACAATGGAAATGGACAAAAAAACTGCAATAAGCTGAAAAATAATTTTAAAATAAACGAAATTTGTTGTTATTGCTGCGGCGGCCTCTCTAACCAAATTTAGCATATCAAACGAAAAAAGATCGCCATAAATTGTATATAATGTGTAATTTATATATATTAGCACCACCTGAATAAGCAACAAAATTGTATAAACGATATATTGTGCGGTAAAATTTGGAATGCAAAATACAATTAAACCCAAAATTAAAATTATGCTTAAATCTAGCAAAAAATATTCAGGCACAACCCCAAAATGAAGCACTTTAAAGGCAATAAATTCCAAAATTAAAGCGCCCACCACAAAATATAGTATCATTAACAACTTGTTCACTAAGGACTTAATCATTGCTTGCATTATATATCATAACTAAAAAAATGTCAAGACATTTTTTGCGGGCGAGCATAAATAAAAGTATAAAATTTGAAAAAACTATTGACTAGATTTAAAAGTGTGCTATAATAAAAATAAGGAGTGAATGTATGAAATTCAAAAAAACCGATTTATTATGTGATGTTTTGCAAAAGCACGAAAAGGCAGAAGAAATTTTGTCTAATTTTGGCTTGGGTTGCATTTATTGCCCAATGGCACAGATGGAGAGTTTGGAAGAAGCGTGCGCTGTGCATGGGTTAGATATTAACGAGTTGCTAAAATTATTAAATTCTTAAAAAAAACTGCTTAATGCAGTTTTTTTAACGTTTTCTTTTGCGAATTCGAGTGTTTTTTTCCAGTTCTTTTTGGCTGGCCTCCATTTTAGCATTTTCTTCGGCAATTTGATTGTCTATTTCTTGCAAATAGCTGTCAATATCACCAATGTCTTTATCGTCCGTTATGGTTACCACCGATACATTTTTTGCCTTGCCAGATTGATCTTCTGGTTTAGCTTTGTCTTCCTGAGCTGAATCGTTGTCTTGAATAATTATAATTTTTCTTGGCCTACCCCTGCCGCGTTTTGGTTTGTTTAGTTCCTCTTCTGTCTTTTCCTTCTTTGGGCGGCCTACCGGTCGCTTAGGTTTGTCTGACTCCGTTTTAACCTTACGTGGGCGCCCCCTTTTGCCCACTTTTTTAGGTTTGCTTTCTGCCTCTTTTTTGGTGGAGTTTGTTTCTTCTAATTTTTCGGTTTCGTCAATTTTAGTTTCTTCAACCTGCTTATCTTCTTTTTCGGCGGCGTGGCGGTTATCCTCGCCAATATAAGAACTTATTTTATTAATAATTTCTTGGTTGTCCACAACATTGTAGGCACTGTTTTCGTAGGTTGTGGTTTCAGGCATTTCCGTATTTTCAGGCAACTGACTGTCGGCTGCCGAATATTCTGAATAAGTTAAATCGTTGTTGCTAGAAGTGTTATAGTTATAAGTTGGAGTGTTGTAGTCATCCACAGAAGAGAGATTAGTTTCGGCTGAATAAGATGTTTCTTCGCCCGCATTTGAGGCATATGGTGTTTCTGGCTGACTTGGCGCAGGGTTTTGCTGAATTTCCTCGTACTCCTGTATTGGCTGAGCTGTTTTGTTATCTATAAGGTTTTTATTAAGTGAAGTTAAACTTGCAATTTGTGCTTTTAACTCGCCAATTTCATCTTTTTGGCGTTCGTTTTCGTTATTTGTGCGCTCTTTAACAACGCGCTCAGCATCGGCATAAACCTTTTGGCTATAACTATCAAACTCGCTCATCATTCCACGCTCTAGCGCGGTGCGAGCTTGTTTTAATTGCTCGTTAACTTCATCCAACGCTTCTTGCAAGGTTTTTAACATCTGATTGTGTCGCTCGCTAGCGGTGTCATAATCTCTTTCCAAATTGCGCTGCCTATCCAACTCTTGTTGCTGTTGCTTTTTTAAATAGTTAGCCTCAATGGAAGAAGAGGCATCGTTAAGTTGTGCTTTAAAGTTATCGAACGTTTCTTTACTAACCTGCATTTCGCGCTGATATTCTTTAGTAATTTCGCGGAAATTGAGTTCTTCTTGCGTTATTTCGCTGTTAATTTGCTCGGTATCCTGCAAAAATTTGTTACGTTCCGCAATATAGTTCTCCGCTTCTTGCATGGCGCGTTCAAGCACTAAAGATTTGGCAACGCCCGCTTCGTCAAAATTGAATTTTTCGTGTTCAACATTTTTCAATCTTGCACGCTCTAACTCGCGTTTTTCCTCATCTGCACGCCTTTGCAAATATGTATAAAGAACAGGAATACCCTTTTTAATTTCGTTTTTATCAAAAAGAAGTTCATAATCCACATATTCTGGGATGGTTGCCGCTGCTCTATCAATGTTCAATTCAAAATACTGGTAATTTTGGTTAAGGTCACTAACAATTGCATTGTGCCTAACATCAAAGAAAATTGTTACAAACAAATCAATAATTAAAAGCAACACTGGGCATAGCAAGGAGCTTTGCAAAATGGCTGCAAGATTGTCGCCAACCGAATAATAGACATTTAAAATTAAACTGAAAAGTGCAAGAATAAAACAAATATAGTTTAAAATTTTTACATCTCGCTTATATGTGCTGTTTTTAATTGGGCTGGAAACACAAATTTCAAACGACATATATTCGCTTGCGCTTTTATCCCTATAAAGCACGAATTGTTGCCACTGTTTGCGAAGTTGTTTAGGAACCTTGCTAGATTTCATTTTGTTGTTAAACTCCAACAAATTTTCCGCATTTATTTCTGGCTCGCGCATAAAATAATTGTTAAACATATCAATTGCGCGAATAAGTTTTGCTTCATAAGAATTGGCGGTGGAAACTAGCACAATAAAGAATGCCAAAAGAAATAATGATAACGAAACCACCATAATAGAATTATAATTTAAATAGTTATTAAGTGAACCAAAAAACTTGTCCACAATATTAAAACCATTATCAAAAATTGTTAACATAAATACCCCTAAAATTAATTTTTAATTAATTTTTCAATATTATTATAACACAATAAATAATTAAATACTAATATTTTTTAATATTTTTTTAAAATTTTTTAACATTTTTTAAATTTATAAAAAACACCTTAAAATAAGGGTGTTTTGTTATTTTAAGGCAATTTTTTATTATTTTATTAAAAATTTTTATTAATTTTAAATAATAATTGTTTTTGCGCGCATAAAACTGAACTTGGTGCCAACCTCATAACATGAAGAAGAAATATATTTTGCATATTTTTTTAAATTATTTTTTTCGTTTAAAATTTCTATTTCATCACCCTCTTTAAGCCGAGTTTTAGAGATGTCTAGCATAAAGCAATCCATACAGATGTTTAGCACCCGACAAGGTGCGTTGTTTATTTTTAATTTTAACCCAAGATATTTCATATCAAACCCGTCCGCATAGCCAACAGGCAAAACGGCAATTTTTACTGGCTTTTTTGCCACAAAGCGATAGTCGTAACCAACCAGGTCACCTTTTTTAACATTATTTATTTTAACAATTTTGGTTTTTATTTTTAACACGCTTTTAAATTTGCCTGCCCCGTTATAAAGGTTGTAACCAATGCGAACCATGTCTAAGCTGTGGTTAAACTTTTCGTTAACAAAGCTGTTGTCCGCATGCACAATTGGGTTAAAGCCAAATTGCTTTGTTATGTTAACAAATTTTTTAAATGTTTTGAATTGCTTTTCAACAAATTGGTCAACCGTTGCAAAATGAGTAAAAACCCCCTCTAAAAACAGCAAACTTTTTGAAATTTTTTTTAATGCCATTTGATACTCTTTTGTGGAACTAAACCCATATCTGTTCATCCCTGAGTTTATTTTTAAATGAATTTTAAACGGCAAATTTAAACTAATTAAATAGTTAATGTCTTTTAAACTTTGGCAGGTGTAAGAAAAGGAGTTGTCAAGCTTGCCAAATTCCAGCGGGCCGACAATTAAAATTGGATTTTTACAAATTTTTCTAACCGCTTTTGCCTCCATAACGCAGGCAACGCCAAAAAAATTGGCAAAAGGAGAAATAATTTTTACAACTTCTTTTAACCCCACCCCATAAGCATTTGCTTTAACCATTGCACAAATTAACGAATTAGGATTTTTTTGTTTTATAAGTTTTATATTGTTAATTAAAGCGTGGCTGTTTATTATTTTTGTATTAAACACATATTTATATATGTTTATTTTTGATTATTTGAAAAACTAAATTCGCAACCACAATAATTTTGCCTATAAATATTTAAATCCTTACAAACTTCAATTGAGCGCAAATATCCGTTTTCCTTTTTAAAATCGCAATGTAAAAACTTAATTCCATATTGCTTTTCTAACATTTCGCCCATGCTGTTTATAAATTGCGTGTCTTTATGCGGGCTTATTGAAAGTGTGGTGGTAACCACATCAAAATTATTTTCAACTGCAAATTTAAAAGCTTTGTCCATGCGATATGCAATGCACAATTTGCACCTTTCGCCACCCTCCTTTTCTTGCTCTTTACCTTTAACCAAACTTAAAAATTCGGCGTGGTTATAACCTAATTCCACCACATTTACCCCAAGTTTTTTAAATTCGCCCAAGCGGGTTTTATACTCGGTTTCTGGGTAAATGTTAGGGTTAAAAAACAAAAATGTTATTTCAAAATGCTCTTTTAATTTTTCTATAACTCCAGACAAGCAAGGTGCACAACAACAATGCAAAACTAACCTTGGCTTAAAGCCAAAGTTAGCAATTTCTTCATGCATGAGTTTGTTGTAATCGATTTTCATAAAATTTATTTTATCATAAATTTTAAATTTGTCAAGCCAAAATAAATTTATAAGTTATATTGTTGTTATCGTTAAGTTTAAAGTTTACTTCAACATAGTTATCCACAAATTCAACCAGCAAAATTTGGTCGGCATCCTTAAAATGTGCCTCATTTTTTGTTGTTATTTCGCTAACGTTTGGAATAAACGAGTAATTAAATTCAACGCCCAAACTATCGCTAACATCTTCTAGCAAATAAAGTTTACACTCTTGGGCTGACTGTACAGTTGTTTTAAATTTAACTTCGTTAGATTTTTCAAGGTCTTCGCCGAACTCAACTGTGTAGAGTTTCAACTCGACAATTTGTTCGTTTGTTAAAATGCACATTTGAGTTGTGTAGCTATCTCGCGCCCAACTGTCTAGCGAACCTAAATTTGCGCCCACAACGTACATAACATATGTGCCAGAAATGCCAGAAATTGTGTTAATAACGTTTGCAAATGGTGTGTTGTATTTTATGCCTTCTGGCAGATTTGCATTTGCCACCATGCCCACAGTGTCAATGTCGAAATCGCCATTAAAGGTTATTTGTTTATTTGCTGCATCGTAGCCATATTTTGAAACAATTTGTTCGTTGTTATATTTCGTGTTCAACTCAAAATTTGCTTGAATTGTGCCAACTGCAAGCCCCAACACTTTGCGATACAAAATTGCATCAATCAAACTTGGCCTGCCTGCGCGATATGAATAGAACGAACTTAAATTTTCTAGCCAATAATTTAAACTATCAATCGACAGGCTAACATTGTCAATGTATTGAATTTCTGCCTCGTCAAAATATTTTACATCGTTAGGAACAACATAATCGCTTGCGCAAGCATAATTCAACGAGCCAATTGCCGAAGATGGCATTGTAAACACATCTTTATCTAAAATTGTGCCAACAACGCCGCCCGTATATAGCCCAAGCAGTTTGCCAGAGAATTTTGAATTTTTAATATATCCATTAACGCTTCTGCCAACAAGTCCGCCCACAGTTGTGTTAACCACGTTGGAAACATTAACAATATTAAGTTCGGCCGAACAATTTGTAATTAATCCACCAAGATTTAGGCCAACCAACCCTGCGCAAACGCGCGAATTGCCAAAGATATTTTCCACCTCATTTGCAACTGTAATGCTGCTATCTGCAATTATACCGCGATTTTCGCCAATCAAGCCAGCCGCATAATATTGCCCCACAATATTGCAATTTTCAATTTGAACATTGCAGTTGGAAATTTTAACCCTTTCCCCAACAAAGCCAAACAACGTGCCAACAATGTCGCCTATAACCGTTAGGTTTGAATTAACAGTTATATTTTTAACATTCATATACATATTGTTCAAATATCTGGTGTCGTTTATGTTGTAACTTGAATTTAAATATCCATCTAAAATTCCTACCACGCTTCCTGCATAATGGACATCTGATAGGTTGTAATTTATATCAAAATTATTGTTGCGTGACATGTAGATTGAATAACTAGAACCCGATTTGCTTTCCGCGTTAACATTTGCGCTTGACGTAATGCCATCCAAATCAAAGTTGCCGCGAACAATACCTGCCAAACCACCAACCGCATTAGAGCCAATTAAAACATTATCTTGCGAAGAAACTTCTATATTGTAAATTTTATAATTTTCAATTATGCCAGCCAAAATGCCCACCGCTTGGGTGTGAGATGCGGTAAACCTTGTTGTGTTCAATCTTAAATTTGCCACAACAGGTTGCACTGTGATATCCGAAGTTGCAACAAGCTCTTTAAACAGGCCTATTGAATTGAGGTTGTTAGACGAAGAAATCATAATATTATCAATAAGCATATTGTTGCCTTGAAGGTTGCCGCTAAATGTTCTTGTGCTGGTTGAAGGGTTGTCAATAACCGAACTAAAGTCAAGGTCGGTAACCAATCTAAAGTATTTTGAAGTGTTGTCGGATAAATAGTAATCCCATGTTGCAATGTTATATAAAATTATTGGATTTGTGCTTGTTCCATACCCGTTATCCAAAAGGACATAATGATATGTGGTTATAATTTGATTGTCCACTTCAACTTTCGATTCTTCCCTACGGATTGTTCTCAACCCGTAGAACATTGATTCGGTGGATTGACGAACTGTGTCCACCCTCACTTTGTTTTCAACCGATGTTAAGTGAGGCAATTCTCCGTTCAAAATCTGCCAACTGCCAGTTTCGTTATCCCCAAACATAAATTTGTTATAGGACGATTGTAAAAATCTGTTTTGCACTGACACATAATCCACGCCTTCCACCTTATGATTTCTTAAATATTGGTCTTCCCCATAAGGCAAAGAGGAAAGGTCTATAATTTCATAAGAATTTGTTATGCCGGATGATATGTTGTCGTTCTTAGTTGTAAATTGTGTGCAAGCGGCACGGCTTGAAATAATGCCTTTATTAACATAGGTATAGCACAAATTGATTGTTCCTGAATTTGTGTCTACAAAACCGGCAAAATTGCTGTTAGTGCCAAACACGGCGTAATTGGTGTAGCAATTGAAAATATTGCCTCGATTAGAGTAAACAAACCCACCAACTCTTCCATTTTGCGCAGTTATGTTACTGCTTTGTTGATCTCCCGACAAAGCGCGCCCACCAGCAAGCACATTGCACATTGAAATTTCATTAATGTTGGAGTTAAGCCCATCTCCGCCATTAAACACCACAAGTCCGCCAACATACACGGTTGCGCTTGTTTCGTAGGCAAAAATAAATCCGCTGTCGTTTATATTAATATGTTCTATGCCATTGCTGTTTTTTGTGCTGTAGAACACTTCTCTATCATTTAAGAAGAAATTTTCATTTTCGGCAAGATAAGAGCAAGAAACAATTTTGCCACCATTTGTGTGCACCAAGCCCCCAATATTTGCTCTGCCCACCATTGCCAGCGAGGAATCGCTATGGGTAATATACCCTTGATTTGTGCAAACAAGGCCGCCCATGTTGAAATTTGCTGTGCGTTGGTTTTCAATTGCCGAAACGCGCAAAGCAACGCTGCCACGTACTTGACAATTGGTTATAATGCCCTCATTTTCCGGTGTGATGCCACCAAAAGAGGCCGATCTATATTCAATTTGGTCGTTAGCACACAAATCTTTAAATATGGAAGAACTTGGGTTCTGTGCGTCAATTCTGCCAAGAGAATATTCATCGTTAGAAAAGTATATTACTTCCAGGTTAGAAACAACCATGTTTGCATAAATTCTTCTAAACAGGCCTATATATATGTTGCCATTTTCCGTGTTATCGAACGGAGCAAAACTTTTAATTATAATTTTTCTGCCATTTCCGTCAAACGAAGCGATGTTTACATCTATTGGCACATAATTTTCAAGCACCAAATCGTTGCCCAAAATATAGTTCCTTTCTGGAAGGCTAACCATGTTGATAAAATCTTCTTCATCTTTAACAACTTCTGGCTCTAAAAACGATGTGGAATTTGCAAAATTTAAAACATATTTATAATTGAATTGCAATTCTGTTTCGCTTTCACTAAATGGCTTAATTTCCCACAAACCATCATCATTTAACGCCAAGTTAAATTGAAGTTGAAGAACAAGGTTGTTATCATCGTTAGAGTTAACAAGCAAATGAACTTTATGATTCATATCATCAAAAGTCAAGGTCGCAATTGAACTATCCGTTAACAAATTAAATTTGCCATCTACCATTTTTCCAAGTGAAAGATATTCAAGGGTGTTAATTTCACCCAAAATTGTGTGAATCGATTTTAATTGGTCGCTAGCATTGCCTGTTAAAACATTTGGGTTATAAATATATTGACTATCCCAATAAGTGCCATTAGTTTCTAAATAACTTATATCAAAATTATTTAAATAGAAATTCAAAACTGTTGGCACGCCAAAATCGCCATTTAAAACACGCTTAGTTTCGCTTTCGGTTTGCCCAAAATTTACTTGGCTATTGTTAACGCTGACATTATGAATTACATATTGCACAATTTTAAACTGCAAACTTGTTGTTGCGTTTTCAAATGTGCCATCATTTAATGTTAATGTTGTGGTGGCGGTTAAAGTGAACATCTTGTTTAGCAAATCTTCGCTATATCTGCCCACCAAAACATAATTAGAATTGTTGGTTTGTATTTCAAAATAGTTGTTAAAATCTAATTCCTGCCCATCAAAACTTCCGCTAAAAATTACATTGCCATTAGAGTTGCGCGTTGTAACAGCCAAATTTGCAGGAACGCCATTTGCTAAATACAAAATTCCGCTTGCATTGTCATAATGCACCCCTTGTGGGTTAACATATTCCATTTCAATTTCAGGAAGCATTTTAATATCTATAACAATGCTGTTTGAAGTTATTAAATTGCCAAATTTATCGTAAGCAGAAACGCGAACTGTGTGAAGTTTAGAACTTGCGCGAATGTCGATTAGAGTTGAAACATAAGTTGCCCTTTGATTAGGAATTTTGTTTAATCTTATGCCCTTGCCGTTTGATGTTTCAACATCCATTGTTTCCAACGGCTTGCCATTAATGCCGTCAATTTGTGTAAATATTATATTTTCATTGCCCGATTCGTTCAAATCTTCAATTTCCAAATAGCCATAATAACTATTTGCAGGCGAAAGGTTAATTATAATCAATCCGCCACCAACTGGGCGCAACATATCGCTTGGCTCAATAACAGCAACCCCGTTGTCTGTTTGAACGTGGCCATCTTCATCATATTTATAGATATAATTATTTATTTCGATGTTATCTATGCGCTGCGGAACTAAAATAAACGAAATGCTTTCGCCATCATATCCATTTGGCAGTTCAAAGAAAATGGTTAGTTCGGTTTCGTCTTGAACTTCAAGCTTTTCGTTGAATTTAACCAAATATTTAACAATTTGTTGGTTATTGTCAAAGTTGTTGGCTTTATATTCGATGAACTGTGCAATATCTTCAACATATCTGCCATCAAAAATTATGCCATTAACAAGATTTAATGTTTCAAGCTCCTCTTCGCTAAACGGTAAATCGGTTGTAACATAAGCATAAACATCGGCCGTGCCATTAGGATAAATTATTATCTGGGTGCTGCTTAACTTAATTTCGGTTGGGCCTTGATATGTGTTAAGGTTGAAATTAAAGGTTTGGTCATCTTCGCCAGATTTTTCAAAAATATCATAACTTGTGCCGCCATAATTTATCTTTGTAAATCGCTTAATTGCAAATTGCAGCACTCTATCTTGCAAATGATTTTTAACCGATATGCTAAACGCGGTAAGTGGGTCTAACACAACTTTTAATTCAGTTGCCGAATCTACAACTGGCTGAACACCGCTTATTGAAATGTATTTGCCAATTGTGCCTTCAATTTGTAAGCCATCCTTTATTGTAACATCAACCTCTAAATAAAGGTCGCTTGTGGTTTTATATTCATAGTCCACACCCAAATAATTTAAACTATTTGAAGCGACTGAATAATATTCTTTTGTTTTGCCCTTAGCAATTTGTTGCGTGGTGTTTAAAATTGAAGATTTTTCATCTGCCTTACTAGTGCTTAAAACAAAATTTTCGCCAACCGGTGCAGAAATTATAACATCAACCACGCACCTAACATTATGGTTGAGCGCAGAATAGAACGTAAGTTTGCATTCGCCCAAGCCATTAACCAACAAATAGTTGCCAGAAACGGATAGAATTGCGCTATCGCTTTCCGCAATAATGCGTATTGTGCCCAAAATGGTTGGTTCAACATCTATGTTGATTAAGTCCTTTTCGTTATCGTTTGACAATATTCTATATCTATTAAATTTATTGTTAAGTGTGGTTAAAGTGTTTTGATAATTTTCGTTGGTTGAATCTAAAACAAAATCGTAATAATATAAGCGCATTAAATATGGTGCATCATCTAAAATTGGGTTTATAACGGTTGAATCAATTTTTGTTGGGCTTTGTTCAAAAATAGGGTTTGTGCCATCCAACGTAATAAAGATATAGCCACCATTTAAATTGCTTGCAACTGCCCAATGGTCTTTTGCCGTGTGCAAATCAAACGATTCTGTATTGGCGTTTGAATAATCGTATTCCTCTAGTTTGCCATTAACAACATTAATTGAATATACATAGTTATATATAGCATTTTTGTCTGCAATTGCCAAGTTGTCTAAAGTGTCATTTTTTAAATCTAAATCAACTAGAACGCCATCTTGAACTGTTACAATTTTGCCCATGAAATAGGAATTATATATAATCGAGTGGGTGTCCGGGTCATTTGCGTTAAAGATGCCATAAACCTTGCCCTCAGTTTGCACGCCCACAAGCGCATTAACGCTGCTATACATAACAGTTGTTAGTGAGTTGTTGTTAGTGGTGTTATATATTTGTTTATTATTATCTAAATTGCCTAATGTGCTTTCGGTTAAACCAATTAATCCGCCAACATAATCGGCACCTACAATATCTGCATACTGGGCAGAATTAAAGGTTGAAGTGAGTTCGTTATAATCCCACCTATAACTCATAACAGAGCAATAAGCAAACGTGCCAAACTTAGAAAAGCCAGCAATTCCACCAACATAATTTGTGCCTTTTATCGCAGCATCTGTTCCAGCAAGAATTTGAGCATGGCAGTTATAATAACTTCCGCCGTCATCATAACCCACAACGCCGCCGACATAATCTGCGCCCACAACTACAACAGATGATGTTAAATTTTGAATTTTATATTGTTGGGCAGTTTCAATTGCCTTAATTTCGTCTTGATTAGTAATCGACAATTGCAACACGTTAGTTCTGTTTTTGCCAATAATTCCGCCAGCGATGCAATTTGCATTAATTTTTCCGGTTGCGTAAACATCTTTAACTTCGCCCGTGTTAACGCCAACAACTCCGCCAACCACGCTTGAGCTATCCATTAAATTAGCGGTTACATCCAAATTTGAAACCGCGCCACTATCGCCTAAAACCACGCTGAAAACGATGTTGCTGTTGGCCTGTTCGGCTTTTGAATAGTTGTTGTTTAACAGCGTTTTTTCCGTGCCATTATATCCTAAGATTGAGCTATTATTTTGCCCAACCAAGCCACCAAACGAAAGTTGACTGCCTAACAAAGTTATTTTTCCGCTAGTGCCAACAATTTCATTTGATGTGTAAGAGATTGTGCCACTATTTACCGATGCCAGTGTGCCAAAATTCACCAATCCGCCCGACACATTTGCCTGCCCATCAACATTTAAAGATAGGTTGGTTAATTTGCCATAGTTGAAATCTATAAGCCCTAAATTTTGTTTAGAGGAAGAATAAGCAAACATTATTTCAAAATTTAAGTTTACAAGCGTGCCGTTGAAATTTGTAAATAAATTTACAAAATCATTGTTAAGTTCAATGCCTGAAATTGTGTAAACAACAGGAGTTTCAACAGGTGTTCCGTCAATTATTTCGGTGTAAGTATAGGTGTTAATTTCCCCTTTAAAATTGTCTATTGGCTGATGTTTTAAACTTGCGGTGTTAATGTTGATGTTGTCCATCAAAGTGTAATAATGGTTGTCGTTGCTTTTTATATCCCAAAAATCTTCTGGGCTGTTAATTATAAACGGATTATCCTTGCTTCCGTTGGATAAAAACAATTCAATTTCTAAATAGGCATTTTCATGCCCCGCCATAAGCACCGATCTTGGGCTGATAATTGAGCTATGTTCTTCAAGTTTTTCAATTAAAGCATCTTTGGCAAATATAATTAATTTGATATTTTTTGCCATATTTACAACAGAAAGATTGTTGCCTTCAATTGAAATTGCACTAGATTTATTGCCGGCATTATCCACAACCTGAAAAAGCAAATTGTCCGTTTTAAACGTTACATTTCCGCTGTTAGCCAAGGCATTTGCATTTACTGTTAGCTTGCCAGAATTTTCTTTAATGTCTATATAAAAACTTTGGTTTGCAACATTAATTTGAACAGCTCTTGTGTTGCCATCTTCTGTGGTTAAGTTCTGCACCTCCACTCTATCGGTTAAAATTGGGGTTGCAAGCCTGATTGTGCAGGTTTTTGAAATCGTTCGGTTAAATTGTTTAATTGTGGCAGAAATTTCCAAAGATTGTGCAACAAGTTCATCTCCCACAAGGTCAACTTTAATTTCGTAATCTTTTTGGTCTAAAAATTCATATATATTAGCAACGCTTGTTGTCCAATTAACAGCATAATCATTTAAATTATTTTGCCCAAAAACCATTTGTTGTTGGCTGTTTTGAACATAATTTTTCAATTCATTAGCCAATTGCAGTTTTAAATTGATATTTGCCAAATCTTTATAATAAGCGCCTAATTTATTTTTAGAATATCTATAACCATCGGCTGGCACATTAGAGTCAATTTGCATGTCGGAAGCAAAAATAGGTTCAAACACAAAGAAAGTTTTGCTTATAGAAATTTCGTTTTGCTCGTTTTCAACTTTAAACAACCTATCAAATTTACTTAATTTAACAACAAAATTAATGGTTATGTAATTTTTGCCATCAACATATGTGCCACGTTTAAAAATTAGGTCAACTGCATTAGCGTTTTTGCTATCCACGCTGTTTCGCTTTAAGGTTAAATACTCGTCAATATTTTCTCCCTGCCAAACGGTGGTGTAATCGTAAGAATTAACTATGTTTGACTTTAAAACCGCATCATTTATAACAAACCAAAAATTATATCTGCGGTTGAACCCAGCATTGTTGTTTGAATTGTTTGTTGCAACAATGAAATCCGATTCATACCCTTCAAATAAAGATTCGTTTGCTTCAGTTTTTATATAGGCAAAATCGTTTAGCCCTTCTAAATTATATCCAATTTCTAATGTTTGTTCGGTTAATCCTTCGTAAACAAAAACTTTTATGTTTTTTTCGTAACCATTTTCGTGGCTAATTGTAATTCGATATTCGCCAACCTGTGTGCGCTCGCCCAAAATTAAGACAATTGAATTGTCCACATAACTTGTGGTGTAAGTGAAATTTTCTATGGTTTCCACGCCTGCAAGGTTTAAACCCAAATTATCTGAATAATGGTCGAATTGCTCAATTTTCAACCCGTTAGAATTAGGTTCAGCTTCGTTTACATCAATTTTTTGAATAGAAACTTTAAACGAAGCGGAATCCATTTCGTTTTTAGAGTCATCAAAAGACATTGCAAGCACTTCATTGAAATTTATAACATATGCGCCATAGTCACTTATTAAATTGTTGTAAGCAAGCCTGTCAATGTAAACATCTTTGCTGTTTCCCTCGCCCAACTCTTCGCCAAAAGAATCAATTTTTATGCCATTATCCGAATAAATCTGCCCAGCATACAAGGTGATTTTTCTAACGCCCAAATCGTTTTCAAAATATGCATTTACTGCATCGCATCCGCCAATATCTTTTAAATATTGCAAATTACCAGAATAAATATTTTCAACCGAAAATGTAAGGGTGTTAGATTCTCCTCTGTCGTCATTTTTTACGTATTTAATGTACAAATTATCTTTTTGCGTTATTTGCTCGGACACAAACATCTCTTTGCCAGAATCGTAATAAAAACGCAACGGATGAGATCCGTCATTAAGATAGAAATTCAATAAATAATTGTTGGTTCGCACATTTCTAAACGAAGCAAAATTTGTGATTTGCTCGCCAGGATTAAAGTTAGAGTTCGGATAAACAGGCATTAAACCAACCAATTTGTTGTTGAAATTTCCTTTAACATTCAACAAGGATGGCTTAACAGAAATCCTCATTTTTTCCATATCGGCAAAACTATTTATGCCCAAAGAAGTTCCGTTATCATTCAAATTTGTGTATGGCGCAAAATTGAAGAGTGCGCCCCAGTCATTATTTTCGTGATAATAATCATATAACTTATATTTATGCTCTTCATCATTTGTTATAAGTTGCTGCCCATCCATTTTTATGCCAATGGTTTCTGGTTTAAGTTCGGCTTTCACATAAAGATTTTTATGAACTTCAAAAATTTCGCCCACGCAGTTTTGGGCAGACAAACAAACATCAACTGTAACTTTTGGAGTTGACAACTTTCCAACCGCGCAAATTAAAATTCGATTTAAATCCTCATCGTTGCATTTAATGTTGCTGTTATTGGTGGTTATTGAAACATTGTAAAAGTTATAATCATTGGTTAAATTTAAAATTGTGCCGTTAATTTTTTTGCCCAAAGCAATTGGCAAATAATAATATTCATAGTTCCAAACCGAATTATCTCTGTTTTCAACGCTAACCGCATTGGAATCGTTCGCAATCAGGGTTATGGTTTCGTCCGCATCCAAATAAGGTTGATGCAAATCGTCCGAAATAAAAGTTAAATTTCTATCGGTTAAAACATTTTTTAAAACAAAAGTAATGGTTTCCGTTTCATAAATGTCATTTGCATAACCATCCATTACCGCAATTGGATAAACAACAATTTCAGTTTCCGCAGTGTTGGCAGAAATAGTTAGGCTATCAATAACAACATTACCATTAATATCCAAGGTGGTCAAATTAACATTGCCCGCGTTTATTTGGCGCGTTAATTGTTCATTGCCAGTTGAAGACAAAGCGTAATAAATTAAATCGGTGCTTTCAGGTGTTATCGCAAACAAATCTTTTTCAAAAGATTTTATTTTATTGTCTGGCAAATTAGGGTTAAAAGACACTGTCTTTGAGTTTTCTTCCGGAATTGAAATTATGTATTTATTGTTTAAGCTGTTTAGTTCATGAGATTTTTTATCCACGCGCAAATTCAAACTGCTGGTTTTGTTCGAGGCCAGATGCCTAACCACAATTTCCCCCACACCCGAAGTTGACGCATAAACATTGAAATAAACAGTGTTTTTAGAATAGGAAATTTCGTTTTTGGGGATATTTACCTTGCCTTGTGGGCAATAAATTAAAACATCGCCAACTTCGCTAGATTTTATGCCAGAAAATTTTACACCTAATTTGGCGCTATCCATAGCATCATCTCTGTTTTCGTCAATAATCAAGCCAAGCTCAACAACTTCTTCCTCGTCCAAATTAATAAAAGACATTTTAAGGTTTTTGTATTTACTGCCGCACGCCGAGAAAAACACGCACGCAAAAAGTGCGATAAAAGCAATAGCAAAACCACAAAATCTTTTCATAATTTCCCCTATAATTAATTTAACCCAAATGCCTATAAATATTAAAAATTAAATTAATTAATTTAATTATAAATAAATTGTAGAATATTGTCAAATAAAATCAGGAAAAATAATAGTAAATTATTTTTTAATTATTTTTTAAAAATTTTAATCTGTCATATTTCCAAAATTTTTAAAATAACCTATTTTAAGGGGATATAATGGAAAATAATAAGCAAAATATCGAGCAATGCATAAATTTGTTAAATAAAAAAGAGTTATCCGTTAGCGGCACAAACAAAATAATAAGCTTGAAACCCGACCTAATTCAGCTGGACACCGTTCTGGGCGGGCTAATTGTTTGCGGCCAAAATTTAGAATTGATTAAATTAGATAACACCTCCACTCGCGCAGAAATTAAAGGGGAAATAAATTCGCTAAAATTTGTAGAGGGCAAATCTAAGCAACCATTTTTTAGGAAGATATTTAAATGATTTTTAGCACAATAAATCAATTAAATTGTTTTTTTATTTTTCTTTTTTGCGGAATTATTTTCGGAATAATTTATTTATTTTTTTCTACTCTATTTTTAAAAAAATATCAAAAAATTTTTCAAAAAATCATTTTTGACAGCATTTTTTACAGTTTTTTTGCAATTTTTTATGTATTTTTTATAAATTTTTACAATTTTGGAAAAATTTCTTATGTGTTAATTTTTGGCTACTGCCTAGGATTTTTGTGGATTAAAAAAGTTTTTAAAAATTTAGTTGTAAAATTAGAAAATAAATGGTATAATTACTTAACACAGAAAAGGAAAAAACATGGAAGAACAACAAAACGAAAAAACCAAACGCAATAAACTTTTTATATTTGGGGCAATTGCCCTTGTTGTGTTGCTGTTTGTTCTTGCTGTTGCCGAAATAATTTCAATAAATTCTATGAACAGCAAAATAAAGCAACAAGAGCAAACCATCGAGCAGCTCAACAATCAATTAAATTATTATAAAGACCATGCCAATCAGAGCGACGATGTTTATGAAGGAGTTGTTGAATGATTGTAACAATAACTGGCAAACCTTGCAGCGGAAAAAGTTCAATTGGCAAAGTTTTTGCTGAAAGATACAATTTCAAATTAATGCCTATGGGGGACATCTTTCGTGAATATGCCAAAAAATTGGGGTTTGGCACGATTACCAAATTTGTTGATGACGAGCGCATTAAACTAATTGATGCAAAAGTGGATGGCCGAATAAAAAGCATTGGCAAAAAGCAATTAAATGACAATATTGTTTTTGTTTCTCGCACAGCTTGGTTTTTAATCCCGAAATCTTTTAAAGTGTTTTTAGATGTTAGCATTGATGTTGCCGCCGAGCGATTGGTTGCCGATAAACGCGAGAGCGAACCGGTTAAAAACAAGCGCGAGGCAAAATTGCTGCTAACACAGCGATGGGAAAGCGAAAATTCAAGATACCAAGAACTTTATAATAAAGATAACACTCATCTGGAAAATTATGATTTGGTTATTTTAACCGACAACAAAACAGTTGATGAAATTGTGCTTGAAATATATAATGGTTACAAAAAATTTTTAAAGCAAAACAAAACTTAAATTTTAAATTAACAGCTTTTGCTGTTTTTTTAATCCTTATCTAAATATGGATTTTTAAACCCTTGTTTGTTGGTTTGCCTAGAGCGTGCAATTGCGAACTCGTTTTCTTCAACATCCTGATAAATTGTGCTGCCGGCAGCTATATACGCATTATCTTTTAAAGTTACAGGAGCAATTAAATTAACATTCGAGCCAACAAAAACATTGTTTCCCAAATAAGATTTTTGCTTAATTTTCCCATTATAGTTGCAAAAAACAACCCCACAACCTATGTTGCAATTTTCGCCTAACTCGGCATCTCCAACATATGTTAAGTGCGCAATTTTGCAACCTTTTTTTGTTTTTGCATTTTTCAATTCAACAAAATTTCCTATTCGGTTGCCTTCGCCAACACAACTGTTCATCCTTATATGCGCAAAAGGCCCAACATGGCTGTTTTTGCCAATAAAAGAATTTTCAATTTGGCTGGATAAAATTATAACATTTTCCGCAATTTCGCTCTCTTTAATCACACAAAAACTGCAAACCCTTGTGCCTAAGGCAATTGTTGAATTAATAATTGCCACGTTTGGTTCTAAAACTACCCCAGCCGCAATTGTGCTATTTTCGATAACAATATTCATGCGCTTTAATGCGGATTTTGTTGTTTTTTCGTTATATATTAAAATTTCCATATCTTTATATATGAAAAAAATAATTTTAATTTGCTTTTTATTTTGATTTCTGTTTCAATTTTTGTATAATGATTGTATGGAAAAGAAAGTTTTTTCCGCAAAAGATAGTGCTATAAGCTGGTTGCTGGCATTTGCGTTCAGCCAAGTTGCCTCAGTGGTGTTTACATTAATTGGCCTGTTTATTGCATCGTCTTTGGGTTATAACGTATCGCGGTTTGAGGAATTTTTAAATGGTGCAGTTGGTTATGGTTTATCCATGTTGGCATTAGATGCTGCGCTGTTTTGTGTTTTTATTTTTTATGGCAAAACGCGCGATAACCACATTGTTTCAAAGCCCAAATTTACAAAAATTTTATTATATATCGCCCTGGCCATTTTAGCGTTTTTTGCGCTTTATCCTATTGTTTCTTGCCTTGACAGATTGTTTAAATTTCTAGGGGCAAATTTGCAAGGGTTGCCTTTTAATTGGAGCAGAAAAAATTATTTTATATCAATTATTAGCGTGGCGCTTGTACCCGCCATCTGTGAAGAATTAATTTTCCGCGGTTTAATTTTTAAAGGGCTAAAAAAACATGGCAAAGTTGTGTCAATTTTTTTAAGTGCCATAATGTTTGCCATATTTCACATGTCATATCAACAACTTATCTACCCTTTTTTGATGGGTTTGATGTTCGCAGTTATAATGTATTATGAAAACAACATAATATATACTATTATCGCCCATTTTGTTAACAATTTTATTAGCTTGACCATCAGTTACTTTAACATCAATCTATTTAATAGCCATTGGTGGTATATAGTGCTTGCGGTTGTGCTTTTAATTGTTTTCTTAACCATAATTTGCTATTTCGTTTTTAAAAACAAAAACAGGCAAGAAAATGTAAAATTTGAATTGGACTCAAAAAAATATTTAATAATATCGTTTTGCATAATGTCATTTATTTGGGTTGTATTTAACATTTATAGAATTTTTTATAGTTGAAAATGAAAATGAAAAACAAAAACTTTTTTAAAATTAATTTTATTTATTTCACAGCAATGATATGTGTTGCTGTCGTTTTTGTTTTGGGTTATGCGGGCGTAATAAAAAATGAAGTTCTATCTTCTTTCCTTATCCAAATTGTTGTTATGTTCGCCATCCCGTTATTAATGTACACCGTCCTTATTTCGCGCAACGTAAAACAAACTTTTAAAGATGCAGGATTTAAAAAATTAAGCGGAAAAATGATTGCCTTAACAATTCTTATTGGCATAGTTTTATACTTTGTTAACTCGTTTGTTGCAGATGCTTTTTCTAGCATTATAGCGCTGTTTGGTTATGAAAATTTATATGGTGCAACAACCATTAGATTAACTTATAAATATTTGCTAAAAGATTTTATTTTGTCCGCAATTTTTCCAGCATTTTGCGAGGAGTTTTTGCATCGCGGAATAATGCTTTTTAGTAATAAAAAAGTTAACAATCCTAGATATTGTTTAATAATTTCTTCCATCCTTTTTGGCTTAATGCATTTGAACATTAATCAGTTCTTTTATGCGGCCATATTGGGTGGCCTAACGGGTTATGTTGCCCTTTGCGCAGATAGCATATATTGTTCGATGATAATCCACTTCATAAACAATTTTCTTTCAAGCTATTTCCTATATGGGCTTTATTTAAATTTTCCGCTGGCAAGATTTGTAAATGGCATTTCAACCGCCATACGCTCAAACATAATAATTTTTATTATAACAGCCACCGCTTTTATTTTGTTGCTGTTTATAAGTTTTAAACTTTTAACCGACATGTTAAGGCGAGAGCGAGCAAAAAATGAGGTGAAACAAATAATTCAAAACCTCAATTTAGAAAATTTAAGTTACGATGAAATGCAATCTAAAATCAGTTTGGCAAACGATATTATTTCAAAAAGCAAAATAAGCATATTCGCCCAATCCACCCACACACAAAGCCAAGCACAAGCGGATGATAAACAATCTTTGCAAGAAAATAACAATTTAAACACAAACCCTTTAACAAAAAAATCTGTGTTTGTTGATAAAATTTTTCTTATTATGTCGTTTGTTTTAGGCTCTTTAATTACAATTATGACATTTATTTGGGGGATAATTTAATGTTGAAAATTAACTTAGTTTGCATGGGGGAAATAAAAGAAAAATTTTTTGCCGATGCCATTAATGAATATGTTAAGCGCATCTCGCGTTTCGCCCAATTAAAGATTGTTGAATTGAAAGAAAATGTTGCAAAGTCAAGCGCGGAAAAAGATGTTTTGTCCGCATTAAAAAAGGATGCTTTAGAAATAGAAAAACATATTTCGGGTTATTCAATTTGTTTGGCAATTGAGGGCAAAATGTATGATAGTGTTGCTTTTTCTAAACATCTTGAACAACTTGCAATTTACAATAGTGAAATATCATTTATAATTGGCGCATCCAACGGCCTAACGCAAGAATTAAAAAATTCGTGCAAAGAAAAAATTTCCTTTTCTAAAATGACCTTCCCTCATCAGCTTATGCGCGTTGTTTTTTTAGAGCAACTTTATAGGGCGTTTACCATTTCAAACAACATAAATTATCATAAATAATTTTTACTCTTAATCTTAAATTGTTATTTCAAGGCCGGTTGAATTATTTTTTATGCTAATTTAACAAAACTCATTAAAATTTCATATAAAATTGTGATTTTAAGGAGTGTTATGACATATCAAGAATTAATTGGAAAAATTGTGGCGCTGCAAG
Organism: uncultured Clostridia bacterium; assembly: GCA_947628205.1. Classification (GTDB taxonomy): domain Bacteria; phylum Bacillota; class Clostridia; order Christensenellales; family UBA1242; genus Onthoplasma. The sequence goes on from CANQYX010000003.1 coordinate 59,631, forward strand.
ATGAGGGGCTTGAACTATTCAACGCTGGCAAATCGGTTTTGGGCAAAAACTTACTTGCAACACACGTTGGGGATTATTCCGGCCCGCAAGTTTTAATTCAAGCAGGAATCCATGCGCGTGAATATATAACATCGCTTTTGTTGGTTGAAATGGCAAGAAATTTGTATTTAAATGACTTAGTTCATGGCGGAGGAATTTATTTTGTTTTTTTGGTTAATCCAGACGGAGCGGAAATCGTTCTTGACGGAATTGAGTCGGTAAATTGCGACATTACACGCAATTATTTAATTTCAGCAAATAATGGCAGTTTAGATTTTTCGCAATATAAAGCGAATATAAATTTAGTAGATTTAAACACAAATTTTAATGCCGATTGGGGCGGAGGAAGTCAAAATGTTTTTTGCCCTTCAACAGAAGATTTTGTAGGGTTCTACCCTGAAAGTGAACGAGAGGTTCAATCGCTTATAAATTTTACTTTGCAAACTCGCCCACTTTTAACCATTTCCTACCACACTAAAGGCGAGGTTATATATTATGGTTTTGAAAATATGTCAAGCGAAAATCTCACTCGAGATCAACTTATTGGCGAAAGTTTTAGCGAATATACCGGATACCCACTAATTTTTACAGAAAATTCAACTGGCGGATATAAAGATTGGTGCATCAACACACTTAAAATTCCTGCCTACACTTTTGAAGTTGGAAGTGCCGATCTGCCGCATCCCATTGGCGAAGAGAATTTGCCCGAAATATATGAAAAAAATAAAGAAATTCCACTAATTGCGCTTGAAAAAGCAAAAGAATATGCAAATCAAATTGACTTTGCCCTGTCTTTTGTGCAAAATAAGGTTAAAGGGGAAAGTTATGAAAAAACAAACAAATCCAATGCAACTGGCTACTACGCTAGGTTGCAAAGCAGAATTGAAGGGAGAAATTCCAATAGGCGCAGTGATTGTTAGAGATGGAGAAATTATTGCCTCGACCTATAACACACGCGAATCCGACCAAATTGCCACGCACCACGCTGAAATTAAGGCAATAGAGCGCGCATGCAAAAAATTAAATTCTTGGCGTTTGGACGATTGCGATTTATATGTGACTCTCGAACCCTGCCCTATGTGCGCAGGGGCAATCGTTAATGCCAGAATTAAAAATGTTTATTTCGCAGTTAAGGATAGCGACAGTGGAGGGATAACGCGCTTTAATATTTTAAACAACACCTTAAATCACACAACCGAAGCCAAACAGCTTATTGAATTTGAAGAGGTTAATAAAAATTTAATTCAAAAATTTTTTAAAAATAAAAGAAAAATTCAAAAAAATAAATAAAAAACCTTAAAAAATTAAAAAATTGATATTAAATTTAATATTTTTTAAAATTTATTAAAAAAGAAGTGTTTTATTTAACACTTCTTTTTAAATTGTCGCTCGCTTTAAAAGAGGGTGTTTTGCGCGCGCCAACAATGTTTGTTTTGCCAGTTTTAAAATTGTACATTGCTTTAGATTTAATTTCGTTAACTTTAAATTTGCCAAAGTTAGAAAGTGTTACGCTGTCGCCATTTTTTAGCGCATCCTTTATAACATCCAATATTGCATCCAAGCAAAGTTTGCAATCTTTTTTTGTTAAACCGGCTTTGGTTTTAACAATGTCCACGAATTCGTTTTTGTTCATAAGGCCTCCAAACCAATTGTTGCCACAAATCCTGAGTTTAAACATAAATTTAATAAAATGTAAAAATTAAGTAAAAATTTTTAAAAATTATAATTTTTTTAGCAATTTTTATAGTTTTTTATTAATTTTTTTAATATTTTTATTATTTTTTAATAATTTTTTGTGTTTTTATCTTTTTATATTTCAACATAGCAATATCTTTTTTATCATAAATTTTAATTACTAGCAAAACTCCTAAATATACCAATCCCGCCAAAGCAATAGCCAAAAGCGTTGTAATTGCCGTTAATTTTAAATTTAATAATATAAACAAACTAATCAACATCGCAAAATTTGCAATAACAATTTTTCCAAAAAAGCAATTGGATATTTTCAAATTAAAAATTTCTCTAACACAAAAATGATTAAGTGCTGCACAAACCACATAACACATTGTATTAGCCGCCGCAAGCGCGTAAATGTTTACACCTGTCCACAAAAATCCAATTTCAATTGCAAATTTTATAATAACCGCAATAAGTAAATTTTTTATGGTAACGCTTCGTCTGTCTGCTGCTTGCAAACAACTTGAATATATTTGATTAACCGACAAAAACACTACGCCAAAACTAGAAATTGCAAGCAATCTTGACGCTATATTTAACCCATCTAATCCATGCGCAGACAAACGTGCGCCATATAATAAATTTATAAACTGATTTGGCAACAACAAAAAACACAATGCGCAAGGAATTGTTATAATAAGCACAATTTTTATTGCCAAATTCAATTTAAAACTTTTGTTAAATGTGTTTTGTTTACCACTAAGATTTGGCAAAATTACGCTTGCAATTGCAAACGAAAAAATTGTTGGCAAACTGACTAAATTATTTACCGCACCGCTTTCCAAACCGTACAAATAAATTGAAATCGGCCGAGAAAAATTTAATAGATTTACCACAATTAAACTATCTATAAAACTTGCAATCGGCAATATTATGTTAGAAATTGTAATTGGCAAGATATCTTTCAAAATTTCCTTGGTTTTTATGTCGGTTTGTACCGATTGAAGTCCACTATTTTTAAAGCAAATTAACAACACAATAATTGAAACAACTTCACTTACAACAATGCTTGCCATTGCCCCAATTATGGCCGCCAGCAAACTTACACGCAACAAAACAAAACTTAATGTTAACCCTAACAACAACTTAACAAATTGTTCAATTATATTGGACAGCGCACTAGGCGTAAAATTTTGTCTGCCCTGAAAATATCCGCGCAAAACGCTAGCCAAACTAACAATAATAATTGTTGGAGCTAAAATTAAATAACACACCCAAATAGACGGTTCGCCTTGTATGTGTGCCAACCCTTTGCTTGACAAAATCAGAATGGCAGTTAACACTAGCGAAACCACGCTCACAAATGCAATTGATTTTTTTAAAACTTGTTTTTCGCTGCCCCTATATTTTGCAATAACCTTGGATATAGCCATAGGCAAACCGGCCGTTGCTAAAACAACGCAAAGTGAATAGAAAGGGAAGATAAGTTGATAAATTCCAATTCCTTCCCCACCCAAAATGCGCGTTAATCCGATGCGGTAAATTGCACTAAAAATTTTAGCCATAATTCCGCCCACTGAAAGTATAAATGCGCCAGTTATAATGTTGTTCCTTTTCATGTAATTATCTTTTGTAAAATATAAAAAAATATTAAAAAATTAAATTTTTAATGCAATTTTTTAATTTTTTATTAATTTTTGCCATATTTTTTAATTTTTTAAAAATTTTTTGCTATTTTTTAATTTTACAAAAGAAACAAAAAATAACTTGATAAAACGCAACAAATTTATTATAATTTTTATATGAAAAGATTTAAATTCAAAAAATTTATTATCGCTCTTGCACCCATGGCAGGAGTAACCGACTTTGCTTTTAGAAAAATTTGCGCTGATTTTGGCGCGGATATGGTTGTAACTGAAATGGTTAGCATAAAGGCACTAGACAACAAAAGCATAAAAACCAACAATTTGCTAAGAGAGGAAAGTTCTGCCCTGCGTGCCTGCCAACTTTTTGGTCGTGATGCGGAAGCGATTAATCGAGTTTTAAAAAATGAAGTTTTTAATAAATTTGATTATATCGATTTCAACTGCGGATGCCCAGCACCTAAAATTGTTAAAAATGGAGATGGCTGTACCATGATGAAAAATTTAGAAAAAACGCGCGCGGTAATTTTAGCTTTGGTTAATGCTACAGATAAGCCGGTTTCGGTAAAATTTAGGCTGGGCATTGACGGGAATGAAAATTATATTCAATTTGCAAAAATGTGCGAGGAATGCGGGGTAAGTTTTTTAACGCTTCACGCTCGCACCCGCGAACAAGGATATGCAGGAAATGTTGATAAAACTGCCTATAAAAAATTGATTGATGCGGTTAAAATTCCTGTTCTTTGGAGTGGCGACATTAAAACAAAACAAGATGTTGAATATGCCAAAGAAATAGGGTGTGCAGGCGTTATGATAGGCAGAAATGCACTAGGAAATCCAGAGATATTTTCAACGCTAAAAAACAAAAAACCGCCTTATTGCAAAAAGCAAGCAATTATAAATCATTTAAAAATGCTAAAAACTCAATTTAAAACTGAACGCACTCTTGTTGCATATTTTAAAAAGCATTTGATGTGGTATGTGCGCGCAAGCAAAAACGCCACATTAATAAAACAAAAAATTTTAGAATTCACCACACTAAAACAAATTGAAAATTTAATTGATGAGCTGTAACGTTAAATATTTAAAAATGGGCTTAATTGCCCATTTTTTATAAAAATTTTTAAAAATTTTTAATTTTTTGCCAAATTTTTGGCATTTTTTACTAATTTTTTAACGATTTTTTGCAATTTTTTATTAATTTTTTATGATTTTTTAATTTTTTATAATTTTATTTTTAATTCTTTAACAACATTTTTAATGGTTTTAACCGAATTGTTAAATTCTTTTCGCTCGTCTGGGCTCAAGCACAAATCCACCGTTTCACGCACGCCGTTGCGGCAAATTATGGCTGGCTGGCCGATGCATACACCATATTTTTCGTTATAAACCGAAACTGTGAAAATTGAATTTGAATTTTCAAAAATTGCATCGGTAATATTCTTTAAGCACATGCCAATGCCATAAGCAGTGTTTCCTTTCTTTTCAATAATTTTATATGCGCTTGTGCGAACGTCTTTCAAAATTTTGTTCATTTTGGTTTTAGTTAAATATTTGCTAATAGGTGTTAAGCCAATTGTGGCATTGCTCCACGGGATCATTTCGCTATCACCATGTTCACCAATAACATATGCGTGAATATTCTTATAATTTAAATTCACTTCGTTGCCAACCAAGCACCTCAAACGCGCAGTGTCTAGCGTTGTTCCACTGCCAATAACGCGCTCTTTTGGGAAGCCGGAAAGTTGCATGGTAACATAGGTCATAATATCCAATGGATTTGTGGCAATTAAATAAATGCCGGCAAATTTCGTTTTGTTAATTTCGGCAATAATTGACCTAAAAACTGCCAAATTTTTTTCAATTAAATCGTTGCGCGTTTCGCCCTTATCCTG
>CANQYX010000004.1 GCA_947628205.1 uncultured Clostridia bacterium
AGATTTCTTGTGGGCTACAAAAAGAGGGTTATACCCTCTCCATGAAAAACCACCAGCTAAGCTGGTGGATTTTTATTGCCAATTGCCATTTTTAACATAAAAACATTTTTTTTCATAAAAAATGATGTTTAAGAGGTAAATATGGCAATTGCTAGTAATTTTTTAATAGGCGCAAACGACGAACACGGGCTTAATCCGCCCACCGCGGGCAAGCGCACGCCCGTGCTGCCGTATATTAACCGCAGTTTTTATGAAAACGAGTTTAATTCTAAGGCTAAATTGCAGTTTATTTTGGCGTGTTTAAGATGCGGTTTTAGGGTTTATGATTTAAAACCTGAGGTTCAAGATGTTTCAATTTCAAATCGCGTTACACGTGCGCGCAGGGCAGGCATAAATTTGCTTGTAACTTTTGCATATAATGCGGCAGGAAATGCAAACGTTTTTAGTTCGGCGCAGGGGCTGGAAGTGTATTATAGCCCATACAATCCGTTTGCAACGCAAAGCCAAAGGCTGAGCGAGGATGTGTATCAAGAAATTTTAAACAACACGGGCAGAACGGGCAGGTTTGTGGGCAGATTGTCGGTGGGTGTGCTGTCTAATGTAAATTGCCCGTCCACGCTTATTGAGGCAGGGTTTATGACCAATTTTAACGAGGCAAAATTGATGTTAAACCCTAACTTTATTTTGCAAAATGGCGAGGGTGCGTGCGAGGGAGTGTGCAAATATTTAGATGTAAACTATGTTGCGCGCGAGTTAGCAAACTACCCAACAATTAGGCGTGGCTCAAACGGCAATTTTGTTACAATTTTGCAATATTTATTAAATCAATATGGCTTTAATTTGTCCACCGATGGAGTTTTTGGAGCGAACACAGAAAACGCGGTTAAACAGTTTCAAACTAACAACAATTTAGTTGCCGATGGAATTGTTGGCAGAAACACATGGAACGCGCTTTTAAATTTAAACCCCACCGCCAACACGTTAAGGCGCGGTAGCAGAAATTCAGCTGTGCTTTATTTGCAACAACTATTGCTATCCTACCTTTATCCAATTACAAATTTAGACGGCATTTTTGGCGGTGAGACCGAACGCGCGGTTGTGGCTTTTCAAACAGAAAATGGGCTGACCGCAGATGGAATTGTGGGTGCAAACACTTGGCGTGCCTTGTTAAACAGCAACGGGCGGCCGCAGAGGTAGGGCGATATGAAAATGTTAATGATGTTTATGCTTGCAAAAACAACCACTTTGGTTTTGTTTATGGGTTGCAAAAAATTAATAAAAAACCATATCAATTTAAAATAAAACTGCCAAAAAACGCAAAAAACGCGCAATATATGAACATTTTTGTGTGTTTTTTTATATTTTTTAGTCAAGCATCTATTCAATGAAAAAAATCGTGTGCGTTATCGTTGCATTGTTGTTCGTGTTTGGCTTGGCGGTGGTTATGCCATCAAAGCCAGATGTGGATTTTTTGTGTTTGCAAATTTACGCCAACAGCGACACCGCACTTGACCAAGGAATTAAATATATAATAAAGAATGAACTAGTTGAATATTTAACACCCTGCCTTAAAGCTAGCAAAGACAAAACTGAAGCAATAAAAACCGTTAACAACAACACGGCAAACATGGCAAACCTTTGCAAAAAGATTTTAAAAGAAAACAATTTAAAATATGACGTGCAAATTAAATTAAAAAATGTGCATTTAAATGAACAAGAAAATTTAAAAGCAGGAGCTTACGATTCAATTGTTGTTGAACTGGGCAGGGCGGAAGGCAAAACGGAAGATTGCGTAATTTATCCACCTTTAAAAATAAACGCCAATAAAAATGTTAAATTTAAATCTAAAATACAAAATTGGGTTAAATCTATTTTTAAATAAAAAAATATAGGCAAAAAAATATTAAAAAAATTTTAAAAATTAATAAATAATTTTAAAAATATTAAAAAAAATAATAAAAAATACATTAAAAATGTGTTTTTAAATTAATTTTTGGAGATTTTTATGAAAAAGTTGCCTATTTTTATTGTTTTATTTATGTTTGGCGTTTTGATTTTTGGCGGAGCATTTTTTGTTAGAACCAACTCAAACAATAACCCAATTGCCGCACCAACAATTGCTAATATTGATGAGGTTTATGCTGCAACAGCCAACACAAGGGAGGTGCAAACCCGATTAAAAAAATGGGGATATTACACGGGCGCGGTGGACGGCATAAATGGCCCTCAAACAAAAGCCGCTGTTAAAAAATTTCAAAAGCGATATGGTCTTACGCAGGATGGCATTGTCGGGCCGCTAACCGCGGCAAAAATGGGGCTTAGTGTAAGCAGCGCAAAAAGTTCATCCAATTACAACAGCAACGATAGATATTTGCTTGCCAAAGTTATCTACGCCGAAGCGCGTGGCGAAAGTTATACCGGACAAGTTGCCATTGGCGCGGTTGTTTTAAACAGGGTTAGAGATAGCCGCTTTCCAAACACTGTTGCAGGCGTGGTTTATCAGCCATGGGCGTTTACTGCGGTAAACGATGGGCAAATAAACTTAGAACCAAACCAAACTGCCTATCAAGCAGCCGATGATGCTTTAAATGGCTGGGACCCAACCTATGGCTCGGTGTATTATTACAACCCAAAAACCGCAACTAGTTCATGGATACGTTCTACAAAATATGTAACACAAATTGGAAATCATATTTTTGCCGTTTAAAGGCACTCGGTTGGTTAGGTTCACTTAACGCGGGCACTCCTAATCCCGCTAAGTCGTTCACCTAACCAACCTCGCGCCCAAGCAAATAAGGTTGAAATTTAATAATGAGGCGTTTGGTTGCTTGGTTCACTTAACGGTGGGGCAAAATCTTAGCCCCACTTCAAACGAGTTTTTGTGGGGACCCCGTTCCGCTAAAACGTTCGGCCAACCAACCTCGCGCCCTGGCAAATAAGGTTGGGATTAATGAGGTGCTTGGTTGTTGAATTGATGAACATTAAAAAAAATAAAAATTAAAAGTTAAAAATTATAAATAATAAATTGTAAATAATAAATTGTAAAAAGTTAAAAATTAAAAATATAAAAAACAATTAAAAAAAATAAAAAAAGTAAAAAAGTAAAAAACTAAAAAATAAACTCGTAAAAAAATAAAAAATTATAAAAAATAATAAAAATTTTATAAAAAATCATTAAAAATATAAAAAAATTAGCAAAAAATAAAAATTTTTAATAAAAAAGGAGAAATTTATGGCAAAATCAAAAATTAAAAGTGAAGATTTCAGCGACGAAAAAATCAATTCAAAATCTAATGTTAATCAGGATAAACAAACCAAGAAAAAGAGCAATGCGCAAAAGGCAATACCAATTTTAACGGTGGTTATTGTTTCTCTTTTGGTGGTTTTAACTTGTGTTTTAATTGCTTATTATCAAGTGTATAAATCCAACAAGCAAAACGCCAACATTTTGGAAGGGGTTTACACCGCCAGTTATTATTCTATGGTGGACAATGTTAACAACCTTGCGGTGGATGTTTCTAAATATGGAACACTTTCTTCTAGGCAGGCAAAATTGCGCACCATTAATGACATGATGGGGGATTGCAATTATGTTTTGTCCGGACTTGGCACGCTTCCAATAAATCAAGAAAATGTGGTGGCTAGCACCAAATTTTTTAATCAAGTTTATGGCTTGTGCGAAGCTTACGCCACCATCCTTTCAAGCGGAAAAGATTTAACGAGCGAACAAGAGTTGATGTTTGATAAAATTGGCTTGGTTTTGGGCGAAATTAAAGCAAATTTAAATGAGCAAAACTATGGCATGTACGACACAAATTTTAATTTTGTTGACGCCGGCATTTTTGACAAAACGGGCATGAACGAACTATCTTCTAGCATGGGAGATATGACCAACATTGAATATCCGGCAATGATATTTGATGGCCCGTTTTCTACCGCGTTAGAAACGCAGCAAGTTAAGGGTTTGGACGAAAAAGAAATAAGCCAAGAAGATGCGCAAAATTATCTTAAAAATAAGGTGTTTGCCAACAGAAAAAGCGAAATAAAATTTTTAAAACAAACAGACGGAAACATTTCAACTTACGATTTTGAAATTGTTTTAGAAACAAAAAAAGTTAATGCACAAGTAAGTAAAAAGGGTGGCTTGTTAATAACGCTAAGCAGTTACGCCGAGGCGGGCGATGCAATTATGGACGGCGAAAGAGCCAAGCAAATGGCAGAAAATTTTGCCAATAACATTGGGTTTGAAAATATGCGCACCGTTTGGTTAGAGATTCATGAAAATGTGGCATATATCAACCTTGCGTCCGTGGTTAACGATGTAATTTATTACCCAGATATGGTTAAAATAAAAGTGGATTTAACCGCGCAGGATATTATTGGGGTTGAGGCCTTGAATTATGCATATAACCATGTTGAACGCGAACCTGAATTTAGTTTAGGCGAAAATGAGGCAGAGAGCATGCTTGGGTTTGATTACGAAATTTTAAAAACCAGCAAGGCAGTTATCCGTTTGGATAGCGGCAAAGAAATTAGTGCTTACGAATTTTTTGTGGAAAGGATGGATGGAACATATTTCTATTACATTGACGCTAACACAAAAGAAATTGCCAAGGTTATGAAATTGGTTTCGGTTAAAGGTGTTCAAAAATTAATATAATTTAAAAAATTGCGCAAAAAAATTAAAAAATGCGCAATTTTTTGTTAATTTTTTAAAATTTTTGATAATTTTTATAAATTTTATATATTTTTTATCCTTTATTTTTTTAAATAAAAATTAAAATATTTTTTTGTAATTAATTGCAATTTAATTGTGTTTAAAATCGAATTTTAGTATAATTTTTTTATATTTATATAAAAACGCCGTTTTTAATTTTAAAGCTTTTGTCAATTATTTAATATTTTTGGCACAATTTGAGATAATAAAAGGGGAAGCAAATGAAGGGGAAATTTAAAGTTTTATTTAATGTGGTTTTGTGCTTTACCGCAATTCTGCTTGCTGGCATCTGCGTGTTTGCCGGTGTTGGAAAGAAGGGGTGCGTAGCACAAGCATTTGGCGAGGCCACAGAAGATTATTCGCTTTGGGATAAAAACACCAATGCAATTTTTTCCGTTGAAAAAGTTGCAATTGAGGCTGGGGAAAATTTAACCGAAACTAAAGATTTTTGTAGCCCTCTTTACACCAACACAAATTTGAGTGATGATAATGTGCTTAAAAAAATGTATTCTTACAACTTCGCAAACAGTGGCCAAACGCCAACCAATGTGGGCGAGCTTGAAAGGGCAAGTGCGGTTTATTATGACGATATTCGAGATGGCACATCTAGAAAAACTGTTGTTCACGACAATGACTTTGTTATGTTGAATAACCGCCCCGATTCTCAAGGGAAATATTATTACAGCGAAAATTTAACTTCTAGTTATAAAAACGGCGAAGGCAATGCCAAAATGGTTTACATGCAAGAGGCAATTATGGTCTCTTTTGGCAACTATTTTAGCTATACATATTTGGATGAAGAAGGAAACACCGCCGAGGGCTTTGACAAGGCCGGGCAGGTTGAATACACCGATGTTAATGACGACCGAGTTGAAAAGTTCAATTCGGGTGCAAACATAGAGTGGATGCGCGTTAGCGCAACTCGCGTTAGAACAGGCAGCCAAACGGTGGAAACTTTAACCGTTCCCGGCTCTCGAACATATCAGAACGGGCGCGGACTGCAAAAACAAGATTTTGTTTGGATTATTCCGCAAACAGAAGGGTGCGAAGGGTATTATGAAATTAATGTAAACTTTTCTTACAATGGCTTAACAAATGGCTTTACTTTTGGGTTTTACATAGTTTTAGGCAGTTCGTATAATCAGACATTGACGGACAACATGCACAACGATTATTCTGCCTATCCATCGCTTAAAAACGCCAGCGCAGTTAACGGAGTGAACCATTTCTATTTGGGTGAAATGGATTTAACTAACAACAATTACCCAACTTTAAGTTACGATGTAACAAAATATGCTTTGGATTATGTGCGTGTGGCAAATGGTGTGTCCACTTCGTTTAGTTTTAACAATGTGGAAGATAATGGCAATATGCGTTTGCAATCAACCAAAACAACCCCTTCACAAACATATAATTACGATTATCCTATTGGCAAAGTTGGCACAAAGGGCAACATCGCGGTTGTGGTGTTTACCGAGATTGGCGATTATTCAATTCATTTTAGATATAAATATAACAATGAGATTGCGCCAAACATGAATTTGCAAATTGCAGATATTCAACTTTCAATTCATGGCTTTGAACTTAAATACGCAAAGGCAGGTTTCAACGAGGCAGAAATGCGCCATTTAACCTTTGCCAACAACGAAAATGCCAGCACGGCAGAAATGGGCGTGGGCGTGGTTGTGCCAGATGGTTATAGAAGCGAACAAGAAAGCTCAATTTTGGAAACCGAGTTGGGGGTTATTTACGATTTTGATAGAAACAGCACAAGCGAGGTTGGTTCGCTTGTAAAACTTGAAAGTGCGTGTGTCGCCGCCAACTCTAACAATTTAACGGTTGATGAATATGTTGACGAAGAACAAGAAACTGGCTTTAACATTGATTTTGCCAAAACCAATCAAGGTTCGCTTTGGTTTGTGTCTACCGACTCTTTTGTGCAAAGAGCGGGCGAAGAACAGGGCAGTTTTTATTACTACGGGCAAAATTTAAAAGAGTTAAAATCCGCCGAAATTCAGCCATATTCCAACATTGTTTCGTTTAACCAAACGGGTTACTATTTGGTGTTTATAAAAGTGAACGCGCAGGGCGTTAACAAAAATTATTATTCAGTTTATGCCTTTAATTACACAGCGGACACCGTTACCGTGCACACCGAAAAAGTGGACGGCGAAAAAACCGTGTCGATTGCCTCGGACGCGTACACAAACAAAAGTGTTAAAATTTGGTGGGAAGAGCCAGGCGTGTTTGAGCGCGAAATTAGCGTTAAATTTTTAAAAAGCAAAAACTTTGCGGTGGGCGACAGCCAAACTTTCCCTAGTTGGCAAGAGTTGGCGCTTTCTATTGACACGCAAGGAACAACATTGCAAAACGGGCAAATTGTTGGCGGGCAAGATGGGCTTGGCGCGGTTGAAAACGGAACAAGTGCAATATTTTTAATTAAGCTTCAAATGGTGGGCAAATCGGCAAGTTTTAGAACATTTACTATTGATAAGCAACCAATTACTGGCGTGCAAGCTTATGCGGTTGAAACAAAAATTAATAGGCTGGGCAATGTTATTTATTCGCCAATTAAAAACCAAGATGGTGCAAATGTTGCGCTGTTGAACGGAATAACAGATAGTTATGCAACGCTTAACTGGAACAGCAAAGAAAATGCCAGCGGCGCAAAAATTAGCGTTAGCTACACGCGCACCCCAATTTCGCCAACAAATGCTTACGATGTTAAAGAGATGAGTGGCTGGCTTACAACTAAATACACCTTGGGCAAAACGGTTGGTGAAATAGACCTTGAAAAACCGGATTTAAACGGGGAGTTAAACTCGTCAAGCGTATTGTTTGAATCGGGCATATATTTGTTTACACTAACAGACGAGGCAGGCAATAGTTGCAGATATTTGTTTGTTATTGACAAAACGGAAAATTATTTTAAAGTTACCGAACAAAACGGAAATTCGGCTTTTGTTACAAGGGATAGCTTGCTGTATACCGACCAAGTTACCGTAAAAGCCGGCCAATATAAAGCCATTGAATTGCCAAAAACTGGCAACGAAAAAAATGACGAATTGTTCGAGTTTATTTCGGCAATTGAAAAGCAAGATGGCAGTTTGGCAAGCCTAAATTATTATTCTCAATCTGGCACAAATTCGGGCGTGTTGGCTTCGCTGTTTAAACTTAATGGTTCTACCCACTATTTAACGGTTGAAAACAGAACGTTAAGCGTTTACAACAACCAAAGGGAATTGCAACACACGCTTAATGGCCCAACATTTAGTTATGATGTGTTGGCAAAGGGGTCGTCTAACGTTGAACAACTTTATTTAATTGGGGCAAACCAAATTACAACCAACAATCCGCTAAATTCAAACTCTTATTTGATTGTTGAAATAAACACCGACCATGCGCTTGGCATGGCATATTATGGCGCAAATGTAACAGCTTTAAGAAATTTTGCAAATTTAACCAACAGCGGCAGCAATGGCGCAACGCGGCTTTATTATGACAACAACGGAACATTAACTGGCTTAAACGCTGCACACGCAACGGGTGCAGATTATTTGGCATTTAGTTTTAAACTTGGCACAAACACAAAATATGAAATTAAAACGGTTGGTTTAAAATATTATCAACTTGAATTATATAAAGATGTGCAAAACGAAAGTTTCTTAACCAATTTCTTTTACGCTAACCAACCAAACAAAGAGATAACTTTGTACGATAAAGACAGCGAAATTCCAGATAGTTTGGTGCTTTCTAATGACGAAAATGCGCGTGCGGTTGCCATCTTAAACGTGGTGGGCAACAAAACGGTTGAAGGGCTTTATGTTATTACAAGAGAATATGTTACCAACATAGAAGCGGAAGGCGAAAAGGACACCACACTATTAGATTATTATTTCTTGGTTGATAGAAATGGCGTTATTGTTTTGTCTAACGAAATTGACGATAAATCTATAAACGGTGGCTACATTTCGCTTGGGCTAAAAAATAACGAAATTCCATATAGCAGTTTTACAACAATTGGCGTGCCTTCTGGCTCAATTAGATTTGTGGAAAACGGCGCCACGCGCGAAATTGATTATAACGTTTATTTAACCACAAACCGCCTTCCTCTTGTTTTGAACGTTCCTTTTGGCAAATATTTCTATTCTAACGAATTTACAGTAAAACCAAACAGCGTTGCCAACATGCAAAATGGCACAAATTATTATGGCAGTGAATATTTTGCGGGCAGATTGTCGTTTGACTTATACTTTAATGATATTCAGGGGCAACTCTCAGACATAACAACCGTTCCCGTTCATCTGTTATATTCGGTTGAGGCAAGCGGGCAAAAAGGGTATATTTCATATAACATTAAACAGCAATTAACCAACACAGAAATTAAAAATTGCTTTGTTGCTGGCGATGGCGAGTTTATTGCCCTTCCGGGTGACTACATTTTAGTTATTAAAGATAATGTTGAGGGCGTTAACAATGTTAAAGACCAAGCACACCAAAAAGTTATTGGCATAAGGGTAACCAGCAATCTGCCAAGCACTTCGTTGTATGCGTCAAAAAACAAAGACACAAATTCGGTTAACGACCAACGCGAATTTGCCGATTCAAGCAACCATTACAAATTAACAACCAACAAAGAGTTTGTTGTAATTGACATGCAAAACTTGGAAGAGGAAATATTTAACGGCACCAACATCGCCGCTGAATTAGATTTGGATTATTTGCAAATAACCCAAACTCGCGATGGGGCAAATGTAGAGTATGTAAATTACGACCACGGGCATAAAAGCGGATTGATAAATATAGACGATAAAAGCGATTACGCCGAGCGCACCCAGCAGGGCAACAAAACTGTTAATCGTAAAATTTGGCTAAACACATATTTAAGAGATGAAAATGGCAAGGTTATAACCAACTTCGACGAGTTGAAAAAAGAATTAAAATACACCATTAAAGTTAGATACAATGTTGTTCAGGACGACACAAATTATAGCGATTATTATTATCATCGAGAAGAGGGACAAACCGTTCCTTCGTTTGAGCGAGAATATGTGGTTGAAATTGATAGGGTTCCGCCTCAAGCCAACACCATCAATTTGGTGGCGCAAGATAGTTTGGCAGCTTTTTACGCACAAGGTGACATGTTTGAAAACTATGTT
Organism: uncultured Clostridia bacterium; assembly: GCA_947628205.1. Taxonomy (GTDB): domain Bacteria; phylum Bacillota; class Clostridia; order Christensenellales; family UBA1242; genus Onthoplasma. The sequence continues at coordinate 9,877 of CANQYX010000004.1, forward strand.
GGCGGCTTTGATGGCAGCGAAGAAACTGAGGATGGAATATATTTTGTTAGAACATATAAAGATTATTATTCTAGTTCAACCAAAGATAGTGCCAACCTTTATGCCTTGCATGTAAACGCCGAAACGTTATTTTCGATGGACGATATTGGGCGAATATATACCCGCCCACTATCAGACAATTTGGCAAATTTGCGCTTAACAATTCCGGCGAATGTAAAGAGCGGAGAATATTCCGAATTCCCTTCCGCCGATAGTTATGGGGATTTTGGCTTTACTGTTGGCAATTATTATGAAATTGTGGAAAAAGATTTGGCAGGCAACTCAACCCAATACATAGTGTTCTTTGATAGCGTTGCAAGGCAAGAAAAACTGAATATGACGCTAAAAGCCAAAATTGCCTCGGAAGGAATGGTGCAAGAAAATGCACAAATTTCGTTTAATTTTGGCGAAACGGAAAATAAAAGTTATACAATTTTCGACATTTCGTCCTGCTCAACTAACGCACCTAAGGATAAATTTTATATATTGATGTTGTATCGCGGTGGCGACAATATTAACACCATTAAAACGGATTTTAAAACGAGTTTTGATGATGACTTTTCAAAAAATATTGTTAAGTTTTTAACTGAATTTGGGCCGGGTAACTACAATTTAGTTTTGCTTTCGGAAAACAATCGTGTAACCCACACTATAAATTACCTTGAAGCAATTAGCGAGCTTTTGTTAGACGGGCTTAAAAAGACAGAAAATGGGCTAGATTATTTGGATTTAGCAGGTGCAAACTATGAACAGTCATCTGGCATAACAATTTATGCTCAAACAATAAGGGTGCAACAAAATGAGGTTGACATAACATACAATTGCAGGGTAGAAGACGGGCAATTTAATTATTACGACGAACTGGGCAATCACCCAATCAACAACCGATTAACCGAAATTGAAGGAAAAACACTTTTGGGCAGATACCGCATTACCGTTACCGACATGTTTGGCAAAAAATATCCGGCAATTTATTTAACCTTTAACACAAACGAAACCGAACCAAGAGAAATTTCTTTTGGCGAGGATGGCAACGCAAATTATAGTTCATATAACGGGCATTATTATAGCTTTACTCAAGCAAATATAAATTTCGACAATTTGGTTTATAACAGCTATTCAATAAATTACACCCTACTTGTTAAAGGCACATATAAAGAGTTAGACCTTAAAACTCTTGGCTATATTTTAGAAACGGTTGAAGATGGCAGAACTTATATCACCATTAAACCATATTATGAGGATAACAACAAAACGGGCGCGGTGTTGTCGGCAGAAATTAACCTGTCCAACAGCGAGGATGACGAAGATGGCTTCACTTACAGGGTGGTGTTGGACACAACCACGGGCAGCGTGGCATTGCGAGATAACGCGTTAGAGGGTGCAAACAAAGAGTATAATGTGGATATTAAGTTTGAAGGGGACAATCTGTTTGACACCACATATCCGGCAATATATTCCGGTTTGTTCTATCTATCTTGGTCGCCATCGTTGGCATCGCAAAGCAATTGGTATAAATTTAATTATGCAATTTACGAGCAAATGTTGGACGGAAGTTACCAGCGCACCGACCTAAACGATGTTAGCTATTACACAATTTCCACACAAGAAACCTCAACCGGCATTTATCGATTTGTTATTGAAGTTTTAAACACCAATGACTTGGTTTTGGGCTATAAGGTTTACACTTTTGCAGTGCAGTCGTCTGGCACCGAAATCTATTCGGTTAAAACAGAGGACAACCGAGTGCTTACGCCAAATTCGCAATTTACCTTTGACGAGGTTGGAACGTTGTATAATGGTCAACTTGATGGAGTTGACGGAACAAGGTTGGATATTTCGTCAATTAAAATAAACATTCCGCTTTATGTTTACAATCATGAAGTGGTGGTGGATGTGCCAACAAAGGGCATAAAAGTTGAACTTAAAGAGTGGCACGTGTTTGAAATTACCCAAGCGGACATAACATATAAGTTTACAATTTACCGAGTTCATTCGTTGCAAGACACATTTAGCTTGTATTTTGGCACACTGATTGTTTCGTATGCCGATCCTAGTCAGGCCAATTTAATTTCTAACGTGCAGTTAATTCAGGATGGCGAAACGCACCATGAAATTAGTTCGCCATTTGTCTCTTTAACCAACAACAAATTTTATGGCACGGGCAGTTTTGTTTTGTCGGCCGAACAGAACCTTGAAGCGGGCGATCAGGACGCGTTAAAAATTATTAGAAAAAACAACATTATAATTTCGATTTGGTGCAATGGCGAATTTGTTAAAAACTATTCGGCAACAAACGTTGGGCAAACGTTTAATTTCGACATTTTAGGCAGCGGACAATACACCTTTGTGTTTAAAGATTTGGCAGGCAATCAGCACAACTTTAACCACAATGGCGAACTAGATGGCAGCAGCAGAAATGTGCCAGAATTGGAATTGGTGGTGTTGCGTGAAATTTCGCTTATTGTTAATGGAATGCAGGCAATAAACAACGCTTATTATAATGGGCGAGTGCGCGTTGAAATTTACAGGCCAAGTTTGTTCTATGGCGACACAAGGTTCTTAAACTATTCATTCAGTTTAAATGGCGAAAATTATACGCCTGTTGTTAACCAATATTCGTTTACTTTCAGCGGATATGGCACTTACAAAATTCAATATGGAATAAGGATAAACGAGCAACTAAGTTTAAACAAAGTGTTAACCTTCACAATCGTTAACGAAAACGAAGCAATGCACTCGTTTGATTTAACTCCACTATACAATTACAACATAACAAAACTTGTTAACAACAGGGGCGAGGAAACAAACAATAAGGGCGAAAGTTTAATTGAAAAATTGAACACGCTTTTAAATGCGCGTCAGGACAAAAACAAATATCTTTTAACCTACGAATTTTTGCAAGAGCATGCCGAAGAATTGGGTGTAACAAGTGGCAAGCAAATGTTGACTGTAACTTATGTGGTGGATGAAGGTGTTTATTCAAAGCGAGAGGTGGAATTTGCCTTTACGCTTAACAATCAGTTGCCAAAAATTGATTGCAATGTTGCGCCGGGTGGCACAACCAAGGATAGCTTTACCATAACTTATGTGCCTTCAACAATTTATGAATATGTTGGGGATAGCGAACTTTATGTTAACGACATTTTAGTTTGTGGCATAAACGAAAGCTCGTTGAGTGTAAACACACCGCAAACTTACAAGGTTTCGTTTAAAAAAGATGGTGCGGGCGATTATTATGTTGTGTTGCGTGGCTCATCTGGAACGGTTCATTCTAGCTTTAAAATAACAATTAAAGAGCCACTAAATGTTTGGTCTATAATCGTTATTGTGGTTGTTGTGGCAATATTGCTGGCAATTGTTGGAACAATTATCTTCTTAAGAAAGAAGATGAAAATTCGCTAATTTAAATTAAAAGGGATGTTATGAAAAATTGTTTTACTCAAAAATTTGTTATAGACGAAACACAGTGCGATGCGTTTAAAGTTGTGCCAATAACCGAACTTTTTAGGCTGGCGGAAATTTGCGCATTCACCCATGCCGACATGATTGGGTTAGACCACGACAGCATGGAAAATAAAAGCGGCGCGTTTTGGGTTGTTAGCAAAATGAAGTTGTTTTTAAACAAAAAAATTACGGTTGGAGATAAAGTTAAAGTTAAAACATGGACTATGCAACCGGGGTTAATCCGCGCGGACAGAAACATAGTTATTAAAGTTGGCAATTCAAACGCATGCAAATTTTCAACCGAGTGGTGCGCGCTAGACATGGGCACGCATAAAGTTAGAAAACTTTCTTCAATTTGCTACCCAGAACTAGAAATGACAGAAGCCGCTGAAATTAAAGCGGACTACACAAACTTGCGTTTGCCCGTAACCGAAAAAGATTTGGTTTACACAAAAACAATTCGCGCAACCGATTTGGATTTAAACTTTCACACAAACAATTTAAAATATAACTTTATTGCGCTTGATGCCTTTTCAATTGACGAACTTAAAACGTTAAATTTTAAAGAGTGGGAAATTTATTTTGTAAACGAAAGCCACGAGGGCGACAAAATTGATGTTTATAAAACCAAACAAAAAAATTGCTATTATCTTGAAGGACGGGTGGCGGATAAACCTATTTTTAGAGTGGTGGCAAAATTTAAAAAGATTTAAAAAAAGTTGGAGTTTTCCAACTTTTTTTATTGCAGTGGCATATCTAAAACCAGCTGAATAAAACTATCTTCTTGCTTATCTTCAATTATATGTGGCTGATTATTTTTTGCTTGTTTTTCGTTGGCGAGTTGCTTCTTTTCTTGTATTGCTTTAAAGAACACTTCGCCTTCGTGCGATTGGAAGTATACGCCAACAATGCCTTTGCGCTTGGTGTTTAATATGTAATAGGCAGCGCGCTTTCTTGCGCCGCCAACAATGTTGCCCGTTTTCTTTTTGCTTGGCTCGACAAACACATTGTAGGCAAGAATGCGGCCTTTGTTGTCTATAATTGTTATTCCGTCAAAATTAATCATGCGCACAAATAAGTCAGCATAATTTTGCAATTTGGTTTCGTCATAACTTTTGCTTTGAGTGAACAGTTTGGAAAAACTTATTGGCTCTTTAAGCCAAATTCCGTCTTCAAAAAAGCCATTGTCCACATAATCTTTGTCTACAATAACGCATATTGCACCAGTTACGTCGTTCATAACGCGCGAAAAAATGTTTAAATACATATTTTTCATATCTTGCAACTTTCGTGGCGTGGTGCGCAGTTTTGAAAAGGTGGCTTCAACCAGCTCGGTAACTTCGGTTTGAACTTGGCTGTATTTAGTTTTGTCTAACGCCAAGTTTACAATAAGCCGATTGCCCGAAGTGGAATATAACTGCATGGTGTAAAAGTTAAGCGGGCGCACAACAACACAATTAATTTTTTGTTTGCGCTCGCGCAAACTGGTGTTCTCCTCCAAGGCACGCAAAAGGTTTTTATCCTTAATGCTGTTAAACCCCATTAAAAGCCCGTAAGATATTTTGCTTGGTTTTATGTCTATAAATACAAGCCAATCGTTTTTAACCACGGCAAGCAACGATTTAAGGCGAGAGTTGAAACTGTTGGCGTCTTTATCTTCAAAAATTGTGATGGAATGGGAATTTGGAATGGTTTTTACAATAACTTCAATTGAATCGGTAAAAACCAACTTGGGGCGAATAAACAAATTCTCCTCAGTGTAGTGCAATAATTCATTAAAACGATTTAATAGGTGGGAAATAAACAAGCGCGGAATTGCAGGAAACTCTCTATCAAAAAAGCGAGTAACATTTTCCCTTGCCCTATCGTAGAACAACATTTCATCCATTAAAATTATCTTAACAATTTTAAATTAAAATGTAAAATAAATTTTAAAATTTTTTAAAAAATTTTTTAAAATTTGCATAAAAACACGCAAAAACCGCAAAAAATTAAAATTTTTCACGCCATTTTATGTTTTTAATAAATTTGTTTGTTTTGCAAATTTAAACAAAATTTTAATCATTTTTTTGCAAAGTTTTTATAAAAGCATAAAAATCTGGAAGATGTTTTGGTTCCATATCCAAAATTACTTTCACAACCAAATATTTAGTTTTATTGAATTTTGAAATGTCAATGGAGTGTTTCAAACATAAATTGTTTACCCGTTCAATGTCCGCTTTCGTAAGTTCCATTTTTGCCTCCTAATGTTATTTTAGCAAGGGCACTACCTAAAAAAACAAAAGGGTAAATTTTACCCATAATTTATGATGCCTTTTAAACGAATATAGATTCTTCGACGCGCTACGCTTGCTCAGAATGACAAACATAATTATTTGGTTAAATTTTGTTTGATAACAATAGCATTTTGATAATGACCAATTAAACACTTTCGCTTTTTAGTTGGCTTTTTAAATATATTATTTCATTTTTTAGGCGATTGCATTCGGCAGTTTTTTCTTTAAGTTGGGTTAGCAAACGCTCGTTGGTTAGGTTGGTTTTTATTATTTCGGCGCGCGCATCAAGTTCAACTTTGCGTTTCATAACCGACATTATCCCATTAAAAAGTGCCACAATGTCGCTGTCTGTTATTGTGGGTGGCATAACATGGATGTTGCATTTTTCTTTGTCTTTCATATTTTTATTTTTCTCTAAATTTATATTTTTATTTTAAAAATTATAAGAGTTTGTGTCTAGTTTTAAATTTTTTTTGCGTTCTAACATAAATATTATTATGATTTATCTTGTGCCAGAGGCAAATTGCGTTTGCTTAAATAAGAATTTAACTTTGTTAAAGGGGGCAAAATACAAATTGCCTAACCCTGAAAATTTTCCGTTAGTGTTTTTGGCAAAGGATAGTGTTCCGCTTACCTTAAATTTGTATGAAATTTGCTGTAACTTTGTTAATGGCAAAAATTTGCCCTGTCAAAACGTTTGTAAATTTAATGCTGACTATTTTGTGTTTTTAAATTTTAAGCCAGTTTGCAATTCTGCTTTTCACACAATAGATTTTAAAAATAACAAAATTGCAATAAGTTTAAGCCAAATGCTTACCGTTTCAATAAATGGGGAAGTGCTGGCTGAAATGCCAAATTTTAATTTGACTTATAGCCATTTTGAAAAATTTAACAATTTTTGCGTTATTTATTTTTTAGGCAGGCGTAACTTTGTGGCAGTTGTTAAGGATGGCGAATTGTTTTATGCCAATTATTATGATAAATTTGAATGTTCTAGCAACGAATATTATTTTTTAACCTTTTTGAAAGATGGGCTGAATCATGGCAAAGTTTGCCATATTGGCGCGAACGAAAGCGAACAATATTTGGTGTATTTGGATGAATATAATTTAAATTTAAAGCCCGAGTTTTTGCCACACATATTTTTAGATTGTTTGCTTGCCGGCAACTATAAATATTGTAATGCGCTTTTGTGCCAAGATTTAAAACAAAATGAGCCAAGCGAAATTGCCAACTTTTTTTGCGAATTTGAAAGGTTTTATCCGCTAGACAATTTAACTTTTGCGCTTATAAAAAAAGATGCCGTAGTTGGCATCTATCAATTTGAAATTGAAAATAATGAGATTGTAAATATTAGCGAAACAGATTTCTTTTAGATTCTTCACAATTTTCCATAAATGGTAAATTGCTCAGAATGACCGCATTTCGCCGTTAAATGTGCGGACGAGTCAAATCTTGACCTTATCCCGAAGGCACGAGGTTGGGTGGGTGAACGTATTAGGCATCGGGGTCCCCACAAAAAGTTGTTTGAAGTGGGGGTATAGATTTTGCCCCGCCGTCTAGTGAACTCAACTAACCGAGTGCCAACGACTTAATCTTGTCCTTATTTGCCAAGGCACGAGGGTAATTGGGCGAGCGATTTAGGCGGATTAGGCCCCGCCGTTTAGCGAGCCTAATTGCCCGAGTGCCAATTGAACATTTTGTTAAGCACCATATAAACAGGGCAAGACGCTTGCACCACAACCAGCCAAACAAGGAAATCAAACTTTTCAATGGTAACATACTTAAACAGTTCTGGCATGGTTATAACCATGAAAACAGACAACGCCAAGCACGAAATGTACATTATAATTTTGAATGGATTAAATGGTTTGCACATTTTGTAAAGTGCCAAAAAGCCAACAACCAAAATGGCGAGAGAACACAAGGTTACAAGCACTTCGGTTGAAATGCCGGCATAAGTTTGATACATATACATTGCAATTGTAACCGCCACCAAAGTTAGGCCGGCTGGCACGGTGTTTTTTGCCACATTTGAAAGGAATTTACCTTTAATTGGGTTAGTGTTAGGTTGCAGTGCCAAACAGAACGATGGCAGGCCAATAACAAACATTTCTAGCAAAATAAATTGAATTGGGCTGAACGGATAAGTTTTGCCCGCACATAGCACAAAAATTGAAATGCAAATTGCAAAAATTGTTTTCATAAGGAACAGCGAAGAAGATTTTTGCACGTTGTTAACCACGCGTCTGCCTTCCGCCACCACGCTTGGCATAGAACTAAAATTGCTATCCAAAAGCACAAGCTGGCTGACCGAACGCGCGGCGTCACTGCCGGCGGCAATTGCAACCGAACAATCTGCCTCTTTAAGCGCGAGAATGTCGTTAACGCCGTCGCCCGTCATTGCAACTGTTTTGCCTTGCTGTTTAAGCGCGCGCACCAAAACGGCCTTTTGTTCCGGACTAACGCGGCCAAAAATTGTGTATTCTGTGGCAATTTCCGCCACCTGCTCGTTGGACATGCCTTGCAAACTTATATATTTATCATAATGCTCCACGCCAACTCGGCGCGCAACTTCGCTTACAGTAATTGGGTTGTCGCCCGAAATAATTTTTATATCCACTTCGTTTTGTTTAAACCATTCAATTGTTTTTGGTGCGTCTTTACGAATGTTGTCCTGCAACAGAACAAGTGCCACTGGCTTGCAGTTAGATGAACTGAAATTGTTGTCGCACTCGGCAAGCAGCAACACGCGATACCCACTTAAACCATATTGTTCGGCTTGCTTTTTTAGGGCGTCGGTTGGCTTGTCCATAACATACTCATACGCGCCAAGTTTATATGCGCCCACGCTTTTAAACTTGCAACCCATAAACTTGCGTTCGCTTGAAAATGGCACACTTTTATCCGCCACATAGCAAGGTTTGCCAAAATAAGATTTAAGCGCAATTGCGGTGTGGTTGGCATCGTGAAAGGCATTAACCATTGAGGCAACAATTTTGTCCACATCTTTTAAGGTCTCTTTGCCTAAAAGCACAACATCTTTAACGCTCATCGAGCCGTTTGTTAGTGTGCCAGTTTTGTCCAGACACAGCACGTTTGTGCGCGCTAGCATTTCGATGCAATAAAGGTCTTGCACCAGCGTGCGTTTTTTGGCAAGACGAATTACGCTAACCGCCAACGCAACCGAAGTTAAAAGGAACATGCCGGCCGGAATCATGGCGGTTATGCAACCTGCAGTTTTGGTTATAACGTTATATATCAGGCCGCCAGTTGCTGGGTTTGCTGTGTAATATTTATAGTTGTTGTAAAGCATAACAATGGCAATCGGCACCATAAAAATTGAAATAATTTTAATAAGCGCGCGAAGCGAAGTTAACAACTCGCTTTTTGCCTGCTTAAAGGTTTTTGCTTTTTGGCTTAGTTGGGAAATGTAGTTGTCATCGCCAATTTTGTTCACCTTTGCTTTGCCCGTGCCGGAAGAAACGAAACTTCCGCCCAAAAGAGAATCTCTTTTTTGCTTTTTTACTGGCTGGCTTTCGCCCGTTAGCAAACTTTCGTTCACTTCAAGCGCACCGTCCAAAACCACGCTGTCGCACGCAATTTGCATGCCTGGGTTTAAAACCAAAACATCATCTAACACAACTTCGGTTTTGTAAACCTCTTCTTCCTCGCCATCGCGAATAACTTTTGTGAAGTTGGAATTGGTTAGCGACAATTTGTCCATGGTTTTTTTGGCGCGAATTTCTTGAAAAATGCCAATCGCCGTGTTTAAAATAACAATAACCATAAACATAAGGTCGCTAAACGCTTTAACATAGCAAAGCGCAACCGCAACCACCAAACAGGTTATGTTAAAAAATGTAAAAATGTTTTTTGCAAAAATGCTGCCCAAACTTTTGCTGGTTTTTATGTTTGAAACATTGGTTAAGCCGGCCTCAACGCGCTTGGCAACTTGCGCCGAACTTAACCCCTCACTAGCCTTGGGGTTAAAGCGCGAAATGGCTTGTTTATCCCCTTTAAAGTTTTTATTTTTCTTTTTCATAATTTCCTTTCTATAAATATTTATATAAAATTAATATTTTTAAAATATTGTATATTTAAAATATTAACACAATTGTTTGCTTTTTACAATTAATTTTAATTTGTTTTAAATAATATTTGCCAACATTTCGCCTTGAAAGATGAATTTTGTAACATAATTTTTGCAAAACACATAAAAACCAACAAGGGGATATTTATGGGATTTGAAAATATTGAACTACGGGTTAAGCAACCTTATCCGCAAATTGAGGGCGCAACAGATGATTTGCAAACTGTGGCGGTGTTAAAAGATTTGGCAAACGGGCGAGATGGTGAATTGTGCGCAATTTTAACCTACATTTTTCAATCGACAATTGCGGATAAAACTAACGATGACATAGGCAAAATTTTTGAAGAAATTGCAATTGTGGAGATGTGCCATTTGGGGCTTCTTATGCACGCAATTTGCGATTTTGGCGGCACTCCAAAATATGAAATAAGCAGCGGAGCACCATTTAATATTAATAACGTGAATTATAACACCAAGTTAAAGGACATTCTGGATATAGACATACGCGAAGAACAGGGTGCAATTGCAAATTACACTCAAGCCATAAAAATGGTTAAAAACCAAAGTTTAAAAGATTTATTTGCACGCATAATTTTGGACGAACAAAAACATATTGATGCATTAAAACAAGTCCGCGCCCAGGTTCAATTTTTGTCAGTTTAACAAAAAATTATTAAAAATTTTAAAAAATAGTAAAAATTAAATAAAAAATACAAAAAATTAATAAAAAATTAAATATTTTTAAAAATTTTTGTAAAAACGTTAAAAAAATAAATTAAATTTGCAAAAAATCATAAAAAATTAAAATAAAAATATAAAAAATAATAAAAATTTTAATAAAAATGCAATAATTTGATAAAAATTTATAAAAAAAATACGCATTTTTGCGTATTTATTTTTTATCTTGCAAACCATTAATATATCCAATAACTTTATCAGCATTTGTAGGATTTAAATGTAAAACCAATTCAACCAAAGATTTAATTTTATCATCTAACATGCGCAAATCTAAAAATTGAGTATCATTTTCAATAATTGTGTCCACGCTTACTCCAAAAATTTCGGACATTCTTTTTAAAGTCCCAATACTAGGCTCAGATATACCTTTTTCATATTTTAAAATCGATACGGATGTTAAACCAAGTTTTGCCCCTAACGCTTTTTGAGACAAATGTAACTTATCTCTATATTCTTTAATTCTCATATTGATATTATTGATATTTTTTTGAAAAACCTTACTAAAAGTTAGGATTTTGCTTGACAAATTAACAGATAGTTAATATAATGTTGGTACGATTAACAAATGGTAATCGGATTTTAGGAATATTAACAGGAGGTTAACGATGAATTGTAGTGATTGTAAAAATTATTGCAACGAGGGCGATACAAAAAAGAAAAAGAGTTTTTGCAAAATAAAAGAGAATTTTACAATGGTGCCTTGCGCCGATTTTGATTATCGAACTGGCAATTTCTATTATGAGTTTTTAAGTAAAAATGAAGTTTTGCGGTTTATTGAAAAATCTTTGCGGGCGGTTAATGAAGTGCGTAATAATTTGGAAGCGCTGGGTTATTATATCCGAGAATTTGGCCCCGAGTTTGATAAAGCAGATGAAAGGTTAAAAAAACACATAATAAAAGGGTAAAAAGAAAAGCTATAAAGAAAAAATACGCATTTTTGCGTATTGTCATGTTGAGCGTAAGCGAAACATCTAATTGAAATTTTTAACTTTTAAATATATTTTATTTTGAATAAAGCATTAGTTCGCGAAGTTTACCATATTTATTAATTTCTTTTAAATTCTTTTTGGTTATAACCGCATGTGCCTTAATTAAAATTTCGTTGTTAAAATTGAAAATGTCCTTTGTGCAAACGCGCCCAAGCAAAAAATCTGCGCTTTGGACATTTGGCTTTGGCGTTTCCACTTCAATAGCGTTTGGCGATTGATTGCTTTGCAGATTTGTTTCGTTGGCAGGTTTTGGCATAATTTCTGCCGTTTGAACATTGTTAGATTTAAAAATTTTAGGGCTTTTTTGTGGGGTAAATTTTTTAACATTAACTCTATCTGTGTTTTCGTAAAAAATGGTGGTGTTTTTGCCCGAAGATGCAAGGGTGGAAATATCCAATGCTTTGTCGTTATCTAGCGAAAATTTTTCGGTTAAAAATTTTTCGTTTAAGCTTATTTCTTTAATAACACCCAAATATTCTCCACGTATGGTGTAGGCCTTAGAATTTATTGGGCAGGTTACAAAATCGCTGTCCTCCACCTTCAATTTAACCGCCTGATTATTTTTAACTGTTATGGCGTTTTTGCCAAGATGATAAATTGATTTTGTGGGCAAAATAAGTTTGTTGCCTTCTTCGCCAACCAATTCCAATTCCATAAGTTTTTTTAGTTTTCTATCAAAATAAAGTTTGTCCACCACGCCTAAAAGATTGCCCTCGTATAGGGATAAAACATTCAAACCCAAAAATTCTTTACAATAAAACATTTTTCACCTCTAAACTATTTTATGTTTGTTTTTTTAGTATAGAACAGCGGATGAAATTTTGAATTGAATTATTTTTACTAATTTATTTGCAAAATGCCGAAATTTTGGGTATAATACAAAAAAATAAGGTAAATTTTGCAAAATCCAGGGGGAAATATGAAAAAGGTTTTGTTGTTTATCTTAATATGCTTGCCTTTTTGCTTTTTTGGTTGCGCAAAACAAAATGTTGTAAAGCTTGAAACACCAAAAAATTTGTCGGTGGAAAATGGCAATATTCGGTTCGAGCGCGTAAAAGACGAGCAGTTTTATTTAATTGAAATTAACACCTTGCAAATTTTGGCGGACATAAACAACAGCCATGTTGAAATTTACAGCGAAAACGGGGTGAATTATTTTGAATTTGACGCGAGCAATTTGTTAACAGTTGGCGAAGATTACGCAATAAAAGTTCAAGCGTGCGCTAAAGGGAAAAAATCTAGCGATTTTGTTGCGCTAAATTATACATATACTCATCATTCTAAACTGAACATACCAACCAATTTAAAAATTGTAAACGATGTGTTAACTTGGGATGCGGTTGAGGGCGCGCAGTTTTATCGGGTTGAAATAACCACGCCAAAAAGACATGTGGAAACGCTTAACGTTAGCCAAAATTTATTTAATTTAAAAAGCACGCTTAACGATGCTGGAAAATACACTTTTAAAGTTATGGCTCAAACCAACGATAATAATTTTTCAAGCAGCGATGTGGCGGTGAAAGAATGCGAACATTTTGTAAACCTTAACACGCCATCCGGGTTGGAAATAGATGAGCAAAGCTTAATTTTATCCGCCCAAGTTGACGAGCGCGCAAATGCAGTTGAAATAAAAATTAACAACGAACAATTTGTTGTGGAAAAACAGGTTGACGGGCTGGAAATTGAAGGGCAAACATGGAAATTCAATTTAAAAAATTTGGTTTCGCATTTTAGCCATTCAATAGATTTTACAGTTTTGGGGAACTATCAAATTAAATTAAAAGCAGAGTTTGTAACCAACACAAAAAATTATTATAACTCTTCCGCGTTTAGCGCAAGTGTAAATTATGTAAGCACGAAAAAATTAAATGCGCCAAAAGCGGAAATTGTTGAAAAGGGCGCGCAAAAAATTGTGCAATTTAGCTCGGGCGAAATTGAGCATGTTTCTGGCTTTTTGTTAGAGGTAAATTTTGGGGGCAGCAGCCAGCAATTTGTGTTTGACGCATCGGTAACAAGTTTTGTTCTGCCCGAAAATTTTGTGTCGGTTAGCGTAACCGCGCTTGGCAAAGGGTTTTATTTAAATTCAACAGCAACAACCGTTTTAAAATAAAAGCAAAATTTTAATGGTGGTATAAATTTATTGTGGTTGTTTAAACTAACGCTATGAAGGTTAGCGCGCAGGATACAACCAAAGAAATTCAGCAAAAATTGCATCAAAGCAGTGATGTTAAAACACGCTCGGTGCAATTTTTTGGCACGTCGGTCAGTTTAATTTACATTGCCGACATAACCGACACTCTGCTTATGAACAACTCGCTGGTGTTCCCCATGGTTAGTTTTTCAAACGAGGTTTCGCGCGATGTGGTTAAAGAGTTGAAAGACAAGGTGCTTTCCAACCACGAAGTTAACGAATTTGAAGATGTTAAAGGCGCGATTGATGGCTTGCTTAAAGGCATGACGCTAATTTTGGTGGATGGCGCGGACAAAATTCTTGCCTGCGACATGGAAAAAATTACCACCCGTGCGGTTATGGAGCCACCAACCAGCGTGGTTATTAAAGGTCCGCGTGAAGGGTTTACAGAAAGCATCAAATATAACTTTGCGCTAATTAGAAAACGGGTTAGAACGGATGATTTAGTGGTTAAAACCATGGAAATTGGCGAACTTACTAAAACACAGGTGGGCGTTGTTTATTTCAATTCGGTGGCGGATAAAAAAATTGTTGACGCCATAACAAAAAAACTTAAAGAAATTAAAATTGATGGGGTGTTGGATGCACATTATCTTATTTCGTATTTGCAGCGCAACAAACACTCGCTTTTTAAACAGATTGGCGATGTTGAAAAGCCAGACATTTTAGTTGGCAAAATGCTTGAAGGGCGAGTTGGCATTTTGGTGGATGGCAGCCCGATTGCGCTAACCTTGCCCTTTGTTTTAATTGAAGATTTGCAAAATAGCGATGACTATTACAGCCAGCCTATCCGCGTGGCTTTTGTGCGCATTTTGCGCCTAATTGGCGTTATTTGTGCGGTGGTTTTGCCGGGAGTTTATGTTGCGCTTGAAATTTATCATTATAAAATTTTGCCCACGCAGTTTTTGGTTACAATTATGAACACCACGCAAGGCATTCCGTTTTCGCCTTTTATGGAAATTTTGTTTTTGGTGCTGCTGTTTGAAATTCTTTACGAAGCCAATTTGCGAATGCCTCAATATTTTGGTATGGCCATGAGCATTGTGGGCGCGCTAATTTTAGGCGAAACAACGGTTAACGCCGGTTTGGTTTCGCCGCCTGCCGTTATGATTGTGGCACTTTCGGGCATAACGTTTTACATCATTCCCAGCCAAGCGGCGCAGTTTAGCATTTTAAGGTTGTGCGCAATTGTAATTGGCGCGTGCTTAGGGCTTTATGGCATGATGATTTTTTGCGTGTTCATTCTATCGTATCTATCCAATTTCGATAGTTATAAATCTGCCTATCTTGCGCCTAGCGCGCCCTACATTGAAAACGACCAGCAAGACCTGTTTAAGCGCGCTAACATTGCCGAAATGAAAAAGCGGCCGAAATCCATTTCCAACAACCGCAAAAACAATATAAGGAGGGGCAAGGATGACGCTCAAAGTTAATTATAGGCAACTCTCTATTTTGGTGTTTATGAGTTTTATCGCGCTAAAATTTTTGGCACTTCCAAGCTTAATGTATCTGGACAGCGAAAACATGAGCTGGATTGTTGCGTTGGTTATAATGGTTATTGACGGGCTTTATGTGTTTTTGCTGCTAGATTTGATGCGCAAATGCAAACACCGCAACATTTTAGATTTTATGACGGCCACGCTTGGGCCGGTTATGTCGCGCGTGTTTTTAGTGGTGCTTATGCTTAAATATGCGCTGGTTATTGCAAACATCTCTAAGGGGCTTGAATTTTTTGTGGTGGAAAATTTCTACGAAAAACTAAACTGGGTGGTGTTTGTTTTGCCGCTGCTGCTGTTAACTGGTTTTATGGTGTATAAGGGGGTTAGAAACATTGCGCGCGTAAGCGAAATTATTTGTTGGGCAATAATTTTTGGCTGCCTTTATTTAGCGGTTAAGTCGGTTATGGGCGTTGAGCCACTAAACTTTTTGCCGCTGTTTGAAGATGGGGTAACGCCACTTTTTAAAAGTGGGTTTAACCATTTAAGTTGGTTTGGCTCGTGCACATTTATGTTTATGCTGTTTGGCAAAGTGGATTTTTCGCGCGAAAAAATTGGGCAGATGATTAAATACATTGTGTGCTCCATTTTGCTGGTTATGTTAATTTTCTTTATATTTTTTGGCCTGTTTGAAGCCACCGCGCCCATCCACACCTTTGCCATAAGTGACATAAGCCAATTTTCAAGCGGACACAGTTCAATTGACGAACTTTCTTGGCTGGTGGTTGCGCTTTGGGTTACCGCGCAGGCAGTGCAGTTGGCGTTGTATAGCTATTGCATGGTGGAAACAATTAAGGCACTGTTTAACATACGCAGCAACACCTTCCCTATTATATTTGTGTTGTTATACATTTTTTTGTGGAGTTATGTTGGCGAAATGACTGTGAGGCTTGAACGCGTGTTTTTAACGCCATATGCATCGATTGTAACGCTGGTTGCGCAATATGTTTTGCCATGGCTTATGCTTATTGGCTATGGCACAATGGGGAAAGCGAAACGCCAGCAATTTGAAATGTCAACCGAACAAAACGCAAAAGAGAGTTTGCAAAACAGCAAAAATAATCGCGCTAAAACTGCCAAGGCGGTGAAAAATGAAAAAGCTTAACACCATTTTTTCGCCACGCAAACTTGTTGTGCTGTTTTTAATTATTTTGGCCGTTTTAACCGTGCCAAAACTTGATGCCCCTGCCATGAGCCAAACGGATGCAATTGTAACCATGCTGTGCATGGATTTAGATGGGCAAGATGTGGTTATGTCGGCAACCGTTTTAACGCCGGGGCAGGACAATGTTGCCAACTACCAAGTTTTTAAAGGCAAGGGCAAAACCTTTGGCACGGCGGTGGATTCGCTTTCAATAACCATGGGCAAGGAAATGGGTTTTGCTCAGTGCGAGGTGGTTGCCATGGGCGAAAAGTTATGCGAAAGCGGCGTTATGCCCGCGTTAGATTATCTAACACGCACCAAAAAGGTGGGCAGAAATTCTTATCTTATTGCCTTTAAGGGCGATGTGGAAGAGTTTTCGCAAGCAATGGCGGATTTAAGCAAGGAAAAATCGCTTACCCTTGAAAATATTATGAATTTCGACAGCCGATATATCGTTTCGCAGGATAGCAATATAGAAAGTTTTTACACCGGCTATTTTAGCGACATTTCGCTTGGCCTTATGCCAAAAGTTAGTTTGGAAACTGAGCAGCAGGATAGCGCAATCAAAATTGAGGGGCAAGATTCATCGTCTAGCGGCGGTGGCGGCGGCGGAAGTTCGGGTGGTTCGGGCGGTGGCACAAGCGGTGGCTCGGGTGGCGGACAGCAAAACCAGGGCAAATTCTTTTTAAACGATGGCAGTGTTACAGTTTTTAAAAAGGGCAAAAAGTTTATAGATTTAACCACCGAGCAGGTGCAAAAAGTAAACTTTTTTGTTAACAACGCCCAGCAAGGCACAATCGTTTTAGAAAATGTGGATGACGAACTTTACAACAATTCCACCGTGCTTGTGGATATTGTTAGAAAAAAGAATTTTATTTCAGTGCGCTTTGATGGCGACACACCAGTGTATAAATCTACAATGGAATTGGTGGTGTTCGTGGAAGAGGTTGACGAAAACAATCCGTCCAAAAAAATGTTAAAACGCAACAACGAGTTTTTAACCAACAATTTAATAGAACGCATTAAACAAAATGTAACCGGACAGATGGAAGAAATTGTGGAATTTTGCAAAACAAACCAGATGGATTTGTTTCAAGCTTATCAGCATTTTTACAAAATAAACAACAAGCCATTTAAAAAATATTTAAACCGCGTTGGTAAAGAGAACTTTTTAACCGATGTTAAGTTTGAATATGAAATTAAAGTTAGCAATGAATATTAATTATGAGGGAGATAACCCCTCATTTTTAATAAAAACAGTCAGTTGCGCGGATTTAATTTAAAATTTTTAAAAAATTTTTAATTTTTTAGTTAAAATCGCTTGACAGGGGGGGGGGGCAACGTGCTAACATGAATATATAGGGCAAAAATGTGGAAAAATAAATAACCACATAAAAAACAGCACAGGGTGGAGGAAAGATGTTTAAATCTCGAACAAAATTTTTAACAATTATGGCATGCCTTTCATTTTTGCTGGCATGCGGAACATTTGTTTTTTGCTTAGATCGCCAACAACTCGATGGCAGTGTTAACATTCAATACACCGCGTCGAAAGATTTTTTAACTTACAAATTAAATACTGCACAGAATGGTTGGGTTGTAACTGGTTTTTCTGAAAACAAAAGAGAAGGTAGAACCGCAATTGAAATCCCCAATGAGCATATTCAAGACGGTAAATCCTTACCTGTTACAGAGGTTGGTTCAAGCGCGTTCTACTCCAAGTCTATTTTTACAAGTGTAAAGATTGGGGATAATGTAACGACAATTGCACTTTATGCATTTGGAGGCTGTACCGGTTTAACAAATTTGGCAATAGGAAATAAAGTAACTATAATTAACGCATCCGCTTTTAGCAATTGCACAAGTTTAACACATTTATCAATCCCCTCTAGTGTAACGACTATTGATACAAATGCATTTTATAATTGCAAAGGAATAAAAGGGGATCTTATCATTCCAGATAGTGTAACCCGTTTAGGTAATGGTGCGTTTCAATCTTGTGCGGGGATAGAAAATGTAATTATAGGGTCGGGTCTTAAAACCATGGGAAATGATGTTTTTGACGATTGTTCTTCTTTAAAAACTGTAACGATTAATTTCGGAATTACATATATAGGAAGTCACGCTTTTGCTGATTGCACTCAATTGATAGACGTTCAAATGCCGGAAAGCATAATTGATATTTATTCTTATGCATTTTACCGTTGTTCTGCATTAAAAAGAATCAATATCCCAACTAGTGTAGTCAATATAAAAGTAGATGCTTTTTGTGGAACAGGATTAACCAGTGTAACTATACCAGCTGCTGTAAATTTTATTGATGCCTTCTTTAATTGTGAAAAATTAAACGAAGTGATTATTGATAGTCCAACAATATATAAAGCTGTCTCGAGTGAATATGACAGTAATGGAAGTTTAACATATTACATCAAAACCGGCGGAACAATTAAAATATTACAAACAATTGACGATAATTCAAACACTTATTTGAACGATAGAGCAAATTTTACCAAATCTACAACTACAATTGATGGAAAATCGTATAACGTTTACACAAAAAAATAAGAGGCAATTGCCTCTTTTTTATTAGTCATGTTGAGCGAACGCGGGGCCCCCACAAGAACTTTGTTTGCAGTGGGGTTATAAGTGAGTCGAAACAACTAGATCCTTCGCTTTTACCCCATTTCAAATAAAATTCTCATGGGGACCCCGAACGCTCAGGATGACTTGTTCAACACAATGCACACATATTGTCATTCTGAGCGAAGTGAAGAATCTAAAAAAAGAGGCGAAATGCCTCTTTTTATGTTGAGATTGCCACGGCAAAATCATGGTGATTTTGCCTCGCAATGACAAGATCCTTCGACAGGCTCAGGATGACAAATTATTGCCTTAAAGTAAAGCCGGCGCGCTCAATTGTTTTTATGAAATATGCGCTGAATTTTTCTATGTCGGTTGAAGTTAGCGTTTTATCCTTTGGCGTTATTGTTATATTTATGGTGTAACTTATTTTGCCCTTTAAATCGGCGTCATTAGTGTAAACATCTTTTAGGTTATATTCAAGCAAATAGTTGCAGCGGAAGTTTTTAATTGCGCGCTCAAGGGTGGCATATTTTGTGTTAGATTCTGCCACAAAGTTGAAATCTAGGCTGACCGCTTGGAACTTGCTGGTTGGCACAATTTTTTGAGTTTGTTTTGGTGCGGAGAGCAATTTGTTTATATCCAATTCAAGCGCGGCAAAATGTTTGCGCTTATCTATCTTTTTGGCTATTGTTGGGTGCAAAATGCCCATTTCGCCAATTGTTAAATTGCCCGAAGTTATTGCGCAAGAATTTATTGGGTGCAAAATTTTGCTGGTTGAAGCGTTTTCAAAATTAATTTCGCAACCAACAAGTGAGTGGGCAATATGCTCAACAATTTGTTTAAGTTTAAAGTATAATGCTTTTTCGCTTTCTGGGCTGGCAAGCACAATTGAAAGTTTTTTCTTTTCCACAACCAAATTGTTTTGGTCTAGTTCGTCAAAGGTGCGGCCGATTTCAAAAATTTGAATGTTCGCAAACTTATTTTTGTTTTCGTCGGCAAATTTAAGCAAGGTTGGGGTTAGGGTAACGCGCAGGCCGCTCTGTCCGCTTTTTGAGGCGTCCATAAGGTGAACAACCGGTTTATCCTCAATGCCAAGCGATTTGTTGAAGTCGGCATAATTCCAAACATAACTATGCACCTCGTTCAAGCCAAACTTGCTTGCAAGCGCGTATTTAATTTCATATTCAATTTCGTGGGTTGGAATTTTATCCACCGGCGTTAGTGGCATGGACATGGTTGAACTTTTGATGTTGTCGTAGCCATACATTCTAAACACTTCTTCAACCAAATCTTCTTTAATAGAAACATCTTTTGTGCCGCGGTAACTTGGCACAATTACCTCCAATTTCTGCCCGCTAACTTTAACTGAAAAGCCCAGGCGAGTTAAAATATCCGCAATTTGTTTTGCGCTAAGCTCAACACCGCCGCGGCGCGAAATGAAGTCCGCATCCGTTTTTATTGTGTGGGTTGGATATTTAAAATTGTAGACATCCGTGAAACTTGATGTAACTTTCACATCGCCGTCAATTTGCTTTAAAAGATATAGCAAGCGGGCAAGCGCGGTTTGGGTCATTTCTGGGTCAAGCGATTTTTCGTAACGTAGGCTTGCATCGGTTATAAGGCCAATTTTGCGGCTGGTTTTGCGGATGGACATGCTATCGAAACAGGCACTTTCCAAAAGTAAACTATTTGTGCTTTCGCTTATGCTATCCTTTAAGCCACCCTTAATGCCGGCAATTGCAACCGGCTCGCGCTTATCGTCACAAATTACAACCGAATTTGGCTCGATTGTGTGGGTGGTGTGTTCAAGCGTTTCCATGGCAAGCGGCTTTGCGTTTTCAATAACGGTTATTCCACGCACTTTGGCATGGTCAAACGCGTGCATTGGCTGGCCAAGTTCAAGCATTAAATAGTTGGTCAAGTCGGCAAGCAGGTTGATGTCGCGCATGCCGCAATAGTTAAGACGAAGTTTAATAAGCGGCGTGGCAAACTTTTTTGAAATGTTTTCCACCGCAATGCCCGAATATCTAAAACAATTTTTGGTTTCCACCTTAATGTTGAGTTTTGGCAAATTTTCGTAAGCCGACAAATCGTCCACAGCAAGCGGTTTAAGCGGGCGGTTGAAAATTGCAGCAAACTCGCGCGCAATGCCATAATGCCCCCACAAATCCGGGCGGTTGGTTAGTGACTTATTGTCAATTTCAATAAGCACATCGTCAACTGGCAAGAAATCGTGAATGTCCGTGCCAATTTTTGCACTATCGTCAAGTTCAACAATGCCAGAAGTGTCCGCCTCAATGCCAAGTTCGTGGCCGCCGCAGCACATGCCGTTGCTGTCTATGCCAACCATTTTAACTGGCTTAATTTTCATGTCCTTAACTTGTCCACCGACGCGCGCAAAAAAGGTTTTAAGCCCAACGCGCACATTTGGCGCACTGCAAACAACTTGCACAGGCGCACCCGAGCCATCGTCCACCGTTAAAACGTGCAAATGGTCGCTTTTCGGGTGGTTTTCCACCGACAAAATTTTGGCAACCACAATGTTTTTTAGGTTGCTGCCCAGATGGGTTACGCTTTCAATTTCGGCTGTACTCAGACCAAAGCGCTTGGTGAGTTCATCAACTTCAATTCCGCTTAGGTCAACAAATTCTTTTATCCAATTTAGTGATATTAACATTTTTCTTTCTCCTATTTAACTCCAAATTGTTTTAGAAGTTTCAAATTTCCGCTGTTTAGTTCGCGAATGTCGTTTAGGTTGGTGGATAGCATGGTCATTCTGTCCAACCCCAAACCGAACGCGCAGCCGCTGAATTTTTCTGGGTCTATGCCGCTATTGCGCAAAACTTGCGGGTGAATCATGCCGCAAGGGCAGAGTTCAATCCAACCGCCGTTTTTGCAGGTTGGGCAGCCTTTGCCATCGCAGAACGGGCAGCGCACGTCCATTTCAAAACTAGGCTCGGTGAACGGGAAAAACCCGGGGCGCAGGCGCACTTCAACCTGCTTTTTAAAGATTTTAGATAGCATCTCTTTCATGAAATATATAAGGTTGCCAACCGAAACGTCTTTATCCACAATAACGCCTTCAAGTTGGAAGAAGGTGTTTTCGTGGCTGGCATCAACATCTTCATTTCTAAAGCACCTGCCGGGGAATATGGCGCGAATTGGCGGCGTATATTTCTTCAAAATGCGGTTTTGCGATGCGGATGTGTGCGTTTTAAGCACTTCGCCGTTATCCAGCCAAAAAGTATCTTGCATATCGCGCGCTGGGTGGTTTTCCGGCACGTTGACGGCGGTGAAGTTGTTGTATTCGGTTTCCACCTCGTTGCCATCCTCAACCACAAAGCCCATAGAAGTAAACACCTCCTCAATTTCGCGCTGAATAATTGTGCGTGGGTGCAAACTGCCGCACTCGGCACCGGTTGGCAAAGTGATGTCTATTTTTTCTGCCGAATTAATTTCGTTTTGGATTGCCGCGTTTGCCAACTCTTTTTCTTTGTTTGAAATTATAGCATCAATTTCGCTTTTGCCCGCGTTCAAAATTTGGCCGACCTTGCCTTTTTCTTCCGCTGGCACATCTTTAAGCTGTTTAAACAACTCGGTCAACTTGCCCGATTTGCCCAAAATTTCCACGCGCAAGGCTTGGCAATCTGCTTGCGCATTTATACCAGATAATTTTTGAATAACATAATTTTTAATTTCATTAATTTTGTTTTGCATAATTTTCTCCTTTTAAGTTTACGGAAGGAGATTTTCTCCTTTATTCCGCAACGGGCAAATTGTCGCCCGAATTGTCGTCTTTGTCGTCATCTGTTTTATCTACAACCTTACCGTTTAATGCTTTATTTAAATTTTCCAAAGCGGTGGATTTTTTAGTTTTTTGTTTTACATCAATTTCGCTTGAAGAAATATCAATTTTTTGCTGAACTTCACTTGTTTCATAATCTAAGCCGACAAGGTCGCCAACATCGTCAAGTTTTTTGGCAATTTTTTGGCTAGATTTTGTGGCTTGTTCAAGGTTGGTGCTTGCATCTGCCAATTTGCCTTGAGATTTTTCTAGCAACGCAACATATTTTTCAAACTCTTGTTTAAGGGTGGAGAGGAACTGCCAAATTTCGCTGCTGCGCTTTTGAATATACAGCGTTTTAAAGCCAAGTTGCAAGCTGTTTAATAGCGCGGTCAGCGTGGTTGGCCCGCACACCACAACTTTAAATTGATTTTGCAGCGTATCCAACAATTCAACGTTTCTAACCACTTCGGCATAAAGCCCTTCAATTGGCAAAAACATAACGGCAAAGTCGGTGGTTTCGGGTACATTGATATATTTTTCCTTAATAGATTTTGCCTCTTCCTTAATGCGCTTATAAAGGTTTTTTTGGCATTTTTCAATAAGGTCTTTATCTATAGTGTCGCTCGCCTCAACCAGTTTGTTGTAATCTTCAAGCGGAAATTTGCTATCTATTGGCAGATAGACATCATGCCCGTCTTTACCCGGCATGGAAACAACAAAATCCACGCGCTCTTTGCTGTTGGGTGTAACTTGAACTTGTGATTTGTATTGATTTGGCGCAAGAACTTGTTCAAGCAAGGTGGAAAGCGCAACCTCGCCCCAATTGCCGCGCGTTTTAACGTTGGAAAGCACCTTTTTAAGGTCGCCAACTCCAACCGCTAAACTTTTCATTTCGCCCAAGCCTAAATTTACGCTTTCTAGGCTCTGTTGAATTTTACTAAAACTATCGTTAAGCCGTTGCGAAAGCGAAGTGTTAAGTTTTTCATCCACCGTTTGGCGCATTTTTTCAAGCGCTTTTTCGTTTTCCTCGCGCATGTTGGTTAGCGTTTGATTTACTTGCAAGGTAAGTTTTTCAATCCTATCCTCATTTCTAAAAGTTAAATCGTTCACGCGCTTTGAAATGGCTTCAAACTCCTGTTTTTGCACCAAACTTAAATTGTTTATTGTGTTTTGAGTGGTTAACTCGCTAGCCCTTATTGTTTGAATAAACACATTTTGCAAATTGGTGTTGTTATCCTTTACATTTTGCACAATTTGCTTTAACGAACCATCGTCTGCCGTGCCGGTTGGCTTCTTTTTATATAACACAACAAAAACAATTGTGGAGATAAGCCACGCACCAGCAAATATTGAGCCTAAAATGATTATTGACATAGAAATCCTTAAAAAATATACTAAAATATATATAAATATATAAAAATAAAAGAAAATTGTCAAGTGAAAAGCGGAAATTTGCGCCCGATTTGCAAAATGTGGGCAAAATTTATATAAAATTTTACCATTTTGCCAAAACATTTGCTTTTTTAAAAATTTTGGATAAAATATTTATATGTTAAATTTAATTGTTGCACCTTATGAAATAAGCGAAAATGCCGAAAAATATGCAAAACGTCTTGTCAGTTTTTTGAAGGAACAAAAAATTGAATATGCGGTTTATTTCCACACCAGTTTAGACGATGTTGCAAAAAGCGTAAATGAAAGTTTGCTTTTGGGCGAAACTGAGTTTGTTATTGTTGGCGAAGATGCCACTGTTAATGCGTTTATAAATTCGGTTAAAGATTTGTCTAAAATTAAGCTTGGTATTGTGCCAACTTCAAATCATGACGATTTTGCCAAATTTTTAGGGCTTAGCACCAACCCAATTCAGGCAATAAAAGATATTTTGCTAAAACAAGTTGAGCCGGTGGACTATTTGGTTTGTAACGACATTAAAGTTGTTAACAACATTTTAATTGGGGCAAGTGTGGAAGTGTTTGAAAAATATAACGAACACAGGGTTAAAAACTTTATAACCCAAAAACTTTCTATTATGCAATATGCTGGCAATTTTGAGGGCGTGGAATTGACATTAGATTTTAAGGGCAACAAAAATGTAACCGAAACGATTTACGAACTTTCAATTGCCAACGGTGGTTTAAGCCAGGGCAAAAAAATAAGCCCGCTTGCCAATGTGCAGGATGGTCTGTTTAATTTGAACTATACTGCCTTGCCAGAAAAAGAGCAAAGAAAAAAATATTTGTCTTTATTTAAAAATGGCGAACAAATATATAAAGAGGCAACAAATCAGTTTTGGCTGGAAAGTTTAAAAATAATGCAAGCGGAAAATAAAATTAAGGCCTTGGTTGATGGCCGCGTTGTTAATTTTGAAAATATGAATGTTTCGGTTGTTGAAAATGGGTTAAAGTTATTTAGAAATTTGAACAACGAAAAATTTGTTGAAAACAATTTTGAAAAAAATAAAAAAGAATCTGAGGCAAAACCTAAAAGAAAATAATTTTAAAAAATTGCAAAAAATTTTTAAAAAATTAAAAAAATAGCCAAAAATTCAAAAAAATACAAAAAAACAGTTAAAAAATTGAAAAATGCAAAATTTTTTTGCATTTTTTGTTTTTTGTGCAGATTTTTTGTGATTTATTTATATATAGAAACAATTATTTATAATTTGACAATTTTTAGATAGATTTAAACTTATTTTTGTTATATTTTGGCGGGAGAAAAAATTATGATTGAAAGTTTTGACATGTTATATAAACGCCTTTTAAATTTGGAAAAGAGGTTGGAAAAATATTATAAAAAAATTTACATCGAAAACGAATTAGATTTTGTTATGAACGGAACCTATATTTTAAAAGATGAATTAGATAAAATTTTAGACGGAAGTTACATCTTAGGAGGGAGTGATGGAGAGAATTGAAGAATTAAAGCAAGAGCTTTTAAAGCAAAAAAAGGCAATTGAAACGAAACATGGAAAGGTTGTGGTTGCAAATTTAAACCCCAGCCCAAGCGAAATTACGGCGGGAATAGACACTATTTCTGCAATTGAGGCAAATTTGGACGATATAACTGCAACACAAGCCGATGTGCTTAAAGGCAAAAAGTTTATAGATTCCACTGGCAAAATGGCTGAGGGGAATTTAAAAAATGTTGATTGGCGTAGCACAACCGCCAGTGTGGCAGATGTGGTTGAGGGCAAGAAATTTGTAGATTCTAATGGCGACCTGCAAACTGGCGAAATGAAGGACGTTGACTGGGAAAACACCACAGCAACGCAAGCCGATGTTTTAAGCGGAAAAAAATTTGTTGATGCAGCGGGTGAACTGGTTGATGGCGCGTTAGAAAAAACAGATTTTTCGGTTGTAACTGCTGGCGAACAAGACGTGTTGCAAGGCAAGCAATTTTATAATTCAACTGGCGCGCTGGTTGATGGCACAATGAAGGACGTTGACTGGGAAAACACCACAGCAACGCAAGCCGATGTTTTAAGCGGAAAAAAATTTATAGACCAAAATGGCGATTTAATTTTAGGCACAATGAAAGATGTTAACTGGGAGGCAACTACAGCCACAACCGCCGATGTTTTGCAGGGCAAACAATTTGTAGATTCTTTAGGCAATTTAGTTGAAGGCAGTTTAAAGGATTTGGAAATAGAAAGTGTAACTGCAACCGAGCAGGATGTAAAGCAGGGTAAAAAGTTTTTAACCGCTTCGGGCGAACTCGCCGAAGGCCAATTAGAAGAAGTAGATTTTAGTGTGGTTACAGCCGAAGAGAACGATGTAAAACTGGGCAAACAGTTTTTAGATTCAACCGGACAATTGAAAGACGGAACTTTTGAGGCAGCCGATTGTAGCGAAGTTACCGCAACCGAGCAAGATGTAAAACAGGGCAAAAAGTTTTTAACCGCTTCTGGCGAGCTAAAAGAGGGCACGCTAAAAGATAATTCGGATTTATACATATACATGCCTGTAAAAAAGACCGCCGACCCTATAGCCGAAATAGATTATGTTTTTGCCGATGACCTCACAGAGGTTAAAATGGGGTTGTTTAACTCTACGCCATACAAAATGAACATCTGGTTAAACCCAAACACCACGCACATTAACGATGGTGCGTTTAGCGCGTATTTCCGCATCAGCTTAATGAATTTTAACGAGCTTTCGTCGCTTAAGTTTATTGGCAAAAGTGCTTGCAGTTCGGTTTATGGGGTGGACACAATGAACATACCGGAGAGCGTAACAACGATTGAAGCACGCGGGTTGGAAAACTGCGCACTAAACTCGTCCGGCATTAGATTTACCGCCAAAATGTATACACTTGGAGATTATCCTTTTGGTTGCACCACAAACTATGTGCCACTTGACACAATCGAGTTCGATGCAGCGAGTAGAATTTTGATAACAAGCGTTGGAATGTGCTATGGCTTTACATGCGACCGAGAAATTGTTTTGCCAAGTACCACCAAATATATAAGTGATAACACTTTTTCCTTGTCGGAATACAACAGCATTGTTCTGCCAGAAAAACTTATAGACGTTGGCCGAACTTCATTCTATAACCCAGAAAGAACAAACTGCAAAATGGTTACGTTCAAAGGCGAAAAACCGCCTAAATTTGACTCGTTAGTTTTCCATCCTAACATACAACCAGTGTTAAAGATTTACGTTCCTGATGTGTCTGTTCAAGAGTATAAAAACGCGTTGCCAGATTATAAAATTTACCCTATGAGCGAAAGGCCATAAGTTAAATTAAAATTGGCAGCGAAAATCCTATTGGGATTGGGTTTTCGGGTTCGCGCTTTTTGGTGCCAAAAACTTTTACCGCATTTTGCACTTTAAATTTATCGAAACGCAAAAGCTGGCGATCTACCAAACGGCCATCTATATATTTTTCTCTATACGATTTTATTTCCATGCCCTTAGATGGCTTTTTTAGATAAAAGAATTCGTCTTCAAAGGTAACTTTGTCGGCAAACTGACCTTTTTCGTCATATAAAATTTCGGTTTCTGGCTCGGTGGTGGAAACAATTTCATTTGTTAATTTATATTGGCAATTTAGCTTTTCGCCATAAATTCTTATGCGCGCACTTGTGGGCGAATATGTTGTTATAATTGTAATTTTTTCGTTTGTGTTGTTTTTAAATTTTAGGTCGCTACTGCCAAAATTTACCATTGCATCAAAACCATATTTTACATATTTTATTTGTTTGCTGTGCTTGTTTGCTTCAACTATGTCTAACCCAGCAAGCAAGGCCGAATTATATAGCGTGGTTGAAACCTGACAAACTCCGCCGCCCAGCCCGTCTACAAACTCATTGTTCACAATAATTTTTGCCTCTCTGTATCCGTTGGCTTGCGTGCGTCTGCCAACCGTTTTGTTAAAAGAAAAGGTTTGGTTGGGTGCTATTTCCACTTTGTTTAAAGAGTTTAGTGCGTTTTTAATGTTGTGCTTCCTATCCTGGCTGGAAGAAGCGATATTTGTGGAAAAATCTGCGCGCAAATTGGTGTATTTTTCAAAATCTTTTGCAAAAACTTTTGGCAAAAGCGTTGTTGTTGGCACGGATATTTTTAAAACATCATTTTTTAAATATGCGGCAATTATTTCGTTGTGTAATGCAACGCTATCCAACTTGCAGCCAACGCGCTCGGGCGTTATTTTAAAAACCTGTTCCGCGTTTGTGTTAACAGATAGTTTTGCATCTAGCGGAGCCAAATATACATTTTTTTCTATGCGCTTTACAACCGCTTTTAAATTTGGAAAAATGTATTCAAGTGCAACCGATTTTTCAATTCGTGCTTCAAGCATTTTTTCTAGCAGTGCTTTGCGTTCGCTGTAACTTCCAAAACGGTTAAATTTATTTATTTCGTAATTCAAATCGAACTGGTCGCTGCGTTTTATGTTTTTGGATAAATCGTAAAAAAACACACGGTCGCCATATTGAAATTCAATTTTTTCGTTTAAACTGCCCGAACTGGCAGTTGCATAAGCGTTAAGTTTAGGGCGAACCATTATCACTGCACAACACAAAAAAATTAACATTAAAAGCAAATACTTTTTCACGCCCTTAGTATGCGTAAAATGTCGAATTTTATGTTGGGTGCAACTAATTATTTGCTATAAACAAAATTCAATTTTAGTAAAATGATATAAAAATATTTGCCAAATTAAAATTTTTGTGTTAAAATTACAATAATCGAGGTATAAATATGTCTAAAAATTTAAGGTTATTTTATGTTTTAACTTTTGTGCTTGTTGGGGTTGTTATGGCATGGAAATCCCTTGCCGCTAACCTATTTGGCGTGGGCGTAAATTTTGTTGTTATGCTAGTTCTGCTTTCGGTTATGCTTATGTTGCTTTGCTCGGTGGCAGAGGTTAAATCGCGTTCGGTGGATATGTTCGTTATTTCGTGCGTGTTTACTGGGCTGGAATTTATTGAATTTTTGGTGTTGGAAATTTTTAACATCAATTTAACCACTGGCACAATAAAAGGGTTTAACATTTATCAAAGCGTGCTTTCGTTTTTGGCAGTTATATATTTTGCCTATGTGGTTTTCAGGTTTATCTGCGAGGTTAAAGGCAAACAGGTGGCTTTCGTTGAAACTTTGCTTGGGCATAATAAGCGCGAAAAGAAAGAAAAAAAGGCAAAAGAGCTTACTAATGGCAGTTTAATGGAAAAACCAAATAAACATAAAGAGTTGGAAGAAAACTCAAATTTCACCAGCATCCAGCAAACCGAAAAAACGGTTGAGCCAGAAGTGCAAACAAACAGTTATGTTTATAAAAATGACGAGGATAGTGAAAAATAAAGTGGCGCAAGCCACTTTTTTTGTTGGCGGAAATTGACGTTTTAAAAAATAATTTTGAATATTCTAAAAATTTTTTAAAAACCTGTTGACAAGTAATTTTTTTTATGCTATTATATTTCTAGCACTTGGAAAGGTGTTTTTTTAAAACCCTTTTTAAATTGGGTGTTGTTATAGGTTAATTTTAACCTTAACAAAAACTTTTTAAATTTTAATTTGCTGTTAAAAGGAGATAATTATGGCAAAGGCCAAAAAAACTAAAAGAGAAAAAGTTATTTTTGAATGCACTGAATGCAAGGAGAGGAACTATTACTCAACAAAAAATAAGGCAAACAATCCAGATAGGATGGAATTAAAAAAATATTGCCCAACTTGCAAAAAAACCACCACTCATAAAGAGACAAAATAAGGGGTGAACATGTCTAAAAATAAAAAGAAAAACAAAAATGCGCCCGTTAAGGCATTAAAAGCGGAGCAAGCGGCGGCCGAGGTTAAAGAAAATTTGGCAGAAACTGTTGTTCCAACCGAAACCGATGTGGCAGAAACTGCGCCAAAAACCGACACTGTGACCACCGAAGTTAAAGCGGATAAAAAAGACGGCAAAGCGGTTGAAGTTAAGGCGAAGGATGTAGACAAGAAAAAGAAAAAAGAAAAAACAAAAAAACCAAACAAAGTTGTTAAGGCAATTAAAGACACTGGCAGCGAGCTTAAAAAAGTTACTTGGCCAAAATTTGGCGAAGTGGTTAAGCAAACTGGCATAGTTTTGGTGGTTGTTATTGTTTTTGCCTTGGTTTTGTTGGGGCTGGATAAACTTTGCTCGCTTCTAACCGGTTTGTTATACTAAAATTTATAGGAGAAATTTATGGCAATTATTGATAAGAATATAGATGAAGTTCCAAAATGGTATGCTTTGCATGTTTATTCTGGCTATGAAAATGTTGCAAAACAAAATTTAGAGGTTACTATTGAAAAATTTGGGCTTCAAAACCGCATTTTTGACATCGTTATTCCAATGGAAGATGTCTTGGTGGAAAAGCGCGGCAAAAAAGTGCTTGTGCCTAAAAAAACCATGCCGGGGTATATGCTGGTTAAAATGATGTATGGCGATGATATTTGGCACGCTATTACAAACACGCAATATGTTAACAGTTTTGTTGGCCCTAGAGGCAGGCCTTCTCCAATAACTGACGAAGAGGCAAGGCGCATGGGCGTTGATGGCGTGAAAAACGAAGTTAAAATTGAACTTGATGTTAAAGTTGGCGATATGGTTGAAATTGTGGACGGATCGCTGGCAAGTTTTGTTGGCACGGTTAAAGCGGTTGACACAGCAAACCAAAAAGTTACAGTTTTAGTTGAAATGTTCGGTCGCGCTAGCGAAGTTGAACTTGGGTTTAATCAAATTAGGGTGGGGAATAACTAGATTCCACCCTTTTTGTTTTATTATTTGACAATTTAGCGTTTATTAGCTAAAATTACAATTAGGAGGAAATTATGTTTGCAGAACTTTTAGAAGGCAACGAAATTAAAAATTTGTTTTTAAATGATTACCAAATGGTGGTGGATAGCGCGGTTTTCCCAATTAGGGGGCGCGGCAAAAACTATTTGGCGGTTAGATATGCCCAGCCATCGTGTGGAGAGAGTGAATTCTTTTTCTTATATATAAGCGATTGCGAGGTTAGAAGGCCTAAAAACAACGAGCCATATGAATTGTCGTGCGTGGACAAGGTGTCAACAAACATTTTGCGCGAATATTTCATTGAAAACTATGGCAAAAAATATACATCTGTTTTAACTGAGTTTGAAACACCAATTCAAAGCGGTTTAATTTTGTAGGCGGGCAATATGTATGTAGAAAAATTAACCGACCAACAGTTAAAAGAGCTTATTTCGCCCAAATTTTACGATACATTAACTAATCTTTCGCGCCACAAATGGAATGGTAGATTGTATGTAAATTACACTTGTTGCAACGTGCGCTGCCTCACTGTTTTTGAGGATTTCCAAATTGTTTATAGCGGTTTTCCAATTGAGCAGGAAAATTATAGAAAATTTATGATGTCCCAATTTAAAGATAGTGGATATTTAGAAAATTTTTCTAATTTTATTAAGCAACTTAAAATTCAGGAATATAAAGACGAAATAAATGAATTAAAAAACATTTAAAGTTATTGCAAAAAATGGGTTTTTATCATAAAAATTTATATGATAATTTATGCAAACCTAAACAACCTTTACAACCTGTTGCCATATATGAAAATGGCACTGCCCACCTTTGACATTTTGCTTGTTTTGCATAAAGATGAAAGATATGGCTTTCACATCGACCCAAAAGCCGATGTTGTGGATGAATTTGGCAGATTTAAACATTTTGAGCTGCTTGTTGAAAACGATTTTGAACTTGTGCTTAATAAGGACATAGAGTTTTATCAAAAAGTTAATGTGGCAAAGTTTAACAAAATTTTTAGGATGGGCATGGTTGCGCTTTTGGGTAGCATTTATAAAACAAAATTAGACGAATTTTTGTTCCAAAAACAAAAAAATCAACTTGTAAATTAGAAAATTCTAAAAAACTATTGACAAATAAAATTATTTGTGTTAAATTTATAACGCAAATTTTTTATTTGCACTTTCGTGGGAGGGGTTAACCCTACAACCACGCCATAAAATTTAAAGGAGGATATATGGCAAAAAAAGTTAAGGCTGTTGTTAACATTCAACTTCCTGCTGCCAAAGCCACCCCCGGACCACCTGTCGGTTCGTCACTTGGCCCACACGGCATCAACATTGCAGGTTTTGTTAAAGAGTTTAACGATAGAACAGCAAAAATGGTTGGTTTCACAATACCTTGTGTAATCACAATTTTCGAGGATAGAAGTTTCACATTCATCCTAAAACAACCACCAGCAGCAGATTTAATTTTAAAAGAGGCTGGGCTTGAAAAAGGCAGCGCAAAAGCGCGCACTAAAGTTGGAAAAATTACTGTTGACCAACTTAAAAAGATTGCAGAACAAAAAATGCCAGATTTAAATGCGGGCAGCCTAGAGGCAGCCATGAGCATGATTGCAGGCAGCTGCAGAAGTATGGGCATAACAGTGGAGGGCTACAATGGAAAGAAGTAAGAAATATGTAGAATCCGCTAAACTTATTGATAAAACAAAGGTTTACGACGCAAAAGAGGCACTAAATGTGGTTTTAAGCACAGCTAAAGCCAAATTTGACGAAACAATTGAACTTCACATCCGTTTGGGTGTTGATGGCCGCAATGCAGACCAACAAGTCCGTGGCGTTGTGGTTTTGCCAGAAGGAACTGGTAAAAATGTTCGCGTTTTGGTTATTGCCAAAGGCGATAAGGCAGAAGAGGCCAAAAAAGCAGGCGCAGACATTGTTGGTGATGATGATATTGTTGCCAAAATTATGTCGGGCAACTGGCTAGATTTTGACGTGTGCATCACCACACCAGATATGATGGGGGCGCTTGGCCGTTGTGCGCGTATCTTAGGCCCTAAAGGTTTAATGCCAAACCCTAAGAGCGGCACTGTTACTATGGACGTAACCAAGGCCATTAAAGACGTTAAAGCCGGTAAAGTTGAATATAGGCTGGACAAACAAAATATTGTGCATGTTCGCATTGGCAAGGCAAGTTTCGGCGCAGATAGGCTTTATACCAACCTATCCACCGTTATGGATGCAATTATTAAGGCAAAACCTGCCGCAGCAAAAGGAACTTATTTGAAGTCAGTTTATGTTGCTTCAACCATGGGCCCAAGCGTTAAATTAAGTTATAGCGACAATAAATAATAATAAAAGGTGGCAATTGCCATCTTTTTTTGTTTGAATTTGTATATTTATTGACAATTTGTCTGCGTTGTGCTAAAATAATTTTAGGAGATGTTATGAGTTTGAAAACTGAAAAAGTTATAGAGTTTTATAAAATTATCAAAACTAAGGATGCGGGGGAAGAAAAAACCCTTTTAAGCAAACAAACTTTCGACCCTTCCCACCTGCCATTAACCTTTAAACTTCCTTCTGGCTGCAATTATTTTGAATGCTATTCGCTAATTTATGGCGAAATTTCTGTTGGCGGCAAAAAGGTGGATATGTGTTCGGACAAATTGAATTTTAAGCAGTACGATTTTTCCGTTGCCGAAAAAGAGGACTGCCCTAAAGAAATTTATGCCGCTGTTTGTTTGAAATCTTTGCCCGTTTATAAAATTGGCAATATTGATGAAGTTCAAACAGTGCATAACATTGGCTACGGCAACCAAGTGCATGGAGATTTTGTTGGCAGTTTCGATTATGTTCAACACCCAAAAACGCTCAATTTAAATGATGTTGTTGTGCGCGATGGCTACAACAGGTTTGAGCTTTTCGACACATTAACCACAACGCTTGGCAGCAACCAGGGCGATGTTAAGTTATATTCACAACAAAAGTTGAACCATTCTGTTTATTATATCGGCCGCTTGGAAGAGGTTATGGCGGACACAAAAACGGTTGTTGCGCACACGCAAGATGGGCTGCGCATAGTTTGCGAAAGGGGCGAACTTATCGACCCAAACAATATAGATAAATTTGGCAGAATTGTTTTTGAACCTATTTCGCCAGATATGTAATTGCTTTTAAATTTTAGGAGTTGTTATGAGGAAATTTGAACTTGTTAAACCCGAATTTATGCAATATGGGGTGGACCCCAAAACGCTTAAAAAACCTTACCGCGCAACAAAACACGCCGTTTGTTACGATTGCTTTTCGCCAATCGACATTGAAATTCCGCCCGAAAGCACTCGGCTTGTGTTTATTAATTTTAAGGCATATTGCAACCCAGACGAGGGCTTTATTTTGGCATCAACCAGCGGACTAGGCAAAAAAGGGCTAATTTTGGCAAACGGCATTGGTATTATTGAAAGCGATTATGCGGACAACGAAACGAATGACGGCAACATTGGCTTTTTGCTTCACAATTTAAACAAAATGCCTT
Organism: uncultured Clostridia bacterium; assembly: GCA_947628205.1. Lineage (GTDB taxonomy): Bacteria > Bacillota > Clostridia > Christensenellales > UBA1242 > Onthoplasma. The sequence goes on from CANQYX010000004.1 coordinate 44,435, forward strand.
ATATGGTTAGGGCGGGAGATAAAATTGGGCAAATTTTCTTTTTTAAATTTTTAACCACAGATGACGATGCTGAAACCAATTCAAACGCCAAACGCACGGGCGGGTTTGGCTCAACTGTGAAATAATTAAATTTATATTATTCCGAGTGGCATGTTATCCTGAACGAAGTGAAGGATCTAGATGTTTCGCTAACGCTCAACATGACATCGTCGCAACACGCCCCGATTATGTCATCCTGAGCTTGCCGAAGGATCTTATTTGAAAAAAATCCGCATTATGCGGATTTTTTATCTAACCACAACTTTGCCCTGAAGCCAGCTGTTGAAAAAGTTGGTGAGAGCAGTTTTGCTTGTTTTTTCAAAGGCAGAAATTAAATTTTCTGGCTTGGCGTTGGTGTATTTATTGGCAGAATAATATTCTTTAAGGCCGGAGATAAATTTCTTTTGCCCAATAAGCCCATTTAAACTTTCAAACATAAGCACGCTTTTAACATAGGTGCAATAGGTATATTCTGGCTCGGTGGAGTAATCGTAAATCGAGCGCATGCTGGTGTCAATGTCGCCCAAAACATCGCTGTATACCGACATAAAAAGCGTGTAATTTTCTTTATTTGCTTTAAGCATTTCGGCGTGGGTTAGGTTATATCCGCTGTTGTTGTCATAGAAAAGCAGGGTGGAATATTCGGTCAGCCCCTCGTCCAGCCAAGGGTGTTCATGCTCGTTGTTGCCAACCACGCCATACCACCATTGATGTGCCGTTTCGTGAATTATAACATTTTTATAATCATCTACGTTGTCAATGTCGGCGTTTATAAGCACCAAATTTGGATATTCCATTCCGCCATAAACAAAATCGGCTTTAACCAACGAGAAATTTTCGTAAGGGTAATCTCCATACAATTTAGAATAGGTTTTTATTGCATCAATGCCTGTCTGTAAATTGGCTTTGGCGCTGTCATCGTCCTCATCAAAATAATAATAGTCCACCGCGGTTTTGTCCGCCATGCCGGAAACAACTTCAAATTTATTGCTTAAAACCAGCGCAAAATCGCGCACCATAAGCGCGGTGAACTTGCAAACTTTTTTGCCGTTTTCAAGCGTGTCTTGCGTTTTTCTGCCGCTGCCGGCAACTGTGTAGGCGCTGTCCGTGGCAATGTTTACGCTATAATTTGCCATGTCGCTGTAAAACGGGTCGCCGTTCGGGCTGTATCCGCTCTCGTCAAACGAGCCGTTTTCGTAAACGCACGCGATAGGGTAAAAATTGCCCAAATTTATTGTGTTATCGCCATAGCCAAAGCGGTGTTCGCAGTTCGGCAATGTGAAATTGAACTCGATATAAATTTCGACATTTTTGTCTGGCATTAGGCTAGAATTTAGGTCAACCGACAAAATGCCGTCGCACTCGCCCGAATACACAACCGGTTGGTCTTTGCCAGCAACCGCCACGCGCGTAACTTCAAACTCGGCGTAACTCATGCCGTGCGGATAGGCCTCGTTCATCTGGGTGGATGCAACCACTTTGCCTGCGCCAACTTCCTCAAAAAACTGCGGATATAGGTGGAATTTAACATTTTTTAAAATTGCGCCGCTGTTGTTAACATACATAACGCGCTCGGTGCAAGTTGCACTGTGGGTGGCGGCGTTGAGGTCAACATTTATGATGTATGAGGTTAAATTTGCGCTTAAATTGTTTAAATTATCTGCCTTTTTGCAGCCAACGAAGGTTAAACTAAAGCAAGCGCACAAAAAACATAAAATAAATTTTTTCATACAAAAGTTTATGCTTGTACGTGCGGAAAAAGAACTTTAAGATTCTTTGACTCGTTTATTTACCCCATATCAAAGCAAGTTCTCATGGGGACCCCGAATTACCCCACTGCCGAACAAAGTTCTTGTGGGGACCCCGAGATCCTTCACTTCGTTAGGATGACATAAGGTTGAGATTGCCACGGTGGTTTGATGGTCAAACCGCCTCGCAATGACATGCTGGCGGTGTCATCCTGAGCGAACGAAGTGAGTCGAAGGATCTGGATTTAGATTCTTCGCTTTGCTCAGAATGACAAAGGGTGTTTTGGCTGCACACAAAAAATTTTTAATTAAAATTTGCGTTTGTTTTACATTTTAATTTTTTTGTGCTATTATATGGATATGTCTTTCTGCAAATTCAGCCCTAGCCAGACGGCTAACAATAAAACTATGG
>CANQYX010000005.1 GCA_947628205.1 uncultured Clostridia bacterium
CACCCTGCATCGTATGCACCGCGTATGCCATTATATGCATCTTCCAACATTACGCATTGGCACGGCTTAACGCCCATCTGTTTTGCGCAATATAAAAACGGCTGCGGACTTGGCTTGGACTCCATATTTGAATCTCTCGATATAATAGGATGAAACAACCCAACATCGATATTATTTTTTGCAAGTAAAAAACTCATTTTAGCTAGCGAATTGCCCGAAATGATTGCCATTTTGTAATTGTTGTTTTGTAAATAATTTAGCAATTCAAACAAACCCTTTTTGGCTTTTGGTTTGCCGGATAATATAATTTTGTTTACTTCTTCTAACTGAGCATCTCGATATTTATCCACGTCAAGAGTTGGATATGCCGCGCGCAATTCTTGCCTAACAAGATTTTCGTTTTTGCCAATAAAAGATGCCCTTGTTTTTTCTGTTAGATTAATATTAAATTTTTTATTATATTTTTGAAAAACGCGTTTCCACAAAATTTCTGTATCAAACATTAGACCATCAAAATCAAAAACAACTGCTTTAATCATAAATTTAATTTTAACAAAATTAAATAATATTACAAATAAATTTTGACAAAATTTTTAAAAAACAATAAAAAACCGCGTTTTTTATGCAAATTTTTAATAAAAAATGCAAAATTTTTATAAAAAAAATAATATTTTTTAAATTAAAAATAACTTTTTAATTTTAACAAGTAAAATTTTAAATAAAACAGCAAATTTTTTTAAATTTTAAAAATTATTTAACGAAAGAAAGTTTTTTTGTTGAGTATAATAAAGGTATGAAAAAGTGGGCTGTTTTACTAATTATAGTTTTTGTGTTTGCGCTATCCTTGGCAGGTTTTAAAACAATTGCTGCCATAACTCACCCGATAAAATATAAAAACGAAATTTTGTTTTATTCTCGCGAGTTTAATTTGAAACCCGAACTTGTTGCTAGTGTTATAAACACAGAAAGTCATTTTAACAAAAATGCCGAATCAAATAAAAACGCGTTAGGGCTTATGCAAATTAAACTTTCCACCGCTCAATTTTTAATTGACTATTATAAATTAGATTTTAGCATTGAAAAAGAAGATTTATTTAATGAAAAAATTAACATAAAATTTGGTTGCTTATATTTAAGTTATTTAAACAAAAAATTTAACGACATTAACTCCTCTCTTGCCGCATACAATGCTGGTGAAACAATTGTAAGAACATGGTTAAGGGATGCGCGATACAGTGACGGAACTAAACTAACAAACATCCCTTTTGCAGAAACAAGAAATTATATTTTAAAAATTAACAATAATTTGAAATTTTATAAAAATGTTTTTAATTAATTTCTAAACTTGTTTTTTCTTTGCGCAATTTTAATTTTGCAAGTTTTACAATAACTAAAATAATTAAAATTAAAATATAAATCGCGCTTATTATGCCAGACAAAACATAAAGATATTTAACAATAAACGCATAACCCAACTGGGAAACAATTAAATTTATTAACAAAATTGTTGACGCGCAAAATTTAGATTTTTTTCCATTAAACAAAATTAGATGCATATTGTAACAACAAATCATCAAGGTTGAAAAGAGTGCTAAAATTAGTGTGGCAAAATATAGATAATAGAACCAACTTGAGACATTTGCGCTCAATTCAAACATTGGCATATCGGTTGAAAAATTGTTGCTTGCCAACACTAAAATGTTTAGTAAAATGATTAAGCAAATGCTAAATATTACAAATATTTTACCCTTAGATTTTAATTTTGTTTCAAATATAATTGGAAGAGCGGCCACAAAGTTGTTTATGCCAAAAAGCAAACCATACCATAGCGCCATTGTCCCACTTTGAGAAACAACTGGCAAATTTACATTTTGTGGATTTATGTTTTTAATTGAGTTTACAACTATTGCAAAAATCATTATTGGGATTATTAAATTAGAAACAAATTTTATTTTGCCCATTCCGCCAATAAGCAAAAAGAAAATGATTAAAGACAAAGTTAATGATGGAATATGATATTTAACATTAAAAAAAGTTTCAAATAGATAATCTGCCCCTGCCAACATGCCTGCACTTGTAATTGCAAAATTTACAACCATAAATACATTTGAAATTTTAACAAATTTACCAAATAATGTTGTGTTAAATTCGTTGTAACTATTTGCCATTATTTTATGTTTTACATAATCGATAACGAAAAACAAATATAGATATAAAAGCGCAAACGCTATAAGCCCCAAAATTGATGCTTGGCCGAAATCGAAAAAGAAAACACTAATTTCTTTCCCCGATGCAAAACCTACGCCAATAATTGCGCTTAAAATTAAAAAATAATCAACGAACGCGCCAAAAAATGATTTTATTTTCATAGTTAATTTTATGACAAATATCTTTCATTAATGAATAAAAAACAACGATTTAAAATCGTTGCTTTTTTAAACTTATCATTATTTATCCAGCATGATAATTCTTCCGCAATGTTCGCAAGGAAGCATCTTTTTAGTTTTTAATTTTTCAATAAAGTTGAGTGGCAATTCAACACTGCAGCCACCACAGAAAACATCAACTAACGGAACATAAACAGGGAAAATGCCCTTTTGTTTCATTTCGATATATTTTTCGTATTTTTCTTTATCTTGCACCTTAGGCTCTAAAGCGGCAATTTTCTTTTGCAATTCAACAATTTTTGGTGCAACTTCTTGCTTTTTTTGTTCAATTTTCGCCTTAATAGATTTGGAGCGAAGTTTAGCTTCGGTTAATTTTTGGCTTAACTCGGCACTTTTTCTAACAATTTCTTCTGATTTTCTAACCAAATCTTCAACACGCCTGTTTTCTTCGCTTAAATCGCCAAGCAAAGCATTTGCATCTGAGATTAATGAAGAAATATTATCTAAATTTATATTTGCAGTATTTTTCTTTTTTATAATATCACTGCCACCCTTATAATTGGACAGATGATTATTTGCCAAATTAAAGTTTTTAATTATTTCATTTGCCTGATTTTCAAGTTGATTAAATCTATCCCTTCCCGACTGCAACACTTTTTTATATTTTTCAAAATCCACACTCGCAGGACAGGTTTCCACTTCTCTTTCCAACGCTCTAATTTGCCTATCTAATTTTTGAATTTCTAAAATTGTTTTCATTGTTTCTTTCTCCCTCTTCTGGTTTTTTGTTTCTTTTCCGGAATATAATATTCTTCCGCAGCTAAATCATCGCGCAAGCGTTTTAACTTTGCTGGATGGCGAAGTTTTCTCAACGCTTTTGCCTCGATTTGGCGAATTCTTTCACGCGTTACAGAAAATTCTCTTCCAACCTCTTCCAAAGTGCGTGGGTGGGTATCGTCCAAGCCATATCTTAAACGAATAACTTTTTGTTCTCGTGGAGTTAATGTTTCCAAAACGCCCATCAATTGCTCTTTAAGCATGTTTTGTTGTGCCACATCGGCAGGAGATAAAGTGTTTTCGTCTGGAATAAGATCTCCAATTTTACTATCCTCTTCATGCCCCATTTTACTTTCTAGCGAAATTGGGTCTTGCGAAATTTTTTGAATTTCCATAACTTTTTGAACAGTTGTGTTAAGTTTTGCTGCAATTTCGTCTATGCTAGGGTCTCTGCCCAACTCTTGCAACAACTCTTTAACCGCTTTATTATATCTTGATATTGTTTCAACCATATGCACAGGCAAACGCATAAGCCTTGCTTGGTCGGAAATAGCACGCGTTATGCTTTGCCTTATCCACCACGTGCCATAAGTGGAAAATTTAAAACCTTTGTTATAGTCAAACTTTTCAACCGCGCGCATCAAACCCAAATTACCCTCTTGGATAAGATCCAAAAATGGCATATTGTGCATATTTTGATAGTGCTTGGCAATGCTTACCACCAAACGCAAATTAGAATCAATTAATCTATCTCGTGCATATTTGTCGTTTTCTTCAACCATGCGGCGGCTCAATTCTCGCTCTTCTTCGGCAGACAAAAGCGGAATGTTGCCGATTTCTTTAAGATACATTTTAACTGGGTCATTAGCGTTAATTTGGCTTATGATATTTTCATATTCCTTTTCATCTATGCTGTAATCTTGAATGGCATCGGTAATTTTAATTCCGTTATCTATTAAAAACTTTTTAACCTCTTCAACTTCGGTTAAATCAATATCTTTATACTTTTCAACCAGCATAGTTAAAAGGCTATCATCCGCAACTGAAACTTTGTGAATATCTTTAAACTGTTGCAAGATTGCTTGTTTTGCTTCTTCTAAATTTTCCATTAATTTTTCTCCTCTAATTCTTTAATTTTTTCCCTTAAATAGAAAATTATATAATCTTCAATATTCAATTTAAAATTTGGGTTATATTTTTTTATGGCAGTGTTAAGGCCTAAATTTGCAGTTTGCACCAAATCTTGTAAATCCACATTTTTATGTAAAGTTTTATAATTTAAACATAAATGTAAAACATCTAGCAAGAAATATGTTTGCAGGGCAGAAAACAATTTTTTATCCTTAGTTTCAAAGTAAGTTTTTAGTTCGCACGAAATTTGTTTTTTAGAAGGTTTTTTTATTTTTTTAATGTCTAAATAATAATCTAAAATTGGCTCTAAATCTTTTTCTTCTAAATCTGTTGTAGTGCTGGGCTGAAAAATTGAATTAAAATATGCCCTTATATCTTTTATTTTGTATCTCCCGTTTTGCGCGAGTTCTAAATATAACTTTTCTAACTCGCTTGAGTTTACCCCCAAAGCGAAGAGATATTTATAAAGCGAATCGGTTTTATCTATTTCAATCACACTTTCTCCTTGTTTATCGTTTCATCTATCTGTTTAATTTTTGCCAAATAATTATATCTATCCACGTCGGTTAAGCAAGAATTCATAAGTTGAATAAGCTTGTCCCGTTCTGTGCGCAAAGAATATAATTTAACGCGTTTTGAACTATCTTTTACAATTGTTTCAAACACATTGTCCGCTGGAAAAACATAGTTTATAACTTTATCTATTGCGCTGTTTGGTTCAATTTTAAAATTATCAAACAGAATTGAAGGATTTATTGGCTTGTTCTCTTTTATTTTTGACACAAAGAACTTGTACAATTCACTTAATTCATCCTCAGTGTTAAAAATTCCTGCAAAATCTTCATAATTTTTTATTTTATTGTAAAGAATGCCGGCTAATATTGTTATTTTGCCATCCAAAACATATCTATCTTTAATAATTTCGCTACCCTCTTGCTCTATTTGTTTTTGTGCTGAATTTGTTTTGACACGCGTTAAACTATTTCTTAGTGCGTCAATTGGAATTTCCACCTTTTGCTGAACCGCTTGCAAATAAATTTCTTGCTCGGCTGGTGTTGTAAATTTAGAGATATAATTTAATGCCTCTTTAACATATTTGTTTTTGTCTGAATTATTTTCTAAATTATATTTTTTTGCACTATCTTGCAAAACAAAATCCACGCAATCTATTGCATTTTCCAAAAACTCAACAAATTTGTCTTTGCCAAATTTTTTAATGTATTCGTCTGGGTCTTTTGCGCCCGTTAACCGCACAACACGCACATTTAAGTCAGCTTCTTTTAAAGTGTCTATTGCCTTATATGTTGCATTTGCGCCCGCGCTATCGCCGTCTAGACACAAAATGACATTATCAACAAGCGTTTTAATTTTTTTTGCGTGAAGCGGCGTAAGCGCGGTTCCCATACAACCAATAACATTTGTAATGCCGGCTTGATGGCACATAATAACATCAATATGCCCCTCAACAATTACAATGCTATCCAACATGCGCTGTTTTTTTAATTCTCTAACAAAATTGTAACCAAACAAAATTTCACTTTTGTTAAAAATTAGCGTTTGCGAGGTGTTTTTATATTTTGTATGCTCGGGAGATTGCTCAATGCTCCTGCCCGAAAACGCCACGACATCGCCAAAGCCATTGAAAATTGGAAATATAACTCTGCCGCCATAAAAATCATAAAGGCCATGATCGCCCCTGCCGACGACTCCTGCCAACACCATGTCTGCCGGCTTAAAATTCATTTGCAAAAGGTGGTTTATTAACCCCTCGTAATTTAAGGATGCACCAATTTTGAACTTTTCAATTGTTTCGCTGGTAAGCCCACGCGATTTAATATACTGACCTTGCGGCGAATTTGGGTTGTTTAATAAATTGTTATGATAAAAATCGGTGGTTGCCTTTAAAATTGCATACATCGTTTCGCGCTGCTGCTTTTGTTTTTTTATTTCCTCACTCTCTTGGTCGGTTGGCAATGGCATGTTTGCTTCTTTTGCCAACATTTCAACAGCGGTTAAAAAATCCACATTCTCCATTTTTGCAACCAGATTTATAACGTTGCCTGCCTCGCCACAACCAAAGCATTTATAGAACTGACCATCCTCTTTTATAGTAAAAGAGGCGGTTTTTTCGTTATGAAAAGGACAGCGTGCCCAATAATTTCCGCCACGATGAGTTAATGTTAAATATCTGCTAGCAACAGTAACAAGATCTGTTTTAGCGCAAAGTTCTTCCAAGAACTCTAAAGGAACGCCACCTTTAATCATTTGTTGAGCTCCATTTAACCCCTAAATTCAACACAAAAACAAATTTTCCTAACATTTAAACTAAATGTTAAATAACCCCTTATCTAAATGCTCTTTTTAACTAAATATTGCAAAACTTTAAAAACTCCTAAATTTTTAAAAATTTAAATAAAAAGAGGCCGCTGCCCCTTTTTATTTAACCTTAAGTTGTTCTAATCTATAATTAATGTATTCAATTAATTCCGCCGTAGTTTTAGGTGGAACAAGCAAATCGTTAAAAGTTTTATCTATCAATTGTTCTAATTTACTTAATTTCATATTTCACCTACGCTGTTACACCGCTGCCGGCCTTTTGTTGTTTTGCTAATTCCTGTTCCATAATATATCTTTTATATGGGTCGAAAATTTTTGTAATATAATCTAAAGCATCTTGGACTTTGTCTAATTCCGATCCGTATTTTTCTTCTGCTGCTTTTCCCTTTTCGTAACTGCTGCTGTACGCATCTGAAATTGCATAGCCAACTTGACGATTTTTATCCCTTATTTTGTTTTGAATTTCGATACTAGCTTTTTCCATACAATGATTATAAAAAGTTTTGTTTCTTAACAAATCGTCATATTTTTCTATAAATTTTTGCAAATCGCTTTTGCTGAAATAGTTAACTTCGTCCATGGCCTCCAGCATTCTGTTTTGAAGCGCTAAATTTGGATTAGATTTAATTAATTCGCGCCAATTTTGAATTTCGTTAAATGGAAATTCCTCAAAAATAAATGGCGATTGGTCTGGGAAAGATTTTACTAATGTTTCTAAATTTTCTTGATTGAAAGTTATGTGACGGAAAACCATTTTAAAATCGAAATAATAAACATCTTTCCTCTCGACCGGCGTAAACTTTTTGTTAAATGCCTTTAAACATTCTTTTAACAATTCTTGGTCATTCATTGTTAGGCTATTCGATAAAAATGGGAAATGGCTAAAAGCTCTAACGTCTTTTTTAACTAAGGCAATTTTTTGCTGGGTTGACCAAGTGTCATTTGGAGCAAGCACCAATTCAGCCAACCGTACGATGTCTGCCCCATTCAATTCGTCGATGAGTTCTTTTGCATTTTTAGGGTCGTTGATTAAATCATAAACCTTTTTCATATCACCATATTTCCAAGTGTTTTCTTTAGATAGGCGTTTTAATAATTCAAGATCCTCTTTAGATATATTTTTTGCTGGTATATTTTTCTCCTTTTACCCCTTATGTTTTTATTTTATATATTTAAAATAAATTTGTCAAACAATTTTACAAAAAAGAGTGAAAATAGCGTTCACTATTATATTTTTATAAAACTAGCCAAAAACTATACAAAAAAACAAAAAGAGCAAAACCACTCTTTTTGCTAAAATTATTTTTTTATTTAAATTTATTTTCTTGGGTTTTTAATGTTGGCTTGAGCGGCAGCAAGGCGCGCAATTGGAACGCGGAATGGGCTGCAGCTTACATAATCTAGGCCAATTTTGTGGCAGAATTCAATGCTTGAAGGGTCGCCACCATGCTCGCCACAAATGCCGGCGTGCAAATGTTTGTTGGCAGTTTTGCCAAGCTTAATTGCCATATCCATAAGTTTGCCAACGCCGGTTGTATCCAAGCGCGCAAATGGGTCGCTTTCATAAATTTTATTAGCATAATATGAAGGCAAGAATTTGCCAGCATCATCACGGCTGAAACCGAATGTCATTTGAGTTAAATCGTTTGTGCCAAAGCAGAAGAAATCTGCTTGTTTTGCAATGTCATCGGCAGTTAGTGCGGCGCGCGGAATTTCAATCATTGTGCCAACCTCATATTTAAGGTTAGATTTTGCAGCTTTGATAACCTCATCTGCCGTTTCAACAACTGTCTTTTTAACAAAAGCAAGTTCTTTAACCTCGCCAACTAGCGGAATCATAATTTCTGGAACAACGTTCCAATCTTTATGCTTCTTTTGAACATTTATTGCGGCTTTAATAACAGCCTTAGTTTGCATAACGGCAATTTCTGGGTAAGTAACCGCCAAACGGCAGCCTCTGTGCCCCATCATTGGGTTAAATTCGTGCAGGTCGCTAATTAACTGCTTAATTTGAGCAACGGTTTTGCCCTGAGTTTTGGCTAGCGCCTTAATATCCTCTTCCGCGGTTGGAACGAACTCGTGAAGAGGTGGGTCTAAGAAACGAATTGTTACTGGCTTGCCTTGAAGAGCCTCCATTAAGCCCTCGAAATCTTTTTGTTGCATAGGCTCAATTTTTGCAAGTGCGGCTTCGCGCTCGGCAACTGTATCTGCGCAAATCATTTCGCGGAATGCGCCAATGCGGTCTGGGTCGAAGAACATGTGCTCTGTCCTCGTTAAGCCAATGCCCTCTGCGCCTAATTCTACCGCGCGTTTTGCATCGGCTGGAGTGTCTGCGTTGGTGCGAACGCCCAAAGCGCGATATTTATCTGCCAACTTCATTATGCGGCCGAAATAACCGCTGTTAGGGTCAGCAGGGATAGTTTTAATTATTGTATCATAAATTTTGCCGGTTGAGCCATCTAGAGATATGCCATCGCCCTCTTTATATGTTTTGCCAGAAAGGGTGAAACGCTTTTTCTCTTCATCCATCTTAATGTCGCCACAGCCGGAAACACAGCAAGTGCCCATGCCTCGCGCAACAACTGCCGCGTGCGATGTTTGGCCGCCACGCACAGTTAAAATGCCTTGCGCATATTTCATGCCCTCAATGTCCTCTGGGCTGGTTTCAAGGCGGACGAGCACAACTTTTTTGCCTGCTTTGCCCTCTTTAACCGCATCCTCAGCCGTGAACACGATAGAACCTGCCGCTGCACCTGGGCTGGCAGCAATGCCCTTGCCCACAACATTTTTCTTGTCCGCTTCTTTAAGCGCGTTAGGGTCGAAGGTTGGGTGCAAAAGCATGTCTAGTGATTTTGCATCGATTTGCATCAAAGCTTCTTTTTCGGTTATCATGCCCTCATCGATAAGGTCGCACGCAATGCGGATGGCGGCCGCTGCTGTGCGTTTGCCATTACGAGTTTGAAGCATGTATAAATGTTTATCCTCTATTGTAAATTCCATATCTTGCATGTCTTTGTAATGCGTTTCAAGAGTGTTGCAGATATCTTTAAATTGTTTGTAAACTTCTGGCATAATTTCTGCCATTTTTGAAATAGGCATTGGGGTGCGCACGCCGGCAACAACGTCCTCGCCTTGCGCGTTCATCAAAAATTCGCCCATCAAGCCCTTTTCGCCCGTTGCTGGATTGCGTGTGAAGGCAACGCCCGTGCCGCTTGTTTCGCCCATATTGCCGAATGCCATCATTTGAACATTGACTGCTGTTCCCCATGAATAAGGAATGTCGTGATCCATACGATAAACGTTAGCGCGTGGGTTATCCCAAGAACGGAACACCGCTTTGATTGCCTCGAACAACTGCTCTTTAGGGTCGGTTGGGAAAGGTTTGCCAATTTGCTTTTGATATTCTGATTTAAACTGGCGCGCAAGAACTTTAAGGTCGTCCGCCGTTAAATCTACATCATAAACAACGCCTTTTTTCTCTTTCATTTGGTCGATAAGCTTTTCAAAATACTTTTTGCCAACTTCCATTACAACGTCGCTGAACATTTGGATAAACCTGCGATAGCAGTCCCACGCCCAACGAGGGTTGCCGCTTTTTTGGGCAAGAGTTTCAACAACTTCCTCATTCAAGCCAAGGTTTAAAATTGTGTCCATCATGCCCGGCATACTTGCTCTTGCACCTGAACGAACAGAAACAAGCAATGGGTTTTGCTTATCCCCAAACTTTTTGCCAGTGATTTTTTCCATTTTGGCAATGTATTGCATAATTTCGGCACGAATGTCCTCGTTAATTTGCCTGCCATCCTCATAATATTGAGTGCAAGCCTCGGTTGAGATTGTAAACCCTTGAGGAACGGGCAAACCCAAATTGGTCATTTCTGCAAGGTTGGCACCCTTGCCACCAAGAAGTTCACGCATGTTTGCGTTGCCTTCGCTAAAAAGATAAACATATTTCTTTTTCATAATTCTCCTTTAGTTTAAAATAAGTTTTCAAACTATTTAAGTTTACCCAAAATAAAAACAAAAAGCAACTATTTAGTTGCCTTTTTGTTATTTTTAGTTATATTTTTTGTTGGCTTTGCCACTGCCTGTTTTTTTGTGGCAGGTTTTGAACTAGCTTTTGTTGATGGGCGTTTTGTTGTTTTGCTTTTTGTTTGTTTTTTTGCTTGCGTTGCTTTGCTTGCTGGTTTTTTTGCCTGCGTTGCTATTTTAACTTTTGGTGCGGCGGCAGTTTCTTCCGTTTGCATTGCCAAGGCAGCATTTTCCCCTATCTTTCTAACAAGTGCTTTATATCGCTTTTGTTCCGCCTGAATTTTTTCTTTTTCCTCGGTGTAATATTTCGCAATTTTAGTTGGTTTTACACCATCTTTAAACATCTGCTCGCAATTGCGGTTTACATCCCTTAATTTTTGCAAAGGGCGCAAAATAAGGCCTTTTCTTAAATAATATTTTCGGATATTTTCTGGGCGGTTATCCGTTTTCCAAAGCAGGTTTACATATTCCAACTTCTGCCCTTCGGGTGCCTGCGCCAGAACTTTATATTTGGTTTTAGTGCTCATTCTATAACCAATGCCATTTTTAACGCAAATTTCATCTGTTAACCTGCGTTTTTCTTCAACCACATCGCATTCCAAGAAGGCAAGTTGAACATTTTTTAGTGTATTTCTTAAAAGGACATAAATCAAATAAGCAACTGGGATAAACAGCACAATTGTCAGTGCAATTGGAGTGGTTAAAATGTTAATAACTCGGGCAGAAATTTGCGAGCCAATAGAGTTATCGTAACAGCCAACAACCATATTTTCGTTAATTAACCAATTGTCAACCGCAATTTCGTTGGTTTTAGGCACAAGGTTAGACGAGCCATAAGTTTTGAAATATCTAGTTCCGTTTGCATCCTCATACACCGCCTGAATGTGGTGGAAAACCAGCAATTTATTTGAGCGCGCTACCTGTTTAATTTCTGGAGATAATATTCCAAAAAAGGTGGATAATGTCAATTTACTTTTAACGGGATTAGTATTTTCAACTTCGGTTAAATATTTTTCATTAATATGAGAATCGTTAGCGTAGAAAGCAATAATATCATTAGCGTGCAAAGTTTTAGTGTCCACCGCACGCACAATAACGGTGTCCCCTTTATAAAAGCCACTGTTTTCCATCGAGCCGGAGGCAATTTGCATGCTAAAATAACCCGCGCATGAAGCCGGCATATTGTTCATCTTGTTATAAACGGTTATGCCAACGAAAATTAAACAAAAAGAAATGAAAACCGTGTTGGCACAAGATAATACCCCTCTAATAATTCTTCTATAAAGAGGCGGTTTCTTTAAAAGGTTTTCATTAATAACTCTTTTTTTATTATATTTTTTTGAAAGGCGAAGCGCAACCTTTTGCAGTTTAAGTTCAACGCTGTCGTCCTCAACAACCTTGACATTAACCCCATGAGTCATACTAAATCACCGAAATTGTTATAACTAATTTCCCCGAGCAATGTGCGTTGGCATCAGGGTCTATCACTCTTAAATATACCGAGATTAGCAAATTGCCATTATCGTCATGGTCTACAACATCGCCAGAAGATAAATCGTTCTGAATGCCATCATTGTTAAGCTCCCATTTAATATCGCAATTTTCGGTATTTTGCAACAACTCGCTAAAATCAATATTATATCTATATCCTACCCTAGATTTATTCTCTATATTATAATCCAGCCTTAGATAACCTTCTGCCGGCAAATCGTGAACAAATTCAGGTTCTCTTATGCCCGAGCTTTCCCCTTTCCCAAAAGAAAACTCTTTATCCTCAATTAAGCTATCATTATCCCCTATTACCTCATGGGTGCTGTAATGAATGGTTAAAACAACATCTTTTGGGGGGGTGTAAATAGAGTTATAAACAATGAAATATGTTAAAAAACCCAAACCGATAAGCAACAAAAGGAACAACAAAATTAAAATAATGTTTAAAATTGTTCTTTTGCGCTTGCGCTGTTGAGTGTTTTTATTAACAATTTTTCTTATATCTTGCTGAGTAGCAGTTTTTTGGCCAGCATCTGCCATTTTTCACCTCACAAAACTAAATTAATAAATTTTTGTTATTTTTTAACTTTTTCCAACTGCAGTTTCCAAATTCCAAACAAATTTGCCAGAGAAACTAGCGTCCGAGCCAAGCGCGCTTTCTGGAACTTTAACAACCACATAAGCATACATTGTTTTATTATCTGTTTTGCCATCTTCCATAGTAAAAGTAAGAATTGTGCCTGATTTATTCTCTAAAGATTTAACCTGATCATTGCCATCCTTAATTGCTTCTGGTGAAAGTTGGGTTGCATTGTAGCCAGCATAAACTTGGATGCCGGTTGTATCAACAGGATCAGTGTCGGTATATGTTAAAGTGGCAGTGAAAGTTTTGCCAGTGTTTACAAAAACATATTCAAACACAACATAGTTAGCATCCGCTGTTAAATCTATTTGCTCTTTTGTAGGTGACAAAGAACCGGTTGTGCCTGGGCCTGCTTTAAACGTAATTGAATCTTGTTTATCTGCAGTTTGCATTTTGTTAGGGCCGGTTGTGCCTTCGTACCAGTTAGCGGAAACAGTGCACTCCACCTCTCGGGCGATGTAGCTAACATTAATGGCACTTTCAAAGGTTTGGTTGCGGGCAGCAAAAACTGCAACGATTGCCACAACTGCAACAACGGCAACCAAGCAAACCGAACCAATTGATAAAATTATTTTTGTTTTTGTTGACATATTGTCCTCCATATTATTTTTAGCAATTAATATTAAAGTATTCTACCCTTATTTTAACATTAAAAGTTAATGTTGTCAAACAAAATGTGCAAAATTTCTTAAATTTTGCAAATAAAAATGCAATTTATTAAAAATAAAAAAACCACACTTGTCAGCTTTAAAGTGTGGAATTTTTAAAAATCTTATAAACTACGTTGCGTTAAGATCCCAAGTGAATGTGCCAGAGAATTCTGAATTAGTGCCTAAACCATCTTCTGGAATAGAAACTATTACATAAAGATAGAATGGGCCACCTTCTTCTGTATTTTCAGGCACGCTTGCGCTTTCAATGAAAACGCCATCTTTGTCACTTTCATATTTTGTTGCACCTTGAACTTGTTCAGTAGTGTTCCAAGTTGTGGTGGTTAATTTTGCACCATCACTCTTAATATAAATATCAAAATTGCTATCTGTTGGCTCATTATCTTTATAAGTTAACTTAGCAGTGTACGCTTTAGAACCTGTGTTTGTGAACACATATTCAAAAACAACATATTTGTTGGTTTCGGACAAATCAATTGTTTCTTTTGTAGGTTTAAGTTCGCCAGTTTCATCTGGGCCGGTTGGGCCAGCTTTAAATTCAATGACATCGTTCCCTTCGCCTTTAGTTTGTCCGTCCGTTGTCATAGGTTGAGCTTCGCCTGAACCTTCATACCAATTGGCTTTAACCGAACCTAGAATTTGGTGTGCGGTGTAACTAACGTGAATTTCACTTGTAAATTGTTGTTTGCTTGCCGCATAAACTGCAACGATTGCAACAACTGCAATAACTGCAACTAAACATACAGCACCAACGGATAATAAAATTTTATGTTTTGTTGACATTTTCCCTCCTTAACATAATTAAAACAATGCCCACGAACAACAGTTTGCTGACAAAACGGTTGCCCCACACCCTACCTATTGTTTTAAAGACAATACAACTTGGCAATTAAGTTTGCCACCCTAACATGAAAGCCATGTTGACTAAACAATTTGAAGTTTGTTTAAACTTAATAATTTGCCGAACATCTTTTGAGCAGATAATTATTATCTATTTAATTTTATAACTTTACAAAAAAGATGTCAAATGTTTTTTTGCAAAATTTTAAAAATTTTTTAATTTTTTTAAATATGCTAAATAAAAGAAAAACTTTTAACATCCACGCCAAATTTTAGATACACAACATTATGGAGCAAGCGAACGGCTTGTTTTAACAAATTTAGGTTGGAAGTTTCGGCATTTTGCAAACCATCAACTGACTTTAAAATGGAATAAACCTTTTTGTCTATCAGCAAAGCGTTTTCAACTTTTTCTGGAGTTATGTTGCCCGTGTTAATGTCTAGATAGGCATGGTCGGTTTCGTAAAAATCTAACTGCAAGCCCGAAAATTTTAAAAAATTTAAAATATATTGAATTGTTGCAACGTATTCATTTTGCGTTTCAACATTTTTTAATGCGTTTAAGGTTAGCAAAAATAAATCTTGCTCGGGCTTTTGCACGGGCAAAATTGAACGGACCATATCCAAAACAAGGTAAGCGCAAATTGTTTTAGAATAGTTTTTTAATATGTTTGGAAAACTATCTATAATATCGGCTTGGGTTACTGTTAGCGACCTGCCCTTTTCTGCCACCACAAAATTTGCAAGCACAAATGGTTGAGCAACTGCCTTATATTTTGCTTTTTCTTTTTTTACACCCGAAAATTTGGCGTTTAACACGCCATGCTCAAGCGAAAAAATTGTGGCAAGCTTGTCCGCATCCTTATAATCGGCAACAGTTAAAATTATTCCCTTAAATTTTTCTATCACACCAGTATTATAACAAAAAAATGAACAAAATAAAAAAATTTTGCAAAACGATGCAAAATTTTTAATTTCTTTATGTTGCAAAAAAATTATAAATTTAACATTTGTTCCTCTTCCACAGGCGGCAAGGCTAAATTTTTGCCTGCTTGCACTTGGCGGCTGGCGAGAAAGAAAATTGGATTGCCCGTTTGATAAAACAATTTTCTATAACTGTTGCTCAAAATCATATTTTGAATTAACATATTGCCTCCTCACCTTATATTCAAATAATATTACATATATTATATGATTTTTATTTAAAAATTTGCACCATAATTTAACAAATTTTTGACAATTTTTGGGCTGACACTACATTTTGTATGTCTTATAAATTTGGGCAACTATTCTTCAAATTTTAAGCCGAGTTCGGCTATGGCTTTGGGATTGTTGCGCCAGTTTTCTTTTACTTTTACATATATTTGCAGGTTGATTTGTTTGCCTATTAATTTTTCGGCATCCTTGCGCGATAGGGTGGAAATTTTTTTAATCATCTCGCCCCCGTGACCGAGAATTATGGCTTTGTGATTTTCCTTTTCGCAATAAAGGTCGGCAAAAATTTCAATTGGATTGGCGTTTTCGTTGTAAGCGGTTACCACAACTTGAATGCCGTGCGGAATTTCGTCATCTAGGCATAACAAGGCCTTTTCGCGCACAATTTCTGCCACTAGTTGGCGCAGGTTTTTGTCCACATAATCATCGGGCGGATAATAGCGCATTTCGTGGTCGAATGTGGGCAGATATTTTTTTATCATTTCAATTAACACATCGCAATTTTTGCCTTTGAGCGCGCTTATTGGCAAAATTTCGTCCGTTTGCACAATGCGGTTGAGTTCGGCAAGCTGCGGATAAAGTTTTTCGTAAGTCGATTCGTCAACCTTATTTATAAGCAGAATTTTTTTGGCGGTTGTGTTTACTCGACCAATTAATTTTTCATATTGCGGCACAAGTGGCTTTTTGGCATTAATTAGCAGCAAAACAATTTCCGTGTCCTCAACTGCTGAGGCAATTTGCTTGTCCATTTCGTCATCAACCGCCGTTTTGCGCTTGTGATAGCCGGGTGTATCCACAAAAACGATTTGGCAGGTTTTGTCGTTATAAATGCCACGCAAATTTTCGCGCGTGGTTTGGCTTTTAGGGCTAACAATTGCCACCTTTTGCCCTACAAGGCGGTTAATTAGTGTGCTTTTGCCTGCGTTGGTTTCGCCTAAAATTGTTACAAATCCACATTGAAATTTTTGAGTGTTCTTTGGCGAATTTGTGTTTTTTGTTTTAGTTGGTTCTGTTTGTTTTTGTTTGGTTTGTTCGTTTGTTTTAGTTGTTTTATCTGCCGTTTTTGCTTGTTCGGCAATATCTCTTGTTATGCCAAGTTCGTTTAAAATTTCGCCTTGCAACTGCTCCATAATTTTGGCATCGGTTTTTTTGATGTGATCGTAACCCAAAATGTGCAACATGCCATGGCAAAACAAAAAGCATATTTCGCGGTTGAGGCAGTGGCCATACTCGTTGGCTTGCTGCTTGGCGCGGGCAGAGCAAATGTATATATCCCCTATCGTTAGCGTTTTGGTGGACTGATCAATTTCAAGTTTATAATCATTAATATTAAATTTTTCGTTTGGCTTTATATTTATATAAGGATAAGTTAACACGTCTGTCACCGCATCAATTTTTCGCGTTTGCGCGTTAAGTTTTTGAATTTGCTTTTCAGTTACAAAATTCAAATTGACCTCAACACATTTTGGCAGCGCAAATTTTTTTAAAACAAAATTGTAAACATTATTTAAATTTTTTAAAATTTCCTCATCAACCTTGCCAAAAACTTCTAACATAAATTTCTCCTATGTTTAATTTAGCAAATTAATTTTGTTTTTGCAATTGAATTTTAAAAGTTTTAAAAAATTATTAAAAATTTTAATTTTTTGGCAAAAAATTTTAAAAATTTGCAAAAAATATGCCGATTTTTAAGTTTTTTGAAAAATTTTATTGCATTTTTTAATTTTTTATTTTAATTTATATTTCCTAAAATTGTTAAATTGGCAAAAACAAAAAGTGTGTTGTTTACAATTTCCGTTTTAATTTGCTCGTCTATCAACTCGTCATATTGCGGCAACATGGCGTAAGCTTGTGCTTTGGTTTTTTCAATTAATTCGGCTTTTTCGGTTTCTAAATTGTGCGTTATTGTTGTTGGCGCAAGTTCATAATATGTTGTAGCATATCGGCTATATGGGATAAGGGTTGAAATTTGCTCTGCCCGTGTTTGCGTTTCAAAATATGTAAATTTGTTTTTGGCTTTGCCTTTATATAAATTCAAATTGAAAAGTTTGTATTGATAAACAACCTGCTTTTTCCCCGTGCGTTTTAAAATAACTTCCTCTTGTTGCAATTTATTTGAGTTTACAATAAAAATTTTGGCTTCGATTTCAGCAAGCGGGTTAACCGCAATTTGTTCGCCATCGGCGTTTACATTAAAGGGCAAAACCAGCATATCGCCCGCGTTGACGTAATCCCCCACCTTGCAATTTACCGTGCCGGTTACCACATTAATCTTTGTTATTATGCCGCTATATTTGGCTTTAATTGGCTCAAACTTGCCTTCTGCATACACCAATTTTTCGCTAAGGTTGATTATTATGTGCGTGCCTTCGCGGATAACGGACACTTGTGCGATGCGGTCGTAATTATTTAGCAAAATTGTTTCAATTTCCTCGCTTGACTGCAAATTGATTTTCCCAGTTTTTATGCCGTTATGTTTTAGCACTTCAATTATATCTGCCGTTTTTAATTCTTTTGTGCCAAAAACCGAAATTTTCCATGTAAAAGATGATGCAAAAATGAAAAACAAACTTCCAAAAAAAACACCCAACACTAGCCCCAAATTTGCAAGCACAAATTTTGGCAACCGCTTTATAAAATTTGGTATTTTTTTTGCTTTAAAATTTTTTATATACCGCTTAACTTTATGTTCGTTTTTGTCATCCGTTTCAAAAGTTATGTGGTTATGTTCCAAAATGTTGACGTTATACAAATTAACGCGCTTTATGTAAAGCGTTTTTAAAAGATTATCCACATCATAACCGGTTAAATCAAATTTCATAATTATCCTAATTTATTAAAAACTTTTAATTTATTTTAAAAAATATGGCTTTTTGCAAAAATTTTTAGATTTTTGAATTAATTTTTTGTTGTACAAGAAAAAATTTCTCCTTCAATAATACAAGTAGATTTATCTAAATATTTAACTTTTAAATTTTTGCCTGCCACGATTAGTAAACATTTTTTTAGTTGGAACTGCATCTCATCCACGCCAAAACTTACCACCGCTTTTATGCCCTCAACATACAAAAATTTGCCGCCCAAATTTAGTGTGCGATAGTTCGCCGACGAGCCAACACTTCCCATCAATTTTTCAATTTCATCTAGCATGCCCATATATAAATATATGAAAATTTATTTTTAATTAAAACCGAGATAATGAATTAATAAATTTATTGTTAAATAAAACCGAGATAATGAATTAATAAATTTATTGTTAAATAAAACCGAGATAATGAATTAATAAATTTATTGTTAAATAAAATTAATTGATTTTTAATAAATAACTTTTTAAAAGCGTTAATTAAAATTTTTTAAAAATTTTTTGTAATAATTATTTTATTATAAAACATAAAAACTATCAATTTTAATTAGTAATTAAAATTTTTTATAGTTTTGTTGTCTGTTTAATTTTTATAATTATTATTTTGCACAAAATTAAACAAAAAAAATAGGCGCACAGCCTATTTAATATGGAACTTGTTTGTTCTCTAGCGCAATTATATTTTGTTGTTTGCGTTTTGGCGGCGGTGGAGGCGGTGGATTTTGTTCAACATACAACTCAACTAAAATTACATCCACCCCAATTTTGCAAACGCAATTGAACGGGATAAAAAGGTCTTTGTTCCCCTTAAACATTCCCCAAAAGCCACAATTTGGCTGCGGAACAATGAATCCAAGCGCGTTGGCGGTTACAACATCAAAAATAATGTCTGTGATATGCCCCAGACATTTGCCGTCCACTGTGTTGATAACTTGCTTTCGCCTAAGTTCAAGGAACGACGCTTCCATATTGTAAAATATGAAATAAAATGTAAAAAGTTGTCAAATTTTGATAAATATTTTATTGATTAACTTTTAAATAATAAAACAGTAAATCCATTTGAACTCCACCAGCATAAGCCAAAAGTTTTTGCATCGTTTTATTGGGCTTGCCAGTGGCGCACGAAATAATTTTAACATTTTTATTGCGCTTTTTAAGGGCATCAAAAAGTTTAAAGAATACGCCATATTTCCTATACTCTTTTTCAACATGAGTTTGGCTAACCCAAATCACTTCGCCATCATCAGCCCAATACATTTTTGAATATAGCAACATGCCAACAGGTTTGCCGTCAATTTCCGCCACCAAACAACGAAATTTTGGATGAGAAACAAAATAATCTTTATCTAAATTTAAAGAAAAGTTGCTGTGATGGTTTACCTCGTTTACATTGTTTATTTCCGCATTGGCTTTAAGCAAATAAGGTTTATGCCCTCTTTTTGCGTTTACAATTTTAATTTGCATCTATTGTCCTTTATATTAATTTAAATACAGGCCAACTTCTTTGAGGGCGATTTTGGATTTTTTAACAAGTGGTTTGCACGCACTGGTGCGGGTTTGAATTGGAATATCGTTTGTGTCAACTGTTTGAATGTCGCCGTTTTTATCGCACAGCACAAC
This sequence comes from uncultured Clostridia bacterium, assembly GCA_947628205.1. Classification (GTDB taxonomy): domain Bacteria; phylum Bacillota; class Clostridia; order Christensenellales; family UBA1242; genus Onthoplasma. The sequence continues at coordinate 20,008 of CANQYX010000005.1, forward strand.
TTCGCCAGCAACGATTGGTGAAATTATGGCAAAAATTTGTTCTTTGCCAGTGATAATTTTTAGGCCTTTGCGGTTTCGGGCGCCAACAGGAATTTCGTTTAAGCTAAACTTTTTGGCACACGCGTCCGGCGTTACAACTAAAACTCTATCTAATGTGCTAACTTGACTAGCAAAAATTAGTTTGGCTTTGTCGTTCAAGCTCATGCCAATAACACCGCCGCTGTTGCGCTTTGTAACCGGCACGGACGAATATTCAACATTAACCGCCATGCCGTCGTCCGCCACCATTAAAATTGAAGGTGTGTTATCGTTTACTTGCGCGGCAACAACGCGGTCGAAATCCTTAAGTTTAAGCGCAATGCTGCCCGATTTCAACCCGTCATATTCGCTTGTTTCAATGCGCTTAATGTAGCCGTCTTGCGTAATAAGCACAAGTTCTTTTGCTTCCTTCAATTCGTTTTCATCAAACAGCGCAACAATTTTTTCCTTAGTTTCAGCGTGCGCAATTTGGCTGAACGCCGTGCCTTTGGTGTTGAATTTTGCGTTTGGAATTTCGCGCACTGGCAAGCGGAAGAAATTGCCAAAATTGGTGAACGCGCAAACCGAACTATTCATGCTTGTGTGAACAACCGTTTTGTGAAGCGCGTTGATGTTATCGTACTTATAATTTGCGCTGGCGTTTTGAATTTGTTTTATATCCAGCGTTTTTAAGCGCATTCCATCGTTTGTAAGCGCAACTGCGCACTCGGTATCCAACAATTTTTCAATTGGTGTGATGTCGTATGTTTCAAATGACTTTACAATTTTGGTTTTTCTTGGTGTGGCGTATTTTGTTTTGATTTCTAGCAGTTCTTTTTTAATAACCTCATATTGCTTAGCTTTGCTATTTAAAATTGCGGTCAATTCTTTAATCAATTTTTTAAGGTCGGCAAGTTCTTGTTGCAATTTTTCGGTTTCTAAGTTGGTTAACCTTGCCAAGCGCATATCCAAAATTGCTTGTGTTTGAACATCGGTCAAATTAAAGCGTGCCATTAATTTGGTTTTTGCATCGGCGGTGGATTTTGATGTTTTGATAATTTTTACAACTTCATCGATATTTTGAATTGCTATGCACAGCCCTTCCACAATGTGAGCGCGCGCTTTTGCCTTTTCTAAATCGAATTTTGTGCGACGGACAATTACATCAAGTTGGAATTTGACATAATAGTTAATATAATCCAGCAGGCCAAGTTGTTTAGGGCTGCCATCCGCAATTGCAACCACGTTATAGTTGAAATTGAGTTGCATATCGGTGTGCTTTAATAAAATTGCAATAATGTTATCCACATCCGCATCTTTTTTAACTTGAATAACCGCGCGCATGCCGGACTTATCGCTTTCGTCTTGAATTGCGGATATGTCTGCAAGTTCGTCTTTCATTTTTTCTTTTAAATCGTTAACCGACTTTAAAAATTCCGCCTTATTCACCTGATAAGGCAATTCGGTTATAACAATGTTGGTTTTGCCATTTTTGTCGTCTTCTGTGTGGAAAACGGCGCGCATTGTAACCTTACCGCGACCGGTTGTATATGCTTCAACCATATCGTTGGACGCGCAAACCATGCCGCCGGTTGGAAAATCTGGCCCTTTAACAATTTTTAGCATGTCATGCAGCGAAATGCTAGGGTTATCTATAAACGCAACGCAGCCATCAATCATTTCGCCAAGATTGTGAGTTGGAATATTTGTTGCCAAACCAACCGCAATGCCCGACGCGCCATTGACAAACAAATTTGGGAAACGGCCGGTTAGATAATCGGGCTCTTTAAGTGTATCGTCAAAGTTGAAACTAAAAGTTACTGTATCTTTATCCAAATCTCGCATAAGTTCAAGTGCAAGCGGAGTTAAGCGGACTTCGGTGTAACGCATTGCGGCAGGTGGGTCGCCATCTATCGAGCCAAAATTGCCATGCCCTTCAACCAGACGTTCGCCCATAACAAAATCTTGCGCCATGCGCACCATCGCCCCATAAACCGAACTGTCGCCGTGCGGATGGAATTTACCAAGTGTGTCGCCCACCACGCGCGCAGATTTTTTAAAAGGTTTATCCGGCGTTATGCCAAGTTCAACCATATCAAACAAAATGCGGCGTTGAACGGGTTTTAGGCCGTCTTCCACGCGCGGCAGGGCGCGGTCCATAATAACATATTCGCTATACGGCAACATGGAAATTGACATGATTTCTTCAACTGTCTTTTCGTACATATTGCCTGTGGCTTGAATTTCTACCTTTTTATCTCTCATCATTACCCTCGCTTTCTGGCTTTTCAAAAGTGTCTAATTTATTGAAATTTGCAAACTTGTTTATATAATCTTTTCGCGGACCAACCTCATCGCCCATCCACATGGTGATTTCTTTATCCGCAAGCGCGGCATCCTCAAGAGTTACTCGAATCATGCTGCGGCGGGATGGGTCCATAGTGGTTGTCCAAAGTTGCTCGGCACTCATTTCGCCAAGGCCTTTATAACGCTGAATGGTGTAATTTTTCAAATTTTTGGTGTAATCTGCAAGTTCTTCGTCCGAATAGCAATATTTTTGCTTGCCCGTTGTTTCAACCATATAAAGCGGTGGCATGCCAACATAAATGTTGCCGTTTGTAATTAATGGGCGCATATAGCGGAAAAAGAAAGTTAACAATATGCACCTAATGTGCATACCATCTTGGTCGGCATCACTTAAAATGATGATTTTGTTATATTTTAAATTTTCAAGTTTGAAATCCTCGCCTATGCCCGTGCCAATTGCGCCGATAATGGTGCGAATTTCCTCGTTGGCAAGCACTTGGTCTATGCGCTTTTTCTCGCTATTAAGTGGCTTGCCACGCAAGGGCAAAATGGCTTGATAATATCTATCTCGCCCCTGTTTTGCCGTGCCGCCCGCACTGTCCCCCTCAACAATAAACACCTCGTTAAGTTCGGCATTTTTGCTTGTGCAGTTGGCTAGTTTGCCAATTAGCATGCTGCCTTCAATTGAATTTTTGGCGCGAGTTAAATCTTTAGCGCGTTTTGCAGCCGCGCGAACGCGAGCCGCACCCTTTGCCTTTTCTATTATAATATTGCCAATGTTTTCGTTTTTCTTGCTTGCAAAAAATTCGTTTAGCCCTTGCGTGCAAACGCTTTCAACGCGTGCGCGCGCCTCTGGGTTGCCAAGTTTGGTTTTTGTTTGCCCCTCAAACTGAACATTTTTCATTTTAATGGACAAAACCGCCACCAACCCCTCGCGGAAATCGTCGCCAATAAAGGTTATATCCTTATCTTTAGGAGTAAGATGCTTTTTATAAAAATCGTTAAGCACTTTTGTTAATGCCATTTTAAAGCCGACTTCGTGCGTGCCGCCCTCTGGCGTTGGAATGTTGTTTACATAACTAAAAATGCTTTCGGTGTAATTGTCCACATATTGCAGCGCAAGCGCCACGCGTGTGTCCTCAATTTCGTCCTCAATATAAATTGGTGGCACGAAAAGCGGTTTTTTGTCCATGGTCAAACTTGTAACGTAATCCCTAATTCCGCCCTCATAGCACAATGTTTCTTGCTTATTGGTGCGCTCGTCAATCAGTTCAATGTGAACGCCCTTATTCAAAAATGCGGTTTCTTTTAACCTTTCTAAAACGGTGTTATAATCAAACTTAATGTCCTTAAACACCCTATCATCTGGCAAAAAGCGGACATAAGTGCCTTTAAGGGTTGTGTTGCCCACTTCGTGCAGCTTGTCCACCGCAACGCCGCTGTGAATTTTGCCGCCGCGCTCTATGCTTTCAAAGCGCGCAAAATATTTTTTGCCGTCTTTATAAACCGTAACTTCCAAATATCTTGAAAGCGCGTTGGTTACACTCGCGCCCACACCGTGCAAGCCGCCCGAATATTTATAGTTGGCATCTCCAAACTTGCCGCCCGCGTGCAGTTGGGTGAAAACCACTTCCACGCCGCTGACTTTCAATTTTGGGTGCGGACTGACCGGAATGCCACGCCCGTTATCCAAAACCGATGCAGTGCCGTCCTTATGAAGCGTTACCACAACTTTGTTGCCATAACCGTTGGCAACTTCGTCAATTGCGTTGTCTATAATCTCCCACAACAAATGGTGCAAACCTTTAATGCCCGTTGTGCCAATGTACATACCCGGGCGCATGCGCACCGCGTCAAGGCCTTCCAAAACAATCAAATCTTTACTATCATAACTGCTAGCCATAATTACCCCTTTTCTCTTTAAGTTTTTAATTTTCCGCGCTAATTATACCAAAAATTTTTAAATAAAGCAATTAATTTTGCCACCCCGCGAAATTTGTGGGTTTTAAATTCACAAGCGGTTTTGCCTTTTATTTAGGCACTTACAATAATTAATTATTATTAATATAAAAGGTTAAAAACTTCAAAAGGTCTAAAAAATTAAAAAACATATTGACAACTTCATTTTTACATGCTATAATTAGGCAAGTTCAACAAAATTATTTTAAAGGAGCAAATTATGACAATAAAAGAAATTGAAGAACAAAAAAACTTGATTGTTGCCTGCCAAGAGAGATTGAAACAACTAGAAAAAGATTTAGAAAAAACAAAAATAGAAAAATCTATACTAGAAGAAAGAATTAAAGACTTTGGCATTAACGAATACAAGATAAAAGACGAAATTAGAGATTTAGAACGAGTTGTTATTGCTGAACTTGATGTGGAAGAATTGTGTAATGAACTTGGTGCGCTTGATAGCAACCCTGAAAATGTAAAACATTCTAAGCCTAAGTTTAACACCGGTTTAAGTATATCCTCAAAGGATTCTTTAAAACAATATTTAGGCAAAGATGCAAATAAAAAATCAATTAATGAAGCAAAAGAAGAATGTGCTAAAAAGCCATTTCATTTTGCATCATTCATCTCTACAAATAAACGCAATTATATGTTATATAGCACCTATGATGGCACTGAACTAGTAAATGGCCAACCACTTTATCAATATTTGAAAATAACTAATCAAGGAATGGACAGTTATTTTGATGGTGAATTTGTATATTTTGGCTTTGACGAAGATTTCTATAAAAACATAAAAGTTAAAATAACTCTTGCACAAATGAAAGCTTTTCCAAACCTTGAAACGGCTGTTATGGATATATTAAAAAGGCACGAAAAAGCCCAAAATGTTTAATAAATTTAATTTTAATTAACTTTAAAAGCAAAAAGAGTTCAAAACGAACTCTTTTTTATATTTTTTTATTTAGCACATCGGTTTTAAAATAAGCAAATTTTTGCGGTTTGGTGGCGTTGGCAATTAATTTTTCAATTAGGGTTATATAGTCAATGCCTAAATCCTCATAAAGATAAAATGCCATACTGCCGGGGATGGTGTTAATTTCGTTGAAATAGAGTTTTGAGTTGGATTTATCATAAATATAGTCGATGCGCACCACGCCGTTCATGTTGAGTGCAGTGTAAATTTTTTTGGTGTATTCGCAAATTTGCTTTTTCAGTTTGGCGGAGATTTTAGCAGGGATAATTCTATCCTGCCCTTTTGTTTTGGGTGAAGTGTATTTTTCGTTAAAAGTTAAAACGGCGGATTTAGAAATTGGGTTTTCAATTGCGCTTAAAATCAGTTCGCCATTATCCATAAAACATGCTTGATTATACTCCGCCAAATCGGTTATGCGCTCTTCAACAAGCGCGTTGTCGTTAAGTTCAAAAATGGCGTCAATTTGTTCGGCGAAATCCGCTTTGTTGCATGCCTTAACGCCTATGCTTGAGCCAAGCGCGTTGGGTTTAACAATTAAATTGTCTGCAAACTCCGCTTTAATTTTTTCAATTTGTTCTACCCTATTTTGTGGCGTTACAAGTTCGCCTTTAACTGTTGGCACAATGTCTGCAAGCAGAGTTTTTGTTAGGTGTTTATCCATTGCAATGTGCGAGGCAATTGCGTCCGCGCTGGTGCATGAAATTTTGTTGATGTTAAAGAAGGCGGACAAATCGCCATTTTCGCCTACGCCACCATGGCAACAATTTATTACGCAAGAAATGTCGCAATACTTTTTTAAAAACACATTTTTAACATAAATTGCGCCATTTGAAATTATTATTGGCTTTAATTTTAAATTGTTTTTATCTTTAAAAAAGGCAATGTCATGGGCATTTGTTGCCAGATAAAAATTGTTGTTTAGGTCAAGATAAATTTTTTCAATTTTATATTTGCTTTCCAAATTTTTTGCTAGTTGCATGCCAGTGATAATTGAAATGTCATGCTCTGTGCTTGCTCCGCCAAAAATAACACATAATTTTTCCATAACTTTATTTATGAAACACTTTTTTATTTAGTGAATTTTTATTTGTCTAAATTTTATTGAGATTGCCATAGCGTTCTTATGGTAAGAACGCTTCACAATGACACTTTGTTTTTTATGTCATTGCGAGGGAAAGCCACCATGACTCTCCCGTGGCAATATCAACCTTGTTTTTTTTGACAAAAGAGAAACAGAAAGACAAACTAAAATTTGCCAATTTTCAACAAAAAAATTTAAAATTTTTAAAAATTTACCTAATTTTTCAACTTTTTTCATATATTTTAGTATGAATTTTTTATTTAAGGGCGAGTTGATTGATTATGATTTTTTGGAAATTAACGAAAACAATAATGAAACAAACAAGGAAATAAAAAACAAATCATTTCAAAATTTTAATAATCAAATTATAAAAAATAATTCATTTAAAAAATGCGAAAGTGAAAATATAGATTTTAATAATTCAACAAAAAAAGAAACTGTTGTGTTTTTGCATGGCTGGGGTGGGGATAAAAATTCGTTTAAATCCACAATCAATTTGTTAAAACACAAATTCATCATTTTGGCAGTTACCATACCAACAATTGCCAACACAGTTGTTGCGTGGAGTTTAATAGATTATGCCAATTTAGTTTTGGCGTTGTGCAAATTGCATGGCATAAATTCAATTTATGTCGTCTGCCATAGTTTTGGGTTTAGAGTGGCAAGCATATTAAAACAACAAATTGAAATTAAAAAAATTGTGGTTACAGGTGGCGCTGGGTTAAAGAAATTTTCAATTATAAAAAAGTTAGAAACAAACAACAACAAAATTTTGCTAAGCCAAGCGCGGTTTAAATTTTTATATAACTCAATTGCGAGCGCGGACTATTCCGCCCTCTCGCCCATCAATAAAAAAACATTTAGCGCGGTCGTGGGCGTTGCGTTCAATAAATTTTGTAAATTCAATTGCCCCATGCTTTTATTTTGGGGAAAGCGAGATAGCGAAACAAAACTTTGGATTGCAGAAAAATTGAAGCGAGAAAATGACGCAAAATTGATTGTGTCAAATTCCGACCATTTTGCATATTTAAAAGAAAACGCAAGATTTAACAACGAAGTTTTAAATTTTTTGTAACATGATTTTAAATTATTGTGTAAACTTAATTATTTTGGTTTTCAATTGCATATTTTTTGAAAAATATTTACACATTTGGCAGTTAAAAGATTACAATGCAACGCGCTATCTTTCGCACTTCAAAAACAAATTTTGGCTTTGCGCGTTTTATTTCATTTTGTTTTTGCTAGAAATAATTTTTAAAAATTATATATTAAATGTTTGCTTAAACACCCTTGCTTTAATTGTAAATTTATGGTTTATTTCAAAACTAATAACCAGCAATAAAACGCCACTAAATTACACGGGCAAAATTAAGCGATTGTATGCAATTTCCGCAATAACTTTGGCGCTAATTTCTATATTTTACTATGGCGGAATTATTTCTATTTTCGTGTTGTTGTTTTTGCCTATAATTTCAAACTTTTTAAATGTTTACGATAAAATTAAAAACCAAAAATTTATAAAATCCGCACAAATTAAGTTAGCGCAAAACAAAGCAAAAATTATTGCAATAACGGGCAGCAACGGGAAAACAAGTGTTAAAGACATTTTGGCTGAAATGCTAAAAAAATATAATGTTTTGGCATCACCAAAAAGTTACAACACTCCGCTTGGCATAAGCAAATTTATAAACGACAGCAATTTGGAAAATTGCAATTACATAATTTTGGAATATGGCGCGCGCCACCTTGGTGATGTTAAAAAATTGTGCAAAATTTTTGGCGCAGATTATGGCATAATAACTCTTGTTGCTCCACAACATTTGGAAAGTTTTAAAACTATGCACAACATTTTTAAAGCAAAAAAAGAGTTATCCGATTTTTTAGGCGAAAAATTATGTGTTTACAACTTAGATAATATTTACACTTACAAAATGCACGCCAAAAAAGTTGGCAAAAAAATTGGTATTTCAATTTTTGGCAATGCAGATATTTATTTAACCGATTTCCAAATTAAAAATTTTAAAACCGAATTTAAAATTCAATATAAAAACAAAGCATATTCCGCCAAAACAAAACTTTTAGGCAGGCATAACGCTACCAACATTTTGCTTGCCACCGCCCTTGCGTTAAATTTGGGCGTTGACATGCCTGAAATTACTGAAACTATTAAAAAATTAAACTATGTTCCGCACCGGCTTGAACTAATTAAAAGCAACATTAACATTTTGGATGATAGTTACAATTGTTCGCTTGCAAGCGCGAAAGAAGCATTGTATGTTTTGCAATCCTGCCCCAACAAAAAAGTGGTCGCAACTCCTGGCATAATTGAGGGTGGAGATTGCCAATTTGAAATTAATTATGAGCTTGGCGAAATGCTTGCTTGTGCGGATGAAGTTATTGTTATTGGCGAAACAAACAAAAACGCGCTTACGCGCGGAATGGAGAGTAAAAAATTTAAAAAATACAAATGCACTAAAACGCTTGACGATGCAAAAAATGAGTTTTCCAAATTAAAAAAGAATGACACTCTTTTGCTTTTAAACGATTTGCCGGATGACTATAAATAAGAATTCAAATATAAATTATTTAAAATGGAGATTTTTCGCTACGCTCAAAATGACAGCTCGTGTTTTACGTTTGGCTAAGTTATTTAAAATTTTTTTGTGTTTTTCTTGTTTTATATCATTAAATTCGCTTAACCATTTCCAAGCAAGTTGCGCCATCGGCATAATAATTTTTGCGTTTGCGACGCAAAGTAAACCCAAGTTTTTTGTATAATAAATATGCTGTTATATTTTTTTCATTTACTTCTAAACTTAATGTGTTAATTTTATTTTTCTTGGCAAAATTTATGGCTTTTTCAATGAGTTTTGTTGCAATGCCTAAATTTCTGAATTCCTTTTTAACGGCAATGCTAACAATATTGATTTCATCCGTCATTTGCAAAATAACAAAACCGACAATTTCCGCATTAAATTCTGCCACAAAAATTTTATATAGTTTATTTTTGTGCATATCTTCAATTTCTTGCGCTGACAAAACGTTTGTTAAAATATTTTGTTTTTCAATTTCTGCAATGCACGCTAAATCCTTTTTCGTTGATGCTTTTATTTTTAAATCACCACGTTTTAATTTTTCCCGTTCCGCTTGCGAAAGTTGATAATAAACAGGAGTGAGCGAAGTTTGCTTGTTTTTTTCGTAGCAATCGCACACCGTTTTTGCATTAAGTTTTACAACAAAACAATTTAAATTTTCGTTACGTTCAAACATTCCAATTGGCTTGTTTTCAGCCAAAATTTTTAGTTCTTCTAAACTTAAATTACGCTCGAATTTATATACAATTCCATTAATAAGTTTTGCGACAAAATAGCTGTTGTAACTGCCACAAATTGCAACCGTTTCAACCTTGCTATTTTGTGCGGTGGCAAGCGCGAACAACAAGTCCAAATTATTAAGCCCGAACGCTGGTTTATTTAGCGCATCCCTTAAAGCTAAAATAGTTGCAACGCCCACCCTGATGCCAGTGAAAGAGCCGGGGCCAATTATCACACCTAACTCGTCTATTTCGTTTACTTTAAGTTTGTTTTGTTTTAACATTTCGTCAATTTTAGTTAGCATGATTTCGTTGTGATGTTGCCTATTTTTTTCCGATGAAAAAAACAATTTGTTATTTTTAGATAACAAAATTGTTAGTTCTTCATTTGCTGTGTTTAAAATTAATTTATTCATTTATTTCAAATTCTCGCGTTGTTTCGTTAATATATTTTATATTAACAACTTTTCGTTTTCGCGGCACAAGCGGTTCTATGTTCTGTGCCCATTCAATAAAGAAAACTCTATCTTTTTTGCTTAAAACTTCGTCTAAGCCAATTTCTATTGCTTCATCGAGATTTATTCTGTATGCATCAATATGTTCAAACAAAAATTTGCCTTTATACGATTTTAATATGGCAAATGTGGGAGAATTTACAATGTCTTTAACACCCAATGCACGCAAAACATGCTGAGTAAAAGTCGTTTTGCCTGCGCCCAAATCTCCATTAAGCACAACAACATCGCCTTTTTTTATTGTTTTTGCAAAATTATCTGCCAACAAAGCGGTTTCTGCAAGAGTGGTAACGCGTTTTTTCATTATCTAATTACCTTTGTTATTGGATAAATTGGAGCGATTTTAACTTCTGTTAAACTAATTGAACCAGTAATAACATCCGCATATTTTTCAACATCTTTAACATCTTTGTAATAGAACGTTAAAAGCCTGTCCCCAACGCGCACAAGGTCACCAATTTTTACATTTAACCTAAACCCGATGTTGTTATCGTGTGAATTTGCACACAACTTTCTAACCAATTCGCCCAACAATATAGAGTTAATGTTGCCAACATATCCATTTTTTGTGCAAACAAAATCCACACTATGATATGGCTTAAATATTCTATTATTTTTTACGCTTTCCACCGACCCGCCTTGAGATTTAACAATTTTCAAAAACTGATCGTAAGCATAGCCATTATCCAACGCGTTGGCAACAATGTTGCCAAGCTCTGCCCTGCTATATTTTTTATTTATTTTGTATATCATTTCAACCGCATAGCGAACCGAAATGTTCCTTAACATATTTTTTTTGCCGCGCAAAACTTCAATAGCGTCTGCAACTTCAATTGCGTTGCCAATTCCATTGCCAATAGTTTGCACAGTGTTGGTTAAAACCACAACACACTCAACGCCATTTTGTTTAAAGATATATTTTAACAATTTGGCAACTTTTTTAGCTTGGCTATACCGTTGAATAACGGCCGCATATCCATATTTAACATCAACAAAAACCATTCTTGCGCCACTGGCAAGCTTTTTACAAGCAATGGAAGCGGCAACAAAATTTAAGTTATTTGCAAGGTTATACCCCTCCATAACGTCAAACAGCAATCTATCTGCCGGACAAATATCCCCATTATGAGATAACACACAAGCATTTGTTTCGTCAAGAACAGTTTTGATGTCGTTATCCGTCAACTTGACATTGAACCCCGGAATTGCGCCAAACCTATCCGCACTGCCGTTTGTGAACACCAAAGATTTGCCCGTGGTTTTAATAATTTTATAACCGAGGCTGGCAATAAGCGGAATTAAAACCACGCTGGTGGAATCGCCCACGCCGCCAGTTGAATGTTTTTCAAACACCGCTTGGTTAAAAGTTAAAACACGCCCACTATCGCGCATCGCAAGGGCAAGATACATAACCTCTTTTTTGCTCATGCCAAAAGAATCTAGGCACAAAAAGAAATTAACTATTTTGCTATCAACTCCACTTTTTAGCAAATAGTCCACTGCCAAATAATAATCTTCCATATTCAAGGCCTTGCCTTGTTTCTTTTTCTCAATCAATTTGTCAATCATATAAATATGATAATATTTATTTTTTATTTTGTCAACTAAATTTAAAAGTTTTATAAAAGAAATTCTATTAAAACCATAATAATTCACAAAATTATTATAATTTTTGGCGATAATGTTTAAAAATATTGTATTTTGCAATAATTTTTATATGTCAAAGTTTAAATTTATTAATTTAATAGATAAAATTTTTGTTTCGGCTGGCGTATTTTTAATTGTGTTTGCATGGATCAATTTTTACATTAGAAATTTATGGGCAACATTTTGGCTAAGCATATTTTTTAGTTTTGCAATTGTTTTTTTGTTGTATTACTTCCTTGGCAAAAAACACGAAAAAGAATTTGCCTCTAAGCAAGAGATGAATGAAATGAACACCTATTTTTTAGCATTTAGATTAATGGGCAAAACCGAACAATTAAATTTATTAAGGCAAATGATAGCCAAACAAGCGAACTTAACAAAAAATGAAATTTTATTAAACAATAAAAAATTATGCTATAACGATGCCGATGGACTGCATTTAATTATAGTTGCAACTCACTTAACAAGAATTGATGATAACGAATTAATTAATTTAATAAATGAAAATTTTAATGAAAAATACGATTGCTACGATATTTATTGCAACGAATTTATAGCAAACAAAAATTTGTTAAAGGACAAAAAAATAAATTTCTTTAATCGCGCAAAAATTTATGAGCTTTTTAAAACTTGTGATATTTGTCCAAGCAATATAGACAAACTATCCCCATCTGCTTCAAAATTCAAATTTAAAGATGTTATAAAATCTATGTTTTTGCCTAACCGAGCAAAATCTTATTTTCTTTGTGGCATAATTTTAATCTTTAGTTCAATAATTTTGCCAAATCATTTATACTATATAATTTTTGGTAGTATGTTGTTATTATTTGCCATTATTTGCAAAATTTTGCCCAAAGTTTCAAACTAAAAATTTTTAAAAAATTCAAAATTTTGTTGAATTTTTTAAAAATTTTGTGTTTTAAGTGCTATTTTTTAATATTTTTTTAATTTTTATTAACATTTTCAAAATTTCGTTGTTTTTAACTTGTTGATTTGTTTCAAAATTTCAATCAGACAGTCAATTTCTTCAAACGAATTAAAATGGTCGACTGAAACGCGAAGCGCCCCACGCTTTAATGTGCCTAATTTTTTGTGTATTAATGGCGCACAATGCAAACCGGCACGCACACATATGTCGTGTTCGTTCAACAAATCTGCCACAAGCATGCAATCTAAATCTTTAACGTTAAAGCTAAAAACATTTTTTGAATTTTCGCTAAATAGCGGTTCAACAAAATTCAAATCTATAAGTTTGTTGTATAGATATTTAGAAAGTTCATTTTCATGTTTTTTTATTGCTTCAAAATTTCTGAATAAATAGCCCACACCTGCATTTAAACTTGCAATTGGAATGGTTGGAATTGTTCCCGCTTCCAACCCTTCTGGCATATCGGTTGGCTGAATTAAATTTTCACTTTCTGTGCCCGTTCCGCCAAACAAAAGTGGTTTTAATTTTAAATTTTCGTTAACCATTAACCCACCAACACCTGTTGTTGCGTAAAGCCCTTTATGTCCAGCAAACGCAAATAAATCTATATTGCAATTTGACAAATCTATGTCAATATGTCCGCACGCCTGCGCGCCATCAACGAGATAAATTAAATTATGCTTTTTTGCAATTTTGCCAATTGCGTTTATATCTGGGCATTCACCCGTTACATTTGAACAAGCGGTTGTTATTATCATTTTTGTGTTGGGTTTTATTTGTTTTTCAATTTCTGCGGGCAAATCTTCAATAGCGCAAAAAAGCGTTGTAACCTCTATTCCATGCTTTTTTAAAAATTCTAGTGGACGCAAAACAGAATTGTGTTCATAGCATGTCGTTACAACATGGTCGCCCACATTTAAACTTCCAAAAATGGCTAGGTTTAATGCTTCTGTGCAATTTTTTGTAAAAATAACTTTATGGTTTGGCGCATTGAAAAATTCTTTTAATTTTTCGCGCGTATCAAACACCAAATCCGCAACAATATTTGAAAGATTATGACCGCTTCTTCCCGGATTTGCGGTATATTTATTAAGTGCAGTTTCAACCGCGTTTTTAACAATTTGTGGCTTAACAAAACTTGTTGCGGCATTATCAAAATATATCATATAACAAGATATGAAAAATCTTTAATTTTAGTTAAGTAACACAAACTCAAAACAAAAAATAAAATGTTATAGAGGCATATATGAAATACTTAATTATTGCTTTCAAATCGCGCAACGATTTACAAAGTTTTGCGCGTACTATCCGCCTCTACGGAATTAATGTTAGCATTGTAAACACGCCACGCAGCGTTTCGGTCAGTTGTGGGCTGAGCGCCCGTGCGGAATATAGATATTTAAACACGATAAAAACCGCATTAACTCAAACCGATTTAACTAGTTTTATTGGAATTTATGCAGTAACGCGAAATGGTGTTTATGAACAAGTTGAAAAAATTTTTTAGCCGCGCTTTGCGGCTTTTTAGTTCATTTTTTTAATTAAATTGTTGTTTTATCTTTTCAAATTTTTGGTCAAATTTTTATTTTTTATTAATTTTTTAAAATTTTTATAAAAAATCAATAATTTTTTACTAGTTTTTATAATTATTTTAGTTTAATTAAAATTGACAATAACAAAAAAATATGTTAAAATTATTTTGTGAAAAAGTTTGAAAAGATAAAAGCTTATCTTAATGAACTTTACCCCAACGCCAGTTGCGCACTAAATTTTTCCACGCCTTACGAGTTGCTAGTGGCAGTTATGCTTTCCGCTCAGTGTACGGACAAGCGAGTAAACATTGTTACCAAAGACCTATTTAAAATTGCCAACACACCGCAAAAAATGCTAAAACTTGGCGAGACAAAGTTAAAACAAATTATCCATCCGTGCGGGTTTTACAATGCAAAATCTAAGGCAATAATTGAAACAAGCGCAGATTTAATTAACAAATTTAATGGCGAAGTGCCTAAAACTTTGGAAGAATTAACAACTTTGCGCGGCGTTGGACGCAAAACGGCTAATGTGGTTATCGCAAACGCTTATGGTGGGCAAACAATTGCAGTAGATACCCATGTGCATCGCGTTTCAAAGCGGCTTGGTTTAGCAAGCGAAAATTCCACTCCTTATGAATGCGAAATGAGTTTGTTAAAAATTGTACCATACTCTGAGCGCAGTTTAACGCATCATCAAATTATTTTATTTGGGCGGGAAATTTGCAAGGCAATTCGCCCAAAATGTGAAATTTGCAAATTAAAAGACATTTGTTTGTTTTATAAGAATAGGGTTAAAAAATAAAAAATTAATAAAATTTTAATGATTTTTTCAAAAAAATTGCAAAAAACAGCAAAAATTTTAAAAATTTTTAATAAAAAAGGAAAATTTATGAATTTAGATAAAGTTACAATTTCAATTAAAGCGGGCAACGGCGGCAGCGGAAAAGTTAGTTTCCATCGCGAAAAATTTGTTGAAAAAGGCGGACCAGACGGCGGCGATGGCGGCAATGGTGGCTCGATAATTTTTGTTGCAGATAAAGACAAAAACACTCTTGCAGATTTTCAATTTGTTAAAAAGTTTGAGGCTGAAAATGGCGAACCGGGCGGTGGCAAATTACAAAACGGCAAAAATGGCAAAGATGTTGAAATTAAAGTTCCGTGCGGCACGGTTATTAAAGACGCAACCACCAAGCAAGTTTTGGCGGACATGCTTGCCGACGGGCAAAAATATGTTGCGCTTAGAGGCGGGCGCGGCGGCAAAGGCAACAACTTTTTTAAGTCACCAACCAGGCAAAGCCCACGTTTCAGCCAGCTGGGCGAAGTGGTTAAGGCATATAAAGTTGTTTTGGAATTAAAAACAATTGCCGATGTTGCGCTTGTCGGCAAGCCTAATGTGGGCAAATCCACCCTGCTTAGCGTTATTACCAACGCCAAGCCAAAAATTGCAGATTACGAGTTTACCACCCTTTCGCCAAATTTGGGAGTGGTTAAAATTTATGGCGACAATTTTGTTGTGGCAGATATTCCCGGCCTTATTGATGGCGCAAGCGAAGGCGCCGGGCTGGGCCACGAATTTTTGGCGCACATTGAGCGCACACGCTTGGTCATTCATGTTATTGACGCAAGCGGATATTACGGCAACGACATTGTTGAGGATTATAAAACAATTAACAAAGAATTGAAAAAATACAACGAAAAATTGAGCAAACTTCCGCAAATTGTTGTGTTCACAAAATTGGATTTAATTGATAATATTGATGAAAAAATTGCATATTTCAAGCAAAAAATCAAAAAAAATGTGCAAATTATCCCTATAAGTTCAATCACGCGCAAAAATGTGGATGATTTTGTTAAAGCGGTTTACGAAAAGCTTAAAACGCTGCCAAAGTCCGCACCTATCCCGGTTGAGCAAACCGAGTTGGAGAAAAAGGACACCACTAGCGTACAAATCACACAACTTGCGCCACACGTGTTTGAATTGACCGGCGGTTATCTTGAAAATTTGCAACGCGGCATTGTGTTTAACGACAGCCGCTCACTCGCCTATTTTCAACAGCGCCTTGAAAAAGATGGCATATTAGAAAAACTAAAACAAGCCGGCGTGGTTGATGGCGACACGGTTGTGTTCGGCGCGCTGCAATATGAAATTTATTTTTAAAAGGAAAAATTATGATAACAAAAACTGAAAGAATTAAACTAAGAAGCATTGCTTCAACAATCAAGCCAACCGTTTGGGTAGGCAAAGACGGGTTTAGCGAAAAAGTGCTTAAACAAATTGAAGAAGAACTTTTTAACCACGAACTCGTTAAACTTTCCATGCAAGAAAACACCACCCCACCAACCGAATTTGAACTGACCGAAATGGCGGTTAAATTAGGCGCAGAAGTTGTAACCACAATTGGCAGAAAAATTGTTTTGTACAAGCACAGCGAGAAAAAAGGCATTAAGCACGTTTTAGCTTAATGCCTTTTTGTAAGCTATTATAATCTTAAAAATACAACTCTCACTCAATTGTTTAAAACATAAATTCATAATATTTACTCCACTCGGGAGTAGTTTTTTATTACAAAATCAGCGGATTTGTTAGGGTCGATTTGTTCATTAGAAGTTGTATTGTTGTTGTAATTTTTAAACAAACTTGATTTCATGTTAGATTTGTTATCTTTCTTTTTGGGCTTAAACAAATTTAAAATGCCGTCTAGTCCGCCAGAATTGGATAGGTTTTTAATTAAAGTTGAAAAATCTAAATTCCCGCCTTGCGCGACACCACTCTGCCAACCTCCGCCTTGCGCGACACCATTTTGCCAGCCACTACTTTTCTCATCGCCGCTTTGTTCACCATCGCCTTGCTCGCCGCTTGAATTTTGATTGAGCATGGACAAAATGTTTCCAATTCCGCCTGCACCACTGCCGCCTTTAAACAAACCTGATAGCAATGGCAAGATGTTTTTTAAATCGAACGAAAAAGGTGGTTTTGGTGGTGGACACTTCGGTTTTGGTTTTGGAATACAATCGCAATTACCCTTTTTAAAATTGTTATTTAAATAAAAATTTGGCACACTTTCATATGGTTCACTAAACACAACTTTTTGTGGCGGTTTTTGGCAATGATATTGACCATTATGGCAGTTTTGCTGCCCACTATTGCCATTAGGTTTATGCGGTGGTTTGCAATTTGGTTGAAAATTAAAATTTAGTGGGCAAGAATTGTCCGCGGGATAAATATTTTGGCTAAAAAAATTTGGTGGAGGTTGATTGTTTGCACGCTCGGTTTTTTGTTTAGGCTCATCAACATTATATCCCCAATTTTGTATGTATGCGTTTGGGTCGGAATAAAGATTTGCGTTATCGTTAAATTCCATATTTAAATATATGAAATATATTTGCTTTTTGTTTAACAAAACGACAAGTTTAAACATAATAATAAATGAGGTGAATTATGCCAAGAGATTTTAAAACATTTGCCGAGCAGAACAAAAAAGTTGTTGAACAAAACGCAGACAAAGTTGGCGAATATCAAGACATTATAAACAAATATAAAGATATGGACCAAAACTCACTGATGCAAAATTTGTTTGCTGAGGCAAGCAAGTTAAAACGCGAAGGCAAGTTGGATGCCAATTATCTAAACAATATAAAAAATTCAATTTCACCATTTTTAAATAACGAACAACAACAAATGTTAAATTCACTTATGGATGCAATTAATAAACAATGAATATTAAAATATTTTATGTGAGCTAAATCAATTAAATAAATATCAATTAAATTAATTAAAATTAATAAAAAATCTAAAAAATTTTAAAAAATTTAAAAACAGCATAAAAAATTTAAAAATTTTCTGTTTTTAAGCCAAAAAATTAAAATTTTAAAAATTTTTTATAAACAACCAAAATGAATACAGATAAAATTAGCCCAGAACTTTTAAATAATGTAAACATTTTAAGCAAAGGTCAGCCGCAAGAAATTGTTGTTAGCACAAACAACTTTGACGAAACGAAAAGTTTCTTAAAAAATTTTAAATTTCGTTACACACCCTACCGCTTTGCAAATTGTTTTTGCCTGCCTGCCGATTTTGACGACATTAACATTTTATCTAATCAAAATTTTGTAAACTACATATACTCTAATTCGGTTGTAAAAATTGAAAGTGCGGAGCAAGATTTAATGAACATCTCTGCCCTAACCGAAAACAAATATTTTGGGCAAGGCCAAACAATTTGTTTTATTGACACCGGCATTTGCCCTCACCTAGATTTTATTTTTCCTGAAACGCGACTTATTAAATTTATTGACCTTATAAATTTTAACAACACACCTTATGACGACAACGGGCACGGCACTTTTGTTTCGGGCGTGGCGTGCGGGTGTGGAATTTTTAATAAAAATTATTGTGGCATTGCCAACAAGGCAAACTTAATTGTTATAAAAGCACTTGGCGAAAAAGGCAACAGCAATAGCAACAAAATTCTGGATGCAATGCAATGGGTTTACGAAAATTGCAAGGCGTATAACATTTCAGTTGTGTGCATGAGTTTTGGTGCAGATGTTATAAACGGCAGCGACCCACTTTCTCGCGGCGCAGAGAGTTTATGGATGCGCGGAGTTGTTGTGGTGGCAGCGGCTGGCAACAGTGGTCCAGATAAGAGCACGATTAAATCCCCGGGGAACAACCCTTACATCATAACGGTGGGTGCACTAGATAGCAAAACCATGTCAGTTGCCGAATTTTCTAGTTGCGGACCTACAATTTATGGGCATAAACCCGATTTGCTTGCACCGGCAGTGGACATTGTTTCTTGTTCAAACGAAAATACGCCTTACACCACTATGTCCGGCACTAGTGTTGCCACGCCAATTGTTGCAGGAATTTGCGCAATTATAAAATCACGCTACCCAAAAATGACTAATAACGAAATTAAGAATTTTTTGCTTGCTCATTGCGTTAAATTAACAGGCGACATCGATAAAGAAGGTGCCGGATATTTAAAATTTTAATTAAATTTTTATTTTATTTAAAATTTTATTTTTATTTTTTTATTTAAAATTTTAAAATTTTTTTGTTACTTTTTTCGCGAAAAAAGTAACTCAAAAAAGAAAGTTTAGTTACAAAAAAACAAATCGAAAATAAAAACACTAAAAATTAAATTAGAAATATAAATATAAGTAATTGAAAATTAAATTATAAATAAAAATCAATAGTTCAATTAAAATTGATTTTTTTAATTGTTTATGCTAATATATTTTTATGATTAAGCTAAAAAATGTTAGCATTAAATACATTAAAGATTATTATTCACTTTATAATATCAATTTGGAAATAAATGAACATACACTTTTGATGGGAAATGAAACAAGTGGAAATAATTTTTTGTTGCGCTTGCTTGCTAAAATTGACAATTGTTATGAGGGCGAAATTTATGTTGATGATATTAATTTAAAACAAATTAAAGATAAAGATTTAAACCTTGCATATATCCCCAAAACACCATATTTATTTGAAAACAAAAGTGTGTTAGAAAATTTGATTTATCCACTAAAAATTAGAAAAATTAACAAAAATGAGGCAATTTTGCGTGCAAAAACTGCAATTAAGCCCTATTTTTTGAAAATTTTTGAAATTTTTAATAAAACGAATACAGATAAAAATAATTTAAATAATAATTTAAACGATAATGATTATAACAAAAGTTATAATGATGACATTAACTTAAATTTTAATAAAGAAGAATTTGAAAATAATTTTGAAAAATTTTTAAACACAAAAATTAAAAAATTAGATTTCTCAACTAAAAAAATTATCACTCTATTGCGCGCAAAAATTAGAGAGCCAAAATATATTTTAATTGAAAACTTTTTTGAAAATTTAGATGATAATTATTTTGATTTAGTAAATGATATAATTTTAGATTTTAAAAATTCAACAATTATTGCTACGCAAAACGATGAAAAGTTTATCCCGGCATACAACAACTTTAATCAAATATTTTTTGATGCGGGGATTGCAATAAAACAAAAAAATAATTATTAAAATAATTTATTTTTTGATATTTTCATACAAAAGACAAGTTGTCAATATCTAAATAAAAAAAGATATCAAATTATGATATCTCTTTTTCTAAATTTTTTAAATATAAGCCATTTCCTAAATTATTAATTGCCGTTGTTGTTTCATGTGCAGGTTTTGCATTTTTTAATTTTGATTTAATAATTTTATTTAATTTAAGTTTATAATAAATCGCTACGATGCTATTGGAAAATAGTTTATTTGCTTTAAAATATTCATACAAATTATTTTCTTTTTCTTTAATTGCCTCAACAAATAATTCATCTGAAAAATATTTATCTTCAAAATAATCAATATTATCCAACCTTAAAGATATGTCAGGGTATGAACTAATTTCACCCAAAGAGGTTATTTGATAAGGGCTTAGTGGTCTTTTTATAAGATATTTCAACAATACTCCACCCTTTCTTAAAACATATGGAGTTTGGCTAAAATTGCCTAAAATATCCAAATAAAATTTGTCATCATTTTGATTTGTAATGATTAACAAAGCATAGTTTTCATCAAATTCCACACTTTTAATTTGATGGTTTTTATTTTTTAAAATTATTCTTGTTTTGCTTGTTGGTTTCAACACAATTTGAGAAATTTCTTGTTTATCGAAACTGACATTAATAAAGTTGCTAATATCAAGACATTGATATCGATTAGCATTTTCCATTGCTTGCTTATAATTTTTCATATTATACTCCTTTTATTCACTGCTCATATTATATCATGCAAAATTCAAGTTGTCAATACCCATTTTTAAATTTGCAACAAAAAAGGGCGCGATGCCCTTTTTAATGTTTTAATTAAAGTAAAATATATTTCTTTTATTATCCTTATAATCTTTTTTTATTATCCTTAAATTATAGTTTATTCTGCTTGTTTAGTTAAAAATGTTAGTTTATCGTTTTTGCAATCCACAAGCAATTGTTGGCCGGCTTTTACTTCGCCTTTAAGCATTTTGTCTGCTAATTCGTCCTCAATTTTTGTAGTAATTAGGCGGCGAAGTGGGCGCGCGCCAAAGTCATCATTTGTGCCATTTTTAACAAGATAATTTAGTGTTGCTGGCGTAAATTTTAACTCAACTCCGCTTTGTTTTAAGTTTTTGTTTAAGTCGGCAAGCATTTTCTTTGCAATTTCTTTAAGCACAGGTTGGGAAAGTTTATTGAATTGCACAATGTTATCTATTCTGTTAATCAATTCCGGCTTGAAATATTTTTTAAGTTCGTCTAACATAACGGTGGATTTATCGTTTTTAGCGTTATCTCCAAAGCCTAAATTTACATTGGTTTTATTTAATTTATCGCTGCCAATGTTTGACGTCAAAATTATGATTGTGTTTTTAAAACTTACCACTTTGCCATGGCTATCTGTCAAGCGGCCGTCATCCAAAATTTGAAGCAGCATATTGAACACTTCTGGGTGAGCCTTTTCAATTTCGTCAAACAATACAACACTATAAGGTTTACGCCTAACTTGTTCGGTCAACTGGCCGCCATCGTCAAAGCCAACATATCCCGGAGGGCTACCAATCAATTTTGAAACGCTGTGCGCTTCCATAAACTCGCTCATGTCAAGGCGGATTATTTTATTTTCATCGTCGAACAACGCCTCGGCAAGTGCCTTGCTAAGTTCGGTTTTGCCCACACCAGTTGGACCTAGGAACAAGAAACTGCCAATTGGGCGGCGTGGGTCACGTATGCCGATGCGGCTACGTCTGATGGCTTTGGCAACCTTTTCAACTGCCTCATCCTGCCCTTTTACGCGCTCGGTTAAAACTTTTTCTAGGTGCAACAATTTTTCAGCCTCGCCCTCAGTTAGTTTTGTAAGTGGAATGTTTGTCCATTTGCTTACAACTTCGGCAACGTCTTGCTCGCTGATTGTGGCAGTTTGGCTTGCCGAATTTGGCATGGTTTTTTGGCGTTCAATTTCGTCTTTAAGTTTTGAAATTTGGTCGCGCAACTTGCTGGCTTTTTCAAAATCCTCTTGGCTTACCGCATCCTCTTTTTCTGCCTCTAATTTGTTAAGTTTTTCTTTTAGCGTTTTAACTTCTGCGCTTTCGTAATTGCTTTTAACTTTTGCGCGGCTGGATGCCTCGTCAATAAGGTCAATTGCTTTATCTGGCAAGCTGCGGTCTTGAATGTAGCGGTCGCTAAGTTCGGCGGCGGCTTTTATTGCCTCGTCCGTGATTTTAACCTTGTGGAAGGCCTCGTAACTATCCCTTAGCCCGCGCAAAATTTCGATGGTTTGCTCAACGGTTGGTGGGTCAATTGTTATTGGCTGAAAGCGGCGTTCAAGCGCTTTATCCTGCTCGATATATTTGCGATATTCGTCCGTGGTGGTTGCGCCGATAGTTTGCATTTCGCCGCGCGCAAGATATGGTTTTAACATATCTGCCGGGTTGGCCTCGCCCTTTTCGCTGCCAACTTGAGCAAGCGTGTGAATTTCGTCTATAAACACAATAATATTTTGGTTGTTGGTTATAAGTTCGATGGCGTTTTTAAGTTTTTCTTCCATGCTGCCGCGATATTTTGTGCCTGCCATAAGTCCGCCAATGTCTAGGCTATAAATCGTTTTATTTTTTAATAAATTTGGCACATCGCCCGACACAATTCGGCGCGCAAGCCCCTCAACAACGGCGGTTTTGCCCACACCTGCTTCGCCAATTAAAACTGGGTTATTTTTGGTTTTGCGGCAAAGAATTTCTATCATGCGTTCAATTTCGCTATCTCTGCCTATAATAGGGTCAATTTTGCCATTTTTTGCGCGCAAAGTAAGGTCGGCGCCCATTTCCAAAAGTTCTTCGGGCAGTTCGGATTTATATATGTCTTGTTTTGGCTTGTTTTGTTGGTTACCCATTGCACCAACCTGAACAAAACCATTTGTGTTAAAATCGTTTTGCTGCGTGCTTTGGTTGGGGTTTGCAATTAAACTTATGGCGCGATTGCGCATTTCGTAAACATTAAGTTTAAGCGCGCTAGATAAAATGTTTATTGCAAAACTATCGTCTTGACTAAGCAGCGCGACAAGCAGATGTTCGGTTGAAATGTAGGCACTGTGAGTGCGCTTTGCAACCGAGCCGGCTATGGCAATCAACTCTTTAACGCGCGGAGTGATTTCCACCGTGTTTGAAGGCAAACCTTTGTTGGCAATTTGGTCAAGAATTTCTTGCACAAGGTCGCTATCCACATGGTATGCCGCCAACAATTTTTTAGATTTGCTTTCAACTTTGGTAAGCGCGTACAAAATGTGTTCGGTGCCAACTTCGTTCGTGTAGCGCGAAGCAAATTGGCTGGCAACTTGAATGACTTTATTTGCTAAATCGGTTAAATTAAACATTCTTTTCTCCTTTTTCTTTTAAAGTTTTTTGCACTTGTTTTGCTAGATCTATCATTTCGGTTTTCGACATAAAATCGCGCTCGGAAATTGATAAGTTTTGAAGTTTGTTTAGCGTTTCGACCGCTAAATTAACTAATCCTAAATTCAACCCAGTGCGCAAAACTGAAATATGCGTTTTTAACTCGTCATAATTCATTAAATAGGCGGCTTTCAGCACTGCCAGCGTGCGGTTTGTGCGGTCAATTAACTCCTCGTGGCTGGTTGCATCCAACATTTTTGCGCTTTCCGTTTCAAGGTCTTGAAGTTTGTTGATGGTTTTTTCAAATTCGTCAAAGATTTCCGCCTCGGTTAAGCCTAAATTGCAAAGAGTTGAAAGCGTGAAAATGTTTTTGTTGTTAGTTGGCGTTAATTGATAGCCCAATTTGCGCACATTTTGCTTAACTTGTTCTATTTTATTAAGCTCAACAATTGCGCTAAAATCTATGTCGCATTCAAGTTTAATTCCTGCGCCAATTTTGGTTAAATCACTCATTAAATAGCCATAATTATCGCTATATGCAAAACTGATTTTATTCGACAGCTCGCGCGCAAGTTCGCTTGCCTTTGTGAAAGCGGATTTATTGAACCCTTGTGCCACGCCATTTATTGTTAAATGTTCGCCGTCGAACAGCATAACGCACAAATTTTCTTGTTCGCTAAGATAGATGTTGTTGCAACGCGTGTTAGTAACTAATCGGTTAGTTTTAAGAACTTTTTGTGCATCTAAATTAATTGAACTAAGTTCGGTTAAATTCATTTTGCCTTTCATGGCAGCGGACAATTTTTCAATTATTTCGTTTTGTTTATCGGCTTCAAGTTTTGGCACAAATTTATAATCTTTCAAGTTTCTAAAAATGCTAACTTTTGTAAAAACCACATTATTCATTTTCTGCCTCCAACTTTTGAATTTGCTTCTTTATCTTGCCCGCATCCTCATATCTTTCTTCGCGCACGGCTGCTTGCATTTCTTGCCTTAAAGCCGCAATTTTTTCTGCTTTTGTTTCGGTTTTCTTTTTAGTTTTGGTTGCGGTTGAAATAAGTTCTGGCTTGTGCGTTTCATAAGGGGCAATTCGCTTAACAATTTTAGAAATTTCATCTCTAAACGCGTCATAACAATTTGGACAGCCTAATTTTGATGTGTTTTTAAATTCACGCAGGCTGGTTTTGCAAACTGGGCAAACAATGTCTGCCACCTTTTCAAATGACAAGAAATCGCTGAAAGGTGCGAACATATCATCAAAAATGCTGGTTGGAGCATTGTTAAACACTCCCTCTTTAATTGCGCACTCGCGGCACAAATTTGTGCTTTGGCTCACTCCATTAACAATTAGTGTTGAGTGATAGACACTTGGTTTTCCACAACGGTCACATTTCATAATCAATTCTCCTTTTAATTTTGTTGTTTTTTAATGTTGAGATTTTTCGCTATTATCCACTGCGCAAATGCCTGTGAGAACTCGAGATTCTTCGCTTTGCTCAGAATGACAGAAGTCATGTTGAGCGAAACGAAGTGAAGTCGAAACATCTCTTAATTTTTGTTTAATTTTTTAAAATTTCTCGTTTTGCATCATTTTTTGCGTTTTTTTGCAATTTTTTAATGCATTTTTATCATTTTTGTTTTTGCATCAATTTAATTATAACCTGTTTTAAAATATTGCTACGAATATTATTATCAATATTTATGGGGTTATTTAGCGCTTTTGCGCTTATTGTGGTTTTAATGAGTTCACACTCGTTTGCAGTTAGCAACTTTCGCTCCGCCATTTGAGTTAAAAGTTGGTTGGCGTCTGTTAAATTTAGCGGAGTTGCGCACAAATCTAACGCGTTTTTCAAAAAGTTATCGTCATTATCCTTAACGCGTGAAACTTTAATGTACCCCGCGCCGCCGCGCTGACTTTCCACCACAAAACCGCGATTGATTGTAAAGCGCGTGTTTAGCACATAGTTGATTTGGCTTGGCACGCAGGCAAAGAATTTTGCAAGGTCGTTACGCGACAACTCAATAAAACTATCGTCGTCCAAACTGGACATTATAAATTCTTCAATTATATCACTTACACTTTTGTTCACATTTGTTCTCCTTTTAAGAAAGCTTTTAAAATTATTAATTGTCATTGCGAGGTGGTTTGACCATCAAACCGCCGTGGCAATCTCATTTGACTTTCTTTGACTTTCGCCCTTATTCTATCACTTAAAAATTGCAATGTCAAGCATTTTTGCCAAATTTTTAAAAATTTTTAGCAAACTTTTTATTAGAGTGCTAATTTTACTTACAAAAATGAATATATGAAATAATAAAAATCCACCAGCCTAGCTGGTGGTTTTTCATATAACGGGTAAAACCCTATTTCACTAGCAGCACGCAAG
>CANQYX010000006.1 GCA_947628205.1 uncultured Clostridia bacterium
AAAATTAATTTTTTAAGGCAATTTTAGTTGCCTTATTTTTTGTTTTTTGCTAAAATTATATTATATATTTTATATATAATATAAAAATTTGACTAAGGTTGAGATTGCCACATCGTCACAACACTCACCTTTGCTAGTTTGTTCCGCTTTGCTACACAAACATAAGCTTAGGTTTGGTTGTTCCTCTTCCCCTTCAAAGCAAATGAATTGTTTTGCGGGGACCCCAGTAGTAATTTTGCCTCGCAATGACATTGAGATGTTTCGGCTCGCTATGCTCGCTCAACATGACAAGGATATTAAAACTTTATATTATATAAAAATTTTATTAAATTTTAAGGAGAAATATGGATAACGAATTAAAAGTTACGCATGCGTATGATGCGGAAGCAATTCAAGTGCTTGAAGGGCTGGAGCCGGTTAGAAAGCGCCCTGGCATGTACATCGGCTCAACTGACGAAAACGGCTTGCACCATTTGGTCACCGAAATTGTGGATAACTCAATTGACGAGGCACTTGCCGGCTATTGCAACGAAATTAAGGTGGAAATCAACGCCGATGGTTCGTGCAGCGTGCTGGATAACGGGCGCGGCATCCCAACCGGCATTCACGAAAAAGAGGGCATTAGCGCAGCCGAGTTGGTTTTAACCAAACTTCACGCCGGCGGCAAATTTGGCGGCGGCGGATATAAAATTTCGGGCGGATTGCACGGGGTTGGTCTTTCAGTTGTTAACGCGCTTAGCGAAACGCTGACTTTGGACATTTACCAAAACGGAAATCACTATTATCAAATTTATCACCGCGGCATTCCGGTCAATCGTTTGACGGTTGTTGAGCCAGTTGCGCCGGAAAAAACGGGCACAAAGGTTACCTTTAAGCCGGATGACGAAATTTTCCCAGTTACCGAGTTTGAATATGAGCGTTTGCGCACCCGTTTGCGCGAAATTGCCTTTTTGAACAAGGGTTTGCGCATCGAGCTTAAAGATAACCGCCCAGGTAAAGAGCAAGAGGATAAATTCCAATTTATGGGCGGCATTCAAGAGTTTGTTGCCGACCTAACGCAAAACAAAGTTTGCATTTTTAAGGATGCGAACAACAAATATTTCCCTATTTATGTGGATAAAACTTACAACTACAAGCGCAAGGACGAAAACGGCGTTTTGCGCGATGCAACTTGCGAAATTGAATTCAGTTTTCAATACACGGACACTTACACCGAAAATATTCACAGCTATTGCAACAACGTATGCACCAAGGACGGCGGCAAGCACGAGGATGGCTTTAAACTTGCGCTTGCAAAAGTTATTAATGATTATATTGAAAACGACAAACCTCTTAAAGATAAAATAAAATCCAAACTTTCGGGCGAAGATACGCGCGAAGGCATTGTGGCAGTAATTTCTGTTAAGGTGGAAGAGCCACAATTTGAGGGCCAAACCAAAACCAAATTGGGCACGGACGAAATTAAAGGGTTTACTGCCAAAGCGCTTGAAGAAACGTTTAAAGATTATTTGGAGGAACATCCTAAAGAGGCAAAAGAATTAATAGACAAATGCGTGTTAAGCCAGCGCGCACGCGAGGCAGCCCGCAACGCGAGGGAGGACACAAGGCGCAAAAACGCGCTAGAAAGTTCAACTCTCCCCGGAAAATTGGCAGATTGTTCAAGCAAAAATGCCGCCGAGTGCGAAATATTTATTGTTGAGGGCGACTCAGCTGGTGGCACGGCAAAATCGGGCAGAGATAGGCGCTATCAGGCCATATTGCCATTGCGCGGCAAAATTTTGAATGTTGAAAAAACGCGTTTAGCAAAGGCACTTGAAAATGCCGAAATCAATGCCATGATAACCGCTTTTGGTTGCGGAATTTATGAAAATTGCGACCCAAGCAAATTGCGTTACGACAAAATTGTTATTATGACCGATGCGGATGTTGACGGCAGCCATATTCAAATTTTGATGCTCACTTTCTTCTTTAGATATATGCGCCCACTTATCGAGCAGGGGCATGTTTACGTTGCGCAACCGCCACTATATAAAGTTCAGCGCGGCAAGCAGACAATTTATTATTACAGCGAGGCGGAAAAAGAAGCGGCGGGTATAAACGAAAACGACAAAGGTGTGCAACGTTATAAAGGGCTTGGCGAAATGAGCGCCGAACAACTTTGGACAACCACCATGAACCCAGAAACGCGCACACTTAAAAAAGTTGTTATGAGCGACGAAGTTGTGTGCAACGAAGTGTTTGACATCCTTATGGGTGAGCGCCCAGAGGCAAGGCGCGAGTTTATTGAACAGAATGCCGACCGCATTAAAGATTTGGACATTTAGGAGTGAGCCATGAAAGATGAAATTTTTAGTAAAATAGACAACACAAGATATATTAACACCGACCTTGAAAACGAAATGAAAGATTCTTTCATTGCCTACGCGATGGCGGTTAACGTTTCGCGTGCCATTCCGGATGTGCGCGACGGTTTAAAGCCGGTGCATAGGCGCATACTTTATTCTATGAACGAGCAGGGCTTAACTTCGGATAAACCAACGCGTAAATGCGCAAAAATTGTTGGTGATGTGTTGGGTAAATATCACCCACATGGCGATAGTTCGGTTTACGATGCACTGGTGCGTTTGGCGCAAGATTTCACAATTAACGAGCCGCTAGTTTTTGGCCAAGGCAACTTTGGCTCGGTGGATGGCGACCCTGCTGCTGCTATGCGTTACACCGAAGCGCGCCTAAGCAAGGTGGCGGACGAGTTGTTGCGCGACATTGATAAAGACACAATTGACTATAACCCTAACTACGATAACACCACGGTTGAGCCGCAAGTGTTGCCAAGCAGATTCCCAAATTTGCTGGTTAACGGCAGCGATGGCATTGCGGTGGGCATGGCAACCAACATTCCGCCACACAATTTGAACGAAGTGATTGATGCGGTTGTTGCCATGATAGACAACCCTAACATTTCAATTGACGAATTGATGGAAATTATTCCTGCGCCCGACTTTCCAACTGGTGGCGAAATTCTTTCTAATTCCGCTATCCGTGAAGCTTATGCAACTGGGCGCGGCGGCGTGGTTATGCGCGCAAAAACCGAAATTGAAACGTTTGATAACGGCAAACGCCATCGCATTATTGCAACTGCAATCCCTTATCAAGTGAACAAGGCAAGGCTAATTAAACAGATTGCCGATTTGGTTAAAGATAAGCGCATTGAGGGCATTTCAAATGTGAACGATGAGTCGGGCAGAGACGGCATGCGTATTGTGGTTGAAGTTAAAAAGGACTTTAACCCGAATGTTGTGTTAAATCAACTTTTCAAACAGACACAATTGCAATTGTCTAGCGGCATTATTATGCTTGCCTTAGTCAACAACAGGCCAAAAGTTTTAAATTTGCAAGAAATTATTTTCTACTATCTACAATTCCAACGTGAAGTTATAACCCGCCGCACAAAATACGATTTAAACAAGGCGGAAGAGCGCGAACACATCATTCAAGGGTTGGTTATTGCGGTAAACAACATTGACGAAGTTATTGCAATAATCAAAAAGAGCGCGGATAAGGTTGAGGCACAAGCCAAACTTCAAGACCGTTTTGGGCTAAGTGAACGCCAAGCCAACGCCATTTTGGAAATGAAACTATCGCGCCTTACCGGCCTAGAAGTTGAAAAACTTAACGCCGAACTTGCCGAACTTAAAATTACAATTGAGAAATTGCGTGGCATTTTGGCAGATAGCGCAAAGATAGATGATATTATTCGCACCGAACTTTTGGAAATTAAGGCAAAATATCCAACTCCGCGCAAAACCGAAATCATTATGGATTATGAGGACATCGACATTGGCGATTTAATTGAGCGCCATGACGTTGTAATTTCGCTTACCGAGCAGGGCTATGTAAAACGTTTGCCTGTTAGCGAATATAAAACGCAAAATCGTGGTGGGCGTGGCGTTAACGCACACAAAACTAAGGAAGAGGATAGCGTAACCGACATGTTTGTAACTTCTAGCCACGACGATTTAATGTTCTTTAGCAACAAGGGCAAAGTTTACGTTTTGCGCGCTTACAACATTCCAGAAGCAGGCAGGCAAAACAAAGGCCGTGCACTGATTAACTTGCTGCCACTTGAGGCGGACGAAAGCATTAACACTGTGCAAGTTTTGCGTAAGGACGAAAACGCAAGTTTGGTTATTGCAACCAAAAACGGATTAATTAAAAAGACAAAACTTAGCGAGTTTGAAAACATCCGCAAAAATGGCAAAATTGCCATTAAACTTGAAGAGTGCGACAGCCTAGTCAGTGCCAAAATTGTTAACCCAGGCGACGAGTTGCTTGTTGCATCGGATAACGGCAAATGCTTGCGCTTTAGCGAGAAAAATGTGCGCTCTATGGGCAGAGCATCACGCGGGGTTAAGGGCATGAAAATTGCCGAGGGCGAAAATATTATAGACATGGTAGTTTTGGACCCTAATAAGGATATTTTAACAGTAACCGAACGTGGCTTTGCAAAACGCAGCAAGCCGGAAGATTACCGCTTGCAATCTAGGCGAGGCAAGGGCATTAAGGCAGGCGTGTTTAACGAAAAAACAGGCAAAGTTGTGGCAATGCGCTTGCTAACTGCGGAAAACGACATTTTGGCAATTTCCGCCGACGGCGTTATGATAAGAACGCATGCGGATAGCATAAATTTGGTTAGCCGCACAAGTTTGGGCGTAAGGTTGATGAAAGTTAGCGCAAATGACCGCGTTGTTAGCGTGGCAGTTGTTGCGCGTGACGAGGATGATGAGGAAGAAATAACCGCACCGCTTGCCGAAGAACAAGCAACGGCAGAGGAAATGGCAAAAATAGCGCAAGAGGAAGCGCAAGCCAACGCCGAACCAGACACTGAAGATGATGACGAAAACGAACAAAACGAAACGGATAGCGGCGAGGATAACGAGGAATAAAATAAAAAAAGAAGTGCAAAATCACTTCTTTTTTTGTATTTATTGCAAATTTTATATAAATTTTACAAATTTTTAAATTTTTAACCTTTAATTATATGATCTAAATCCACTGGCACATCTTTAACAAAATCTATGCTTTGTTGCATTTCTTTTATATTTTTGTTGTTTGGAAATTGCGTTTCACAGTCGCGATATAATTTATGTAATAAGCCGGAAGCACCAAAAGAAAAATGTTGGGTTTCGTTAAAAATAAGGTGATCGCACAAATTAACGTTAAGCAAACAACACATTTGCAAAATTTCGCGCGTGGCGATAACATCTTCTTCGCTAGGCGCAACATTTCCCGAAGGATGAGTGTGATATAACACAATATTTTTTATGTTTTTGCTTGTAATTTGCTCGGCAATCTGTTTTATGTCCAGCGAAATGCCACTGGCACTAAAACCTTTAATTTCAAATGCTTTTATAAATTTGCTCATCGAATTTAGACAAACCACATATAAAACTTCGCTATTTTGAATGGTGTAATTATCCCTAAAAAAGTTGGCACAATCCCCAGTGTTACGCAAAAAAATATCCTTCTTTGTTTTGTCTTGCAAATACAACTCAAACACTTGTGGGTACAAACTTAAAAACAGCGCAGTTTCCTCTCCCACACCTTTAACCTTTTTTAAATCCTTATAATCTGCATTTAAAACGCCGGCGAGGTTGCCAAAGGTTTCCAATAGTTTATGTCCGGTTGGGTTAGTGTCCTTTTGCGGAATTGTGTAAGTTAAAAGTAGTTCTAAAACTTCGTGGTCCTTTAAAACTTTTAGCCCGCTTTCTCGCACTTTGTCTTTTAACCTTTGCCTATGGCCGCGATGCAATGTTTTATCTTTCGTTTCCATAAATGTATTTTAGCAAATTTATTAAAAATTTTCAAGCAAATATAATTATTAAAATTGTATAAAAATCAAAATTTATAAATAATAAATCTTTAAAATTAAGCAAAAATTTTTAAAAAATTAAAAAAATAAGCAAAAAATCAATAAAAAATTAAAAAAAATAGGGCAAAAATTAATAAAAATATAATTTTTTTTGAATTTTTGTTAAAATAAATTAAAAAATTAAATTAAAAAATTTTAATAAAGTTGGTTCTTTTTTATATAATTGTGATAAAATATTAATTAGAGGCAGGTATGAAAAAGTTAAAATATTTTTGTTTAGTGTTTATTCTTTTGCCAATATGTTTTTTGCTTGTTGGCTGCGGTAAACCCACTGTCACGAACATAGAGAAAACTGGTTCTAACGGGAACACGGATATTTACACCATATACTATTCAAATGGCACCACGTCAACGCTTAATGTTGAAAACGGAAAAGATGGTGCGGATGGCGCAGATTTAGATTTAAAAGCACTTTATCAGTTGTGCGTGGAAAATAATCTTTATTCTGGCGATTTTCAATCTTTTTTGCAAAATTATATAAATAACAACGCAAATGAAAATGTTGGCATTTATTCGGCAATGAACTCGGTGGTTAGCGTATATTCCGCTTTTAAAACTATTCAATATTCTAAAACCGCTTATGAAATTGGCGCAGGCGCAGGCATTATTTATAAAATGGATAATGTTAGCAATATAAGTTACATTCTTACAAATGCGCACGTTGTTGGCGATTATTACAGCGCACTTAGCCACAAGTTGCCAGAATCAATTATGGTTTGGCAGTATGGTGCGGAGGTGGATATATCTGCCACAAAACACGCAATGGATAGTGGCTATTATGCAGATTATAAATTTAAGGGTGGGGTTAGCGCAAAATGCGTTGGCCTTTCAATTGATTACGATTTGGCAATTTTGCAAGTTGAAACAGACAAATTGCTTAACTTTAATCCGGATGCCTGTGCGGTAAAAATTGCCGATGATTATTCGATTGCCGAAAATGTTTATGCAATTGGCAACCCAGAGGCAGAAGGTGTTAGCGTTACATCCGGAGTGGTTTCTGTTGTAAGCGAAGAAATATCCATCCCAAATTTCCCTATCGACAGTTTAACACATGTTTATCGTGTTATTCGCATTGATGTGCCAATTTACGGAGGAAATTCAGGCGGTGGGCTGTTTAATTCTTCTGGCAAGCTGGTGGGGATTATAAATGCAGGGTGGAAGACCTCTTCTGAGGTTGCGGATAATTATAATTACGCACTTCCAATTGACAATGCAAAGCAGGTTGCAAACAACTTAATTTATTATGCAGAAAATGGCACACCAACTTATTCTTTAAAACATATCTCAATGGACGAACTGGGCGCTTCTGTTAACGAAAAATTTGTGGATTTTAACGAAACGAATGGTCAACTAATTTGCGATGTATATGTTTCAAAATTGAACGATGAAAGTTTGCTAAATAATTGTAATTTGCAGCTGGGAGATGTGTTTAAAAGTTTAACAATTGATGGCACAACTTACAATATTACACGATATTTTCAAATTGACGATTTGCTAATTTCTGCCAGAAAAAATTCAAAAATAACTTTCCACGTTTTGCGTGGCGGAAATGAACAGGTTGTAAATCTAACAAATTTTGAAAATTTAATTTAAAAAAACGAGCTAAAACTCGTTTTTTACATTTCTTTAAGTGGGTCTATGCACAAAATGTTAAAGCCAACTTTTAGCGTTTCTTTTAATGCCTTAACAAGTTCAATTTTGGCAAGTGTGGTTTGCGCGTTGCCGTCCAAAATTTTGTTGGTTACATAAAAATGATTGAATGCCTTGCACATGTCCATAACGCGTTTGGCAACAATGCTCGTGTCGCGCTTTTCAAGGCTCAAACGCATTATTGAAACAAAATCGTTGATGTCCTTTATGAGCTCAAAAGCATCTGCATCAAAGCAAGAATAATCGGCAGTTTTTGTGCTTGTTTCTGCCAGTTTTTCAATTTTGTTTGTTTTTGCATTTTGTTTTGTTTTTAGATTTTTGGTTGCATTTTCATTTGCTTCAAATTTCCTTAAAACGCTTTCTAGGCGAGTGTAGGTGTATTGCATATATGGCGCGGTCTCTCCTTCAAAAGAGAAAGATTTTTCAGTGTCAAAAACGCAATCTTTAATACGTTCAACGCGCAAAACAGAGTAGTTCATAACCGCACGCGCCACCTTTTTGGCAACGTCCGCCGGTTTTTCAATTTCAAAATGTCTGTCTTTAATAATTTTATTGGCTTTGTTTAGGCAATATTCTAATAGGTCAGAAAGCACCGCTTGCTTGCCGCGGCGCGAACTAATTTTGCCATCCGGAAGCGAAAATCTGCCATACGCCAAATGCTCCATATCCTTATAAAAATCTAGCCCAAGCAACTCGCAAATTTTAAAAAGTTGCTTAAAATTTAGCGTTTGCGCAACATCGGTTACATAAATAAGTTTATCAAAATTATATTCCTTTTTGCGCTCGATTGCCGCGCCAATATCTCGCGTTGTGTAAAGCGAAGTGCCATCATTTTTAAGCATGACGGATGGGGTTAAATCGAACGCGGACAAATCCACTATTTTTGCACCTTCGCTATCTTTTAGCAAATGCTTTTTTTCAAGCATTTTTATTGTGCGGGGCACATATTGGTTATAGTACATTTCTCCACGATAGTCATCAAACATAACCCCTAAAATGTCGAACATCTTTTTTGCCTCGCGCAAGCCAATTTCAATAATTTGCTCGTAAATAGGGTAAATTTTTTTGTCTTTCAACTCAATTTTTTTAAAAATATCGCGCGCGTATTGCGTGAGTTCGGGGCGAGTTTCCTCCTCTTTATTAAAACGAACATAATATTCTTGCAAGGCGTCATTTCCGCGCTTTTTAATGTCTTCCAAACTGCCCCACAAAAACATTGCGCCAATCATTTTGCCAAATGGTGTGCCATAATCGCCAATATAATTAAGGCGTTTTACAGTGTAGCCAAATTGGGTAAAAAGGCGCGCCATGCTTTCGCCAATAATTATGGTTTTAAGGTGGCCTATGTGCAAATATTTTGCCAAATTTGGGCTGCCATAATCTATGCAAATAACCTTGCCTTTACCCTCATTTAACTTTAAATTTTTTGGCTTAAAATCGCCTAAAATGCGCTTGCTTAATTCTGCCTTATTTAAAAAGAAATTTAAATATCCGCCCACAATTTCGCACCTTTCAATTAGTGCGTTTTTTCTAATACTTGCACTTATTTTTTCCGCAATAGCTTGTGGGCTAAGGTGCAAAGTTTTTGCAAAAGAAAAACATGGCAAGCAATAGTCACCCTTATCTAAAGAAATGCTTTCAATAATTAAATTTGCATAATCCACGCCATCAATTTTAAAATTTATTAAACTTGCAATTTCACTTTTAATGTCCATGCAAACATTATATCTAATTTTCCGCCATTTTGCAAGGGAATTAACGCGGAATTAGCGAGTTGAATTTTAAAACAAATAATTACATAAGCCAAAACGGGCAAAACCAAATAAATAAATTTCGCGTTTTTGGCGCGAATTTTTTAAAAACTATTGACAATGTCGAATTTCGTATTATAATAACTTACATGGACAAAAGATATAAGTTAGATAAACTAACCGACGAGCAAATTTTAAACGAGTGCTGCCATTTTTTTGATGTTATGGCAGATTATAGCGAAATTTCGCCAGACGAAACACGCGAATTTTTAGTTTTGTTTTTAGAATATATTTTTAGATACAACAAAATCAACAGCCAAAATTATGATATCAACATCCATTTGGCAAAAAAACTTGCACAAAAGCAGGTGGAAGCATATTTGCATTTTCATGAAAGGACAAATCAATTTGACGTGTATTTTTTGCGCGATGACATGAAATTTGGCAAATTCAACAACCGCCTTTATTGCAAAATTGACGGCAAAAACTTGTTGCGCCGCATGATTAGCAACGAGGACGTTTTGCACCATTATATTTATAAGGTTACCAACTCGGGTCACGAATTCCAGCACATTGTGCAACTTATAACCAACCGCGGCTTGTATGAGGATTATGTAAGCAAAAAGCACGAAATTTATGCAAATTTTCAACATTCGGCAGACAGGGTGAATTTTAAAATTCTTGCCAAAACCGCGCAAGAAAATTTAAACGATATCAACTTTTTGCACCCTATGGAAATTGAAGCCAACATGCTTTCATATAAATATATGCTAAATTTGTTGCGCGACCTTTTGGATGTGGCAGAAAGCGAAAAAACCAAAACCCTTTTGCACACCATGATTATGGACGTTTTGGCAGACCGAGAGGACAAATATGCTGAATATAAGGAGCGTAATTATTCGCGCGAGCGCATAAATGCCTATGCCGGCGAAATCAGTTTTGAGGATGAAACCGATTTTGAAAAAGACAAAGAAGATGAAGAGACCGACACAATTGACTATTCAAATATTGAAAATTTAGATGACGATTTAGATAATACTTATTTAAATTATAACGATTAAAAAACCCCGCATTTTGCGGAGTTTTTAATTCAACACTTCGCTGGCGGCTTTGGTGTAAGCACGAGTTAACCCGCCTGCGCCCAATTTTATTCCGCCAAAATAGCGCACAACGGCCACCATAATGTTGGATAGGTTTTTCTTTTTTATAACATTCAAAATGGGGTAGCCGGCCGTGCCGCTTGGCTCGCCGTCATCGCTGCATTTTTCGCTAACACCATTTATGTTGCAAACATAAGCGTAGCAAATGTGCGTTGCCTTTTTGTGCTGCTTTTTTAATTGTTCCAAATTTTGTTTCACTTCGTCGACGCTATCCAACTCAAACGCGTAGGCAACAAACCGCGATTTTTTAATTTCTATTTCACTGCTTTTCATAATTTTATTTTTTAAGCAATTCTTGCATAATGCCCAATCGGTCCACGCAATAGCCAATTGCAAGTGCGCCCGGACCGGTGTGGCAATCTATAAACAGCGGAAGTGGGTCGCAAGTGAAGAATGGCAAATCGCTAAACGCGGCTTTAACTTCGGCAATAAAATCTTGAAGTTCGGGCGCTTTTAAGTCCGCTTGGCTGTGCGCCATGCCAACATAAACCATGCCTTTTTTGGCTTCTTCTGGAAAACGCTCCTCAATTTCTTTTCTTGTGGCGGCAATCATTTTAGCGCGTGCCTGTTTCATGCTCATAACCTTGGCAAAAGCATCCAACTTTCCGCCATGAATTTGCAAAATTGGTTTGATGTTAAGTAGCGTGCCAATTGCGGCGGCGGCTGGGGTAACGCGCCCACCTTTTTTAAGATATTTAAGCGTGTTAACTGCAATGTAAACACCGCATTCACTTTTGGTTTTTTCAAGATACTCTTTAATTTCTTTGCCCGATTTGCCGTTGTTTATCATGTGGCGCGCCTCATAAAACGCCATTTTGTTCATATACGCAACGCGCTGATTGTTTGGCACAAAAACTCGCCCTTCAAATTCCGGGTCATGGCTAGCATTTATTGCCGTGTTGCAGGCCTCGCTTAGCCCACTGGATAAAATTATATAAACAATTTCATCGTGCGTTTTTAAAATTTCGCGCCACTCGTTTTTAATCATTTCAATGCTTGGTTGGCTGGTGGAAATTTCCGTTTTTTTGTCGGCAAGGAACTCAAAAAACTGCTCGTAACTCATGTTTTCGCCCTCATAATACTCTTCGCCATTTATGATAAACGAAATTGGAATAACTTTTGTTATGCCAATTTTTTTAATTTCTTCTTTTGTTAAACTGCCCGAATTGTCCGTTACAAGCGCAATTTTTTTCATATCAATCTCCTATGCTAAAATATTAGCATAAATTGGCAGGTTTACCAAAGAAAAATGACTAAAAAATGAATTTAAAATTTTTTTGCGCCAAATTTTGAACAATAGTTGACAATTTTGTTTATTTTTGTTAATATTTTGCCATGGAAAAGAAAATTTATGCATCTTCTGTTGCTCGTAAAAAGCAAATTGCAAAGGCATATATAGAGTTAATTAACACTCAAAAAAAATTTTCAGTTACCGATTTAGTTAATCAGGCAAAAATTAATCGCGGCACCTTTTATTTGCACTTTAAAAATTTGCACGAAGTGGAAGAATATATTGAAAACTATTTGGCGCAAAATTTTAAACCGCTTGAGGCAGATTTTAGGTTGACCGACATCTCTAAAACGCCCGAAGTTATTTTAAACAAACTTAACGAAATTCTTTTAAAAGATTTGGAATTTTATAAGGTTATAATCAAAGCGGAAAACAACGCACTTATGAAAAAACTGCAACATTCGGTTTTTGTGTCTATTTCCAACAACTTTGAAATTATGAAATATGTTACAAAAATTGAAAATTTTGAAATTACCGTTAGGCAAATTGTGGGCGGTTGCACTGGCGTTTACTCGGATTGGCTAAAAGGCAAAATTAATTGCTCACTAAACGAAGTTAGCGAGTTTATGACAAAGCTTATCCGCAACGGATTAAATGGGGTTGTTAAATATGGAAACAGAGATTTTTGATTATGGCATGAACGGGGAGGGCGTGGCAAAAATTGACGGCAAAATTGCCTTAGTGCCTTATGCGTTAATTGGCGAAAAAGTGGATGTGGAAATTGTGGCGGATAACAAAAATTATTGCCAAACAAAACTTAACAAAATTATTTCGCCAAGCAAAAATAGAGTTGCGCCGCCTTGCCCATATTTTTACACTTGCGGTGGCTGCGCGCTGCAACAC
Source organism: uncultured Clostridia bacterium (assembly GCA_947628205.1). Classification (GTDB taxonomy): domain Bacteria; phylum Bacillota; class Clostridia; order Christensenellales; family UBA1242; genus Onthoplasma. Next base: position 12,625 of record CANQYX010000006.1, read on the forward strand.
ATGAGTTACGCCGAGCAACTAAAATTTAAAACTAGTTTGGTTAAAAAGACAATTAAAAAAATTGCTAACCTAGATGTTGATGTTGAACCTTGCGTGGCGTGCGAAAATGGATTTAACTACCGCAACAAAACGAGTTTTGTGTTTAACGGAAATTTTGGGTTTTATAAATTTAACAGCAAAAATATTGTGGCAGTTTCTGCGTGCAAAATTGCAAGCGAAAATATCAATAAAGTTTTAACTTTGGCACAAAATTTTTTTTGCGATAAGCCATACAAAGATGAGTTAAAAAATTTGGTTGTGCGCGACATTAACAATCAACTGCTTGTGGGCGTTGTGGCTAAAAAATTTTTAAAAATTGACGATTTTTACGCCATTTTAACAAAAAATTTCAAAAAAATTGGCCTATTTTTAATAATTAATAAAAGAAATGATGCGGTTGTGCTTACCAACAATTGTTTGCATATTGGCGGAATTGAACAAATTGAAATTAAAAATTTTAATTTGAAATATTATGTCGATTTATTGGGTTTTCATCAAACAAATTTATATATACAAAACAAAATTTATGAAAGAGTGTTACAATTGGTTGGAAAGGCAACCTACAATAACAATTCATTAAATTCTAACCAAAAAAATATAATAAATGGGTTTAGTGGTGCCGGCCTGCTTTCTGCAATTTTGGCAACTAGTGGCGACAAGGTTTATGGAATAGAAATTTCAAAATCTTCGCATAAATCTAGCGAAAAGCTTAAATCGGATAACAAAATTGAAAATTTAATTAACATTTGTGGAGATTTTAATTCAAAATTTAAAAAACTTAACGCGGATCTTTTGGTTATCGACCCGCCTAAAAAAGGAATTGGCGCAAAAGCTTTAGAACAAATTGTGGGCGTAAAAGAAATCATTTATATTTCGTGCAATCCAATTGCGCTTGCAAAAGAGTTGCGTTATTTAAAAAATTATTATATAATAGAAAATATCATGCCTTTTGATATGTTTCCTAACACTAATAGCGTGGAAACAATTGTTAAATTGAAATTAAAGGAGAGTTAGTATGATTTTATCTACAGATTCAACGGCCAACTTGCCAGTTGAATACTATCAAAAATTAGATATTAAGATGATACCCATGCAAATCAATTTAAATGGCGAAATTTATGACGATTTAAGCGCAGATTTGCCACCAGAAAAATTCTATCAATTTATGCGTGAAGGGGCGGTGCCAACAACAACTCAAATAAATGAATATCGCGCAAAAGAATATTTTGAAGAGTTGCTAAAAGCGGGCGAGGATATTTTGCACATTGGCTTTTCGTCTGGTTTGAGTGGCAGTACGGATACGCTAAAACGCGTTGCGCAAGATTTGAACAAAACCCACAAAAATAAAATTGTGGTTGTGGATAGTTTAAACGCCGCCGCTGGCGAGGGGATTTTGGTTTTGCATGCGCACGATATGATGCAAGCAGGCAAATCGATTGACGAAATTGCAAGCGAAATTTTGTCTTTGCGAGAAAAATCTTGTGCATATTTCACTGTTGAGGCACTTAAATATTTGGTGCGTGGCGGCAGATTAAGTAAAATTTCTGGCATGCTTGGCACGTTATTAAAAATTAAGCCAATTTTGCGTGTTGACGAGCAAGGCAAACTTGTTGCGTTTAAAAAAGTTATCTCTAGGCGCAAATCTATTGGCGAACTTGCCAATATTTGCAAAGAAAAAATTGGCGATAAAAAATATGTTATAATCAACCATGCTGTTTGTTTGGAAGATGCTCATAAACTTGCAGAAATGTTAAAAGAATTTGGCGTAGAGCCAATTGTGTGCGATTTAACCCAAGTTATTGGTTGCCACACTGGGCCGGGCTTGTTGGCAGTGTTCTTTTTTAGCAAATAATTAAAGCAAATTTTAACCATGGAGGAAGATTATGGATATCGAAATTTTAAAACAAAATCAGGAAAATTTAGATGCGTTTAAACAGGCAATTTCAAATTTTGCCAGCCCTCATGTTTTGGATGTCCAAATGGAAAATTTAAAAGTTGTGGATAAAAATTTATACACAAGCAAACAACATAAAAAGGAAACTCGCGCATGGCTTAAAGAAAACAAGCAAAACGAGTTATATCATGAGTATAATTCCTTTTTTAAACGCTACGAAAAATGCTTTAACAAAATTCAAGATTTTCAAAAAAAATTTTCGCACAACACAATAAGTTTGCGTCTTAACGATTGCAAAGATTTGTTAACAGAAAATTTCGAGGCAAAGGCAAATTTATCTGCGCAAACTTATGCAATTGCCCAATCAAACTTTAATGCGGATATACATAGCAAAACCATATTGGTTGAAACCAAATATCAAAAGGGCGGCATTTCTGCCGATTCGGCGTTTGAGCATATGTCGAAACTTGGAAACTCGTTAGCAACCAATCCGCTTTCAAATGGAAATGCCGATTTAAAGGATTTAATTGGTTCGTATCAAAATGATTATTCCGCTAAAACTCTTTTCAAAAATGATGAAGAAATCTACTTGCCAGAAACATTTTTAACCAGCACAACTGCCGACATTTGCAAGGGAGAAATAGAAACCAACCTTGACTTGCAAGATTTAATGCAAGAGGCAACTAAAATTATTTTAGAGTTAAATAAAAAGTTGGATTTAACAAAAATAAACAATATGCTTATTGACGCACAAGAATTTTTGTCCAGTTTTGGCTCGGCAAACTGGGACGAATCAAAGGCATCAAAGTTTATGGATAAGTTTGAAAATCAGGCACAGGATTTAGAAAAACTTGCACTAGAATTTGAAAGTTATGAAAATAAACTAGCCGAACTTATTTTTGAAATTCAACAAAAAAAGGAACAAACGCAAAAAGCCAACGAAGAAATTGCAAAAATTGAAGCAAGAAATAGATTAAACAAATTAATAGAAAACATAGCCGAAGTTAAAAAACTTTTAAAAAATAACACGCCTTTCGTTTTCTTAAAAAAGCATTTTGTAATTTTAAATAAGGAATATAAAGAAATTGAAACAACCTTGGGCGTAGATGTAGAGGATTCGTTAATGCAACGATTGGGTAGCACCCGCCACGAGTTAGAAGACATGGCTGTTGCAATAAAAAAAGCGGAGTTTGAATCGATAGTTGAACATAACAATTCTAAAGAAAAAGTTTTGGAATTTAAACCAGACAATGAAATTGGCAATGGCGTACCAAAAAAATAAGAGCAGATGCTCTTATTTTTTATGTAATTTTTACAATTTATTTGAATTTATTAACCTATATTCGTTTTTGTCGAAATCAATAATTCCATCTTCGCGCATTTTTTTTAGTTCGGTGGACATTGCGCTTCTGTCAACAGCAAGATAATTTGCCAGTTCGGTTTTGTTAAAAGGAATGGAAAAATATTTTGATTTTTGCTTAAACGATTCGTAATAAAAGTAAGAAAGCAATTTGTCCCTAATTGTTTTTTTTGACATCTGTGTCAGCTTATTCATAAGTTCCACATTGCGTTCCGCAATCATTTGCATCAAACTTTTAACCACCATTTCATGGCGTTTGCATTTGTTTTGGCATGGGGTAATAAGGCGGTGTTTGTTCATAAACAGCACAAGTGTGCGCTCGCTTGCTATAACACTGTCCTTATATGTGTCATCGCCAACATAAGCGGACTCTGCGCCATAAACATCGCCCACATTTAAATTCATTACAACTGAAATATTTCCTAAAAGATCCACGTTTTCAACTATGGCAGAACCCTTTAAAATTAACACTACATCCTCAATAGTGTCCCCTTGTTTAATAATGCTATCTCCCTTCTTAAATTGCTTAAATTTTGTGTTGAAACAAAACATGAGTGCCTGACAATCAAACTCGGTTATTCCGTTAAAAATTTTGGTTGCAGAAATTTCTTTAAAATGTTCCAAAATAACTCCTTTTTGTTGTAAAAACAACACAATTTACACAAGTATTATAGTATAATGGGTTTAATTAAGTCAAACGCTTTGGCTTAAGATTTACAAATTTTTTAATAAATTTTGCCTAAAATAATGGCTAAATAGCGTTAAAAAATAAGGTTAAAATTAACCAATTAAAGAGGTTAAAAAACCGGGCAAAAAATAAAAATTTGTAATATTTTACTTTATTAAAGGGGAGGAAATTATGAAAGTAATCAAAAGAGACGGCAAAGAAGTTGTGTTTAACAGCAACAAAATAAAAGTTGCAGTTGAAAAGGGCAACAATTCTGTTGATGAACAGGCAAAAAGATTGCAGGATGCGCAAATAGACCGCATTGTTGCAAAGGTTGTTGCTCAGTGTGAATCGATGGGCAGAGCTGTTGGAGTTGAAGAAATTCAAGATAGAGTGGAAAAAGCCATTATGGAAGAGGGCGCTTATGAAGTGTTTAAAAATTATTCCACTTATAGATATAATAGGCAATTGGCGCGTCAAGCCAACACCACAGATAAACAAATTTTATCTCTTATTGATTGTAATAATGAAGAAGTTAAGCAAGAAAATAGCAACAAAAATCCCACTGTTAACAGCGTTCAGCGCGATTATATGGCGGGTGAGGTTAGCAAGGATTTGACAAAAAGGTTTTTGTTGCCCGAGCATATTTGGAAGGCACACGAAGAGGGGCTTATTCATTTCCACGATGCGGACTATTTTGCCCAGCGCATGCATAATTGCGATTTAGTTAACTTGGAGGATATGCTTCAAAATGGCACGGTTATTTCAGGCACTATGATTGAAAAACCACATTCGTTTTCCACCGCGTGCAACATTGCAACCCAAATTGTTGCGCAAGTGGCATCTAGCCAATATGGCGGGCAAAGCATAAGCTTGGCGCACCTTGCACCTTTTGTTGATATAAGCCGAAAAAAGATAAGGAAAGATGTTGAAGCCGAACTTAAAGAGGCAGGTGCAGAACTAAATCCTGCCGTTGTGGACAAAATAACTGAAAAGCGCGTGCGTGAGGAAATTAATCGTGGCGTGCAAACCATACAATATCAAGTTATAACGCTTATGACAACTAATGGTCAAGCACCTTTCTTAACCGAGTTCTTGTATCTTGGCGAAGCAAAATCCGAGCGTGAGCGTGACGATTTGGCACTTATTATTGAAGAGACACTTGAACAGCGTTATCAAGGTGTTAAAAATGAAAAAGGCGTGTTTATAACCCCTGCCTTCCCAAAAATTATTTATGTTTTGGAAGAGGATAACATTAAGCCAGATAGCAAATATTATTATTTAACCAAACTGGCAGCAAAATGCACAGCTAAACGCTTAGTGCCAGATTATATTTCTGAAAAGAAAATGAAAGAACTTAAAGAGGGCAACTGCTTCCCTGTTATGGGTTGCCGCAGCAATTTAAGCCCTTGGAAAGATGAAAATGGCAATTATAAATTTTATGGCAGATTTAATCAAGGCGTGGTTACAATCAACCTTGTTGACGTGGCACTTTCTAGCGGCAAAGATATGAAAAAGTTTTGGAAGATATTTGACGAACGTCTTGACCTTTGCTACGAAGCACTTATGTGCAGGCACAACAGGTTAAAAGGCACGGTTAGCGATGTCGCGCCAATTTTGTGGCAACATGGTGCAATTGCAAGGTTAAAACCGGGCGAAAAAATAGACAAATTGCTGTTGGGTGGATATTCCACAATTTCGCTTGGCTATGCTGGATTGTATGAATGTGTTTATTATATGACTGGAAAATCGCACACCGACCCAGAGGCAACGCCTTTCGCGCTTGAAATTATGAAGTATATGAACGACAAATGCACCCAATGGAAAAAGGAAACGACAATTGGCTTTGGCATTTATGGCACGCCGCTTGAAAGCACAACTTACAAGTTTGCAAAATGCTTGCAACGCCGCTTTGGCATTATTCCGCATGTAACCGACAAAAATTACATAACAAACAGCTATCATGTGCATGTAACCGAGCCAATTAGCGCGTTTGATAAACTTAAATTTGAAAGTCAATTCCAAGCACTTTCCACTGGCGGCGCAATTAGCTATGTTGAAGTGCCAAATATGCAAGACAACCTTGAAGCCGTTATGCAAGTTATTCGCTATATTTACGATAACATTATGTATGCCGAACTTAACACTAAGTCAGATTACTGCCAAGTTTGTGGCTATGACGGCGAAATTCAAATTGAAGATGACCCAGACGGAAAGTTAATTTGGGTTTGCCCAAATTGCGGAAATAAGGATCAAACAAAAATGAACGTTGCGCGCCGCACTTGTGGCTACATTGGCAGCCAATTCTGGAATCAAGGCCGCACGCAAGAAATCCGCGACCGAGTATTGCATTTATAGATTACTTTTTTGAGCCAAAAAAGTAACAAAAAAGCAAATTTATTTTGTGCCACGAAATTCGTGGCACATATTAACTTGTTTTTTTGTTTCTCTTTTCTAAAAAAGAGAAAAAACAAAGGAAATCAAAATGAATTATGGCAATATAAAATTTAATGATATAGCAAATGGCGAAGGAGTGCGAACTTCGTTGTTTGTTAGTGGTTGCACGCATCATTGCAAAAATTGTTTTAACCCAGAAACGTGGGATTTTAACTACGGCAAACCATTTACAAAAGAGGTGGAGGACGAGATTTTAAAATCGCTTGAGCCAGAGCATATAAATGGCCTAACACTGCTTGGCGGCGAGCCGATGGAACCAGCAAATCAGCAAGTGTTGTTGCCGTTTGTTAAGCGGGTTAAACAAAAATTCCCTAACAAAACAATTTGGTGTTATTCTGGCTATTTGTTCGATAAAGAACTGTTGTGCGAAAATTTGGAATATGCGGATGGCAAAACACACAAAACCGCCGAGCCACATTTGGTTGAAATGTTTATCAACGGCAAAAAACAAATGGTTAGCCGCGCGCATACGCCAATTACAAAAGAATTTTTAAGTTACATCGACATTTTGGTGGACGGCGAATTTGTGCAAGATTTAAAGGATATAACCTTGCGCTTTAAAGGCAGCAGCAATCAGCGCGTTATTGACGTGCAAGCAAGTTTAAAACAACATCAAATTGTGCTAAGCCCACTTAACGAAAAGCGCAATAAAGATATTCCACGGAGATTAATATATAATGTAAAACTCGCCTTTTGGTGAGTTTTTTCATATTGACAAATTAGGTTTTTTGTGTTATAATTGAAATATGAGTAAAATGTTAAAAGAGCCCAAAAAGGAAAAACCTGCCAACACGCTTAACAAAAAATCGATAAAAGATAGCGAAAGCAAAACAAAAGACATCGTTAAAACTAGCGAAAATAAAACAACAAAAAAACCACAAGTTAGCCAAAATTCTAATCCTTTTGTGGATAGGTATTTAGAGTTTTATGACGATATAAAAATTCCTTCAAGGAGATATGATTGGTAAAAAATTTTGATAAAAAATTCACAATTAAGTGAATTTTTTGTTTAATTAATTATTTAATTAATTGTTCTTATTTTTTTTGTTTTTAACTTTTGTAATTACAAAACCTATTAATAATAAAACTGTGCAAAGTGCAAGGGACGCTAAAATGCAAACCAAAATGCAATTACTTCTATTGGCAAGGTTGTAATAGATTGTAATAACTTTGTTGGTTTCGCCCTCTTTCAATTTCCAAGTGTGATAATATTTCCCGTCAATTTTTTGCACATAATCCGCATCACTTTTTTGCCTGCGATAAGTTAAGCGGTGGGTGTAAGTTAACTCGCACTTTTCATTTAATAACTCGGGGCAATTTTCGCTGAAATAATCGGAAAATTCTTGATAAAGTTGTTGATAAAGCCAATTATAGCTTGCATACATTGTAAACCCTTTTGTTATATATTTAGTGTATAAAAAGTGTTTTTCAACAACTGGCTCGCTGCTAATTTCTTCCGTTATGCCATAACAAAATTTGTAGGCACGCAAATCTTGGTAATGCAAGCCAATTTTAAAGGTGTCGCCCTCCCACACGCCAGTATTTTTTGTTTGAGAAAGTTTATTCCAGTTCGCGTAGTTTTTTATATCCAGTGCCACTTTTTTATTAAATTGTTCTATAAGATATTTAACCACCAAATTAGCGTTGTCCGAAATATATGCCTGCACATCATAATAATTCGTGTAGCCCGCATCGGCAAATTTTTGTTTGTCAAGTGTAATCGTAACCAATTCATCAATAGAGCCATCTTCGTTTGCAATGGTGGTTGCATTAACATTTGAACACGCGCAAAAACCAAACGCCACAACAAAAATTAGTGCCAAACACAAAATTTTTAAACTAAATTTAATTTGCTTATTCATAATATTATTTTATTATTATAAAATTTAAATTAAAATAATTTTAGCAAACAAATTAATAAATTAAAAACAAATAATTAAAAATTTAAAAATTCGCTAAAATTTTATGATAATTTTAAAAAAACACACTTTTGGTGTGTTTTAAGAATTTAGGAATTTAAAATTTCATCATAATCGCTAAATTTTTCGTCCCAAATTTCCTTTTTGGTTGAGTATTTAACGCGTTTTCCATATGTTTTTTCATAACACTCTTTCCACAAGCGGAAATTTTCTAGGCGCATAAATTTTTCGTTATCCTTTTGGCTCAATTCGGTGTTAGGGTAGATTGGTGGCAAAATGTGAATTGTATAATTGCCAAAATTTTGCCTATTTTGCTCGTCAACTGCCGGCACGCTTGGCTCAATTGTTATAAACATTGGCACAACTGGCACATTGTTCAAAACTGCATAGTGGAACGCGCCATTTTGAAGCGGGCGAGGTTGAGTGTATTCGCGCCACATTGCCTGCTCGGGATAAATTAAGATTTTTTTGTTTTTCCTTAAATAGAACTCAATTGCCTCGTTAAATTTGCGCATCATTTTAAGCGTTAATTTGTGAGGTAGGGCAAGATAGCCGGTGTTGCGCGCAATAACGCCCATTGGGCCTTTCCAGTTGTTGTGCTCGCTTGCAATAAACATAATGTTTTCGCCCACCGCTTCGCGTACAGCAAAACTATCCACCTTGCTTATGTGGTTGCAGGTTATAATGGCGGCTTTAATGCCCTTTAAATTCTCTTTGCCCTCAATTTTAAGGTGAGTTAAATTTTGGTTGATTTTTTTTGTGTAAGAATTTAAAACATTGTTATATATCTTTTGCCTTAACGCCCAAACCAAACCTTTGCGAATGTAAGGGAAAGTTTCGTCAATTGGGTCATAACTATTTGGGTCCACCGTGTCTTGGTCAACGGTAAATTTGCCGTCCTTTTCAAATTCGGGCAACATTTTTGAGTAAGTTTCAAACTCTTGAGGGTTCTCTTTTAAAATGTTAATGTCTAATTTATCCATTTTTTTCTCCTGTTAAATAAATTTTTGTTGTTTAATTTCAGCATCAATAGCTAGGCAACCTAAATAAGGTAAAATTTCTTCAAAGCTTTGGTCATATAAGCCATCACAGAAATGCCCCGCGCCAGCAACGCAAACACTTTCCGCCCCCATAAGTTTTGGAAATTCCTTTAATTTTGCTTGGCTTACAATAGGGTCATTGTCTGAATAGAAACATATTCTAGATTTGGAAAGTTTTTTAAACAATTCGGGCTGTTCGGGGTAAAAAGTGCACATTGCTTTATCAAAAAAGTCATAACCAACTTGCTTAACAAAACCATCCACAAATTCGGTGTAATTATCATTATAATTTGTAAAACCCGAAACGAAAATTGCTTTGTTGATTTTTATGTTGTTTTCAATGCAATATTTCACAAAAAAGATATTTGAAATTGAGTGGCCAACGAAAATTGTGTCCTCGTTCAATTGAGCTTTAACCGTATCCAAAACGGCCGCCCAATCCTCATAATTTTGAACATTTGCTGCCTCAACAGGGTTTGGGTGAGTGGGGAAGTTTAAATTTATTACTTCTTCGCCCGCATCTTTCAACTTTTTTTCCAACCAAGGCAACCAATGCTCGTTGTTGTGGCTATAACTGCCGTGAATAATTAAATAATTTTTCATAAGCACTTTCCTATTTTGCATTATAGCATAAAAATTTTGTTTGTCAAGAGGTAACTAAAAATTTTTTAAGCAAAAACTGCATCGCCAATAAGCGAGCCGAACGGGTTAAAACCCTCTTCGCCATCGTCAAAATCTGGGTTGCATATCATTTCAATAAGTTTAAAAATGCGCTCATTTTCCTTAATTTCGTCCGCTTGTGACTTGGCTAGATTAATTAAATTAACTGTCTGCTCGGCTGCTTTGGTTTGCGTGGCTTTATCCACATTCTGTTTGATGTTTAAAATAACTTCGTAATAGCCGGATGATTTTGCATAATTCCAGAACACATCCTCAAACATTACATTATCTGCCTTCCATGGTTTCATGTCAAGGTTATAGTGAATTAAGTTTATGTCTTTTAAAGTTATGCTGTCGTTAGGAACAGGCATTTTGTTCCAAGTGCAAGAAATGTACGTTACATGGCCGCGACAAATCGCATTAAGATAATCTTGATCCTGCGCAACGGTGAAAGTGATGCAAGAAAGCATTTTAATGAAAATTTCTTCAAAATTTATCTCTCTCAACTTTCTTAAATTCATAAGCAAAATTCCGGCATTGAAATAGTGGTTGCTTTTTGCAACGCCAATGCGGTTTTCAACATATTCGCGGAACTCTTTAACCGATTGCACAACTTCATCCGTAATTGCGCCAACATAATTTTCGCCAAGTTCGGTGTTAAATAGTTTAGAAATGTCGCCCAAAACAACAATGTCGCTATCCAAATACAGCGCCTTGCTATATTGCGGATAAAGGTTTGGAATAAACAACCTATAATATGTGCTTTTTGAATAATAGTCGCGCGTGTGAAGGCGTTCGGAAATTTTTTCAACATAATTTGAAATGTCAACAAATTCAATGTTAAAATTGCCTACGCTATATTCGCCCAAAATGCGTTGTTGATTTTCTTTATTTATAGTGTTAGAATGCAAAACTTTAATTACATATTTGTAATTTTTGCTGGCGTTCTTTTCAAGAGATTCTAGCGTTACAGCCAAAAATGGGATGTAGTTATCATCGCACGAAAAGAATATTGGAATTTCGCCTTTTATTGTGTTTTTAATTGTGTTTTTCATACCCCTAAATTCTCCTTTTTTACCTGTTGGGTGTTTGTTTTTGCTTCAGCCCTATTTTCTAAGGTGTTTTCAAACAACTTTTTTAAATAAATGTATTCATACAAAATGTCGTCAAACTGATAATATTTAAACACTTTGTGAACACGACTTACATGCCATTGCTTTATGTTGTCCGTGTGCGGATATGGCAGCCAAAACAACCTTTTGCTGAAATGTCTGATTACAGTGTTTTTGGTGCAGCGCTTTTGGTCGTTAAACCTTTGAGGCAACAACAAATTTTTTGTGGTTGAACGGTAAACCGCGTCCTGGTCGGCAAATAACATCTTTTTTGTTTTAATAAGTTCGCGTGCCTTGCCAAACAAATTTGTTTCCTTGCATTTTTTCATGTTGAACAGCAACACGCCCGCATTAATGTATTTTGGATTTTTTAAAAATTTTCCATAATGGTCACGTGCAGAAGCGTATTCATAATCGCTAATATCTAGATTGTAAAGCAAGGTTATATCTTTGTTAAACAATAGGTCAATGTCTAGATACAACAATTTGTCTGGCATATCGGGAATTAAATCTGCAAACAGCCTAAGCAGTGTGTATGGCGAGCAATATGCATTTTCGTTAGGGCAGTGAGCAAACTCCTTTTCGTAAATTGGCCCAACGTCCACGCGCACAACCTGATTTTCTGGGTTGTATTTCCTTGCAATTGCGCCTAAAAACTTTGTTTGCTGTTCGGTTATTGGCGTGTATTCTGGCTTAACGCGAGAAATGTCCATTGTAAAGATATAAAATTTAAATGGTTCTTTGGTTTCGGTGCGTTTTAAAATGGATAACATGGTTGTTAATGCACCATCAAAAACTTTAACATTACCCGAAAATAATATGTTTATCATTTGTTCTCCTTAATTTTTTCGTTTAAAGTGTGTTCATCTGTTTCGGTTTTAGGCAAGTATTTTATCTTTTCAAAATTGCTTAACTTGCTTCGTTCCACCATTGCTTTGTAAACTTGATTTCGCAAATCCTCAATTTGTTCTTTAACGGGCAAATCTTTGTTAGGGTAAAATGGCCCGTCAATGTAAGTTATAATTTGTGGAGTTTTGCTTTTGCCACGATGCACATAAGTGTTGGTAAAAGCAAAAGTTGGCACGCCAAGTTTAACTGGGTATCTAAACGAAGCGGATTTAAATGGCCTAATTTCTGTGTAATATGGCCAAATGTGCGCTTCGGGGTAGATAACCACCGCATGTTTTTGCTTAATTCTCGTTTCAATTGCGTTTATAAAGTTTTTTGTGGCACCAATTGTGTTTGGCAACGGAATCGCACCAAATTCATGAATAAGCCCGCCAATGCCTTTAATTGAAATGTTGTTCGGGTGCACAATAATGTAGGCATATTTTGGCGAACTAACCAAACACGGCATAAGCACATCGCCAATTTGCTGGGTGTGGTTGCCATATAGGAACACGCCGGTATCCTTAAATTTTTTTAAAAGGGATTTATTTACAATTTTGTTGTGAAATTTTGCTTTCCAATAAATTTTAGCAACTGGCTTTTCTAAAAACTTATATAGCATAAAGTGGATAAGCCGATGAGTTTTTGAGTTATTTACATATTTAAAGTTTTCGTCTATGGTTTTGGGTTTTCCCTTGAATTCGGTAAATTCGTCATTCAATTTGTCTTGATAATAGAAAACTTGTGTTTTGTCGTTTTTCATAACCTCCTCAACTCACAGTTATTATATTAATAAAACCAAAGAAAAACAAGCAAACCCGCAAGAAAAACAGTCTAAACCTGACAGAAACGAAATTCGACAAAGTTTCTCGCCAAAATAGACACAAAAGTCAACTCTACTAAAATTAGAATTTTGCAAAAAATGCCTATTTTAAAGGGTGTTTTTGTGTGTTTCGTTGGGTTTGAACATAATGGTTAAAAATTTTTCGGTTAAAAATTTATTTAAAACAATTGGGTGTCTAAAACGCAAAAATTTGCAAAACGCCGTCTAAAAAGTGGTAATTTTTGTTAAATAATTTATAAAAACGCGCCCAAAAATGTTGCCCAAACTTGCCATATTTTTGGTTTTTAGCAATAAAAATAAAAAATTTTGATAAATTTAGTCAAATTTGTTTGCAATCAATGCATAAAAAGATTATAATGTTAATATCTTTTTAAAAGGAGAGGGTATGAAAAGCTTCGTTAAATGGTTTGATGACGCACCTTGGTGGTTAAAAATCGTTCTTGCATTGCCAGTTTTAGACCTTGCATGGGCTATTTATCGTATCGTTAAAGGCATCGCCAATGGTAAAGTTTCATTAATCGTTGCCGGTATCCTATGGATACTTTTAGGCTGGGGCATTCTTTGGGTTATCGATTTGGTTTGTGTCCTTGTTTGGAAAGAACCTAGATTGTTCGCCTAGTTTGGCCTAGTAAAAAAACCGCATTAGCGGTTTTTTTGTTTTTATATAGTTTTATATAGTTTTTTATATAGTTTTTTAGTCGTTTACATATTTGATTTGTTTATATTCGTTTTTATTACTATAATTTTTTATTAAAATTTATTTAATTATTATTTTTAATTTCTTTCCTTTTTCTTGCGCTTTTTTGGCTCGGTGTCGTTCGGTTTCCAGTCCGCCTCAATTAGGCGAGAAGAGTCAAAGTAACTTACGTTTGGGCAGATTGCGCGGTGGATAATTATCCCACGCCCAGCGGACACAAAACCCACAATTTTGTCGCCATACATTGGGTGGCAGCAGTTGGCAAAGCGCATTAAAATATTGTTTAGGCCTTTTATGGCAATCAACTTTTCGCTTGGCGCGGTTAGGCGCACATTGTTTTCGCTTATTGTGGAAAGAGTTTCGGTTTTAACCTGCTTTTGATAGTTGGTTGCAAGTTTGGTGGCAACAATTTTAACTGGATAGGCATTTGTGCCAAGGCTTGCATATAGTTCGTTAATGTCGGCTAAGTTATATTGTTTTAAAACGTCCTCCAAATTTTTCTTTTCAGTTAGTTTTGCAACAGAATAACCCTTTTCCTTTATTGCGTTTTCCAGCATGGTTTTGCCAAGGCGGATGTTTTCGTCCTTCATGTTGCGCTTAAAGAAAAGGTTGATTTCCTTTTTTGCGCCGCTGGTTTTGCAAGTTTTTAGCCAGTCGCGCGACGGGCCCTTAGATTTCGGGTTGGTTACAATTTCAACCACATCGCCATTGTTAAGTGGGGTGGTTGTTGGCACAATTTTGCCATTGACCTTAGCGCCGACGCAGCGGTTGCCCACCTCGCTGTGAATTGCGTAAGCAAAATCAATCGGAGTGGCCATGGCAGGCAGATAAATTACCTTGCCTTTCGGCGTTTGCACAAAAATTTCGTTGTTGTAAATGTCTTGATTTAGCGAATCGGCAAGTTCGTCTATGCTAACATTTTCGCTATCCATCATCAAGCGCAAATAGCCCAAACTTGCGTCTAAATTGTCGCGCTTGCGCCCCTTTTCTTTATACAGCCAGTGCGCGGCAACACCATATTCGGCGTAGCGGTGCATATCCTCGGTTCGGATTTGAATTTCAACCGGATAACCTTCAAAAATGACAGTGGAATGCAGCGATTGATAGCCATTTGGCTTTGGTGTGGCAATGTAATCTTTAAAGCGGCTTGCCAGTGGCTCAACCACGCTGTTCAGCCTGCCCAAAAGCGCGTAACACTCGGCAACAGTGGTAACAATTGCGCGCACGGCAATAAGGTCGTAAATATTGTCAAAGGTGTGGTCTTGCAATTTTTTATAAATGCTGTAAATGTGCTTTTTCCTGCCATAAACTTTGCCTTTTATGCCCAACTCATGCATGCAGTTGTTCACGAGCGTTTTCAACCGCTCAACAATAGGCTCGCGGTGATGATAGCGCTTGTCAACTTCTGCTTGAATTTCTGCCTGCAACTTTGGCTGCTCAATTTTAAAGGCGGTTTCCTCCAACTCGGTTTTGTAAGCAGAAAGCCCCAAACGCGCGGCAAGTGGCGCGTAAAGCGAAAAAATTAAACGCGCAAAATCTAGCTTTTCTTGCTCGCTAAAAGCGTCCAAATTTCTAACATCCGCCACAACCAGCGCAATTTTCAGCATAATAGTGCGAATGTCCTTGGTTATGGCAAAAAACATTTTTCTAAGATTTTCTGCCTCGCTGGTTTGTTGCTCAAAATTTATGTTGTCCAACTTAGTTAGCGTTTCCACCATTTTAAAGGTTGACGGCGTGCAAGCGGCTTTAATTTCGTCCAAACTTACCTTATTTTCGCGCAACGAAAAATACATAAGCCCAGCCAGCAAAAAATCGTCCTTTAAGCCCATATCCTCAGCGATTGCCAAAAAATCGTCAATTTTTTTCTTGCCCTTTCCGCTAAAATCTTTTGCAATCGCACTAATTTTATCCACCATAAAACTCCTTAAAATTTATCAATATTAATATAATTTTTAAACTTTTAAATTATTTAAATAGGTTTATAACAAAAGTAAGAAGTAATAACTAAAAAATTAAATATATCCTTATAACTATTGTTATAAAGTTAGTTATAACTTTGTTATCAAAATTGATTAAATCTATTTTAACACAAAAAACAAAATTTGCAAATAAAAAAAGCACGCTTGCCCGTACTTTATAAATTATTGCCATTTTGCAACGATTTTTGAAATTTAAGCCATTGTTCGGTGTAATTTGTGCTTCTGCCCAATTCCCACTTTATACCCTCATCATAATACATATATTCTTCAAACCTTTCGGGTATAACTCTAAACGCATGCTCGAAATTTACCTGTCCGCCTTTTTCATTCTTTCGTGTAAAAACGAAAAATGGCGTTGGGTTGCATTCTTGCTCATATTGCAAAATTTCCTCAAAAGTTTTTGGCGAAAAGTTTTGGTCCTCGCTTCCAAAAGGCACAACGTGCCATGTGGCATCAAAAATTTTGCCCGTCCAATTGTAGCCAATTTGGCTAAAAAATTCTTTTAAATTTTCAATCGTCATAAATTCTCCTTTTGTTAATTTATTTTAGCATGCAAAAATAAAATTGTCAAACAAAAAAAATTTTGGTAAATTAAAATAAATTTTTGCGAATAAAAAAGCACGATTTAACGTGCAATTTTATTGATTAATCAATTGTGTCTAACGTACCCAAAATTTGTTGCAATTTTTGGTTGTCTGCATCAATTTCGCTGTTCAAATCGGCGGTTGTGTTTTTCACATAATCTGGCGCGTTTATCTTTTCAATTGTTTTTAAATTTTCATTAACGCGCTTTCGTATAAGGCCAATTTCTTTTTTCTTTTCACTATTGTAATTTTCTTTTATCGTTTTCCAAAGCACGTCTCTAATTCCTTCATAGGACATAAACTTTTGAATATCGCTAGAAGGTTCTTTATAAGGTTCTTCTAAACCGCCTAACAAATTGCGCAAATCGTATTCGTGGCTTATGTTGCTGCCTTTATTAACCAACCTTCCTAAATCTAATCGGTTGCTACCATCGGCGAAATAAAAGTAAAGATGTTGCTCTGGATAATCAAGAATTATTGTCTGTTTGTTGAAATTGTTTTCAAAAAACCTATATATATTTTTGCTAAGGATATATGTATCAACATTAAAAATTTTATCAAGTGGCAAGCTTTTCATTTCTTGCATTTTGGCACGGTCAAGGCGTTTTGTCCATAGCAATTCAAAGTATTTGTGCATGTCGCAATAAATTTCCCACAATTTTCTAAATTCTTTAAAATTCATATTGTCCTCCATAACTATTTAAAGTATAGCATATAAAGTTTGGCTTGTCAACTTATTTATCACGCAAAATTAAATTGTCAAAAGAATTAACCAAATTTAAATTGTTCTATTTGCTTTTAACAGCTAATAAACTATTTTATGCATTATTTAAATAGTTTGGATGCGATTAAAAAGTTGGATAGTTCAATTCATGGGTTGAGCCGTGCGGAAGCGCAAGAACGGCTTAAAAAATTTGGCAAAAACGAGCTTAAAAAGACAAAAAAACAGTCATTTATAAAGTCATTTTTCAAACAATTTTTAAACATTATGGTGGCAATTTTGTTGGTGTCCGCCGTTGTTTCGCTAACCATTGCGATTATCAACAAAGAATACGCCGATTTGTTTGAAGGGTTTGTCATCCTTTTTATTGTGTTTGTAAACGCGCTAATTGGCGTTTTTCAAGAGAGCAAGGCGCAGGCGTGCATTGACGATTTGCAAAAGAGCGAAAAGATAAATGTAAAGGTCATCCGCGACGGACAAGCCCTTGTTGTGGATAGCAAAGATGTCGCGGTGGGAGACATAGTCGAGATGGAAGCGGGCAACATGGTGGTGGCAGATATTAGGCTAATAGATGCCAACAATTTTTCGTGTGATGAAAGCAGTTTGACGGGCGAAAGCGTGCCAGTTGAAAAGAATGCGGACATAATTTTAAGCAAAAACACTCCGCTTGCCGAGCGCAAAAATATGGCATATTCGGGCAGCATGATAACCAGCGGCAAGGCGCGCGGCGTGGTGGTTGCAACGGGCGCGGACACCGAGCTTGGCAAAATTGCAAATTTGCTTTTTAATGCGCAAAAACAAACCACACCATTGCAAAAATCTATTGACAAAATTGGCAAAATAATCACATGGTCGGTGCTGGGAATTTGCGTTGTAATTTTCATAATCGAACTGGTGGCGGGCAACGGATTTTTAAACCCGCTTATGACTGCGGTGGCGCTGGCGGTGGCGGCAATTCCCGAAAGTTTGCCCGCGGTTATAACAATAATTTTGGCGCTAGGCGTGCAGCAACTGGCAAAGCGGAAATGCATAATAAAGCGTTTGCACGCGGTTGAAACACTTGGCAGTTGCGAAATTATTTGCACGGACAAAACGGGCACGCTAACGCGCAACAAAATGCAGGTGGTAAAAACCTATTTGGACATGCAAGAGGACACAAATTTTGGCGCAACGTTTGCCGAATTTATAAAATGCATGGCGGTTTGCAACAACTCGAAAGTCGAAAATGGCAAGGTGGTGGGCGAGCCAACCGAAACCGCACTTTTTGAGTTTGCAAAGGATAAATATAGCGGCGAAAACCACAAAATTTTGCATGAAATTCCGTTTAATTCAATCCGCAAAATGATGTCGGTTATTGTGAACGATGGCGGAATAAAATGCTTTACAAAGGGCGCGCCCGAAAATTTGTTAAAGCGTTGCAAATACATTTTAATTGACGGCAAACCGCAACTTTTAACCAACGAAATGAAAGAGCGCGTGCAAGCGCAAAATGACAAAATGACCTCGCAAGCGTTGCGCGTTATTGGCTTTTGCTTTAAAGAATTTGACGTGTTTAGCCCGACCGACGAGCCCGAGCAAGAGATGACCTTTCTTGGCCTTGCCGGCATGATAGACAATCCGCGCCCAGAGGTTAAAGCCAGCATTGAAAAATGTTTTAAGGCCGGATTAAAACCGGTTATGATAACGGGCGACCACAAGCGCACCGCGTTCGCCATCGCGCACGAGTTGGGCATCGCAAAAAGTTTGGACGAAGTTATTTCGGGCGAGGAAATAGACAAACTTAGCGACAGCGAACTTAAAAAAGTTTGCGCAAATTACACCGTTTACGCGCGCGTTAGCCCCGAGCATAAAGTGCGCATTGTTAAGGCATTCAAAAACCTTAAAAAAATTGTTGCCATGACGGGCGATGGCGTTAACGACGCACCAAGTTTAAAGATTGCCGACATCGGCGTTGGCATGGGTAAGTCGGGCAGTGACGTGGTTAAAAATGTGGCAGATTTAGTTATAACAGATGACAATTTTTCGTCAATTGTGGTGGCGGTGGAAGAGGGCAGAAAGGTCTATTCCAACATTCAAAAAGCACTGCAATTTTTAATTTCAACAAACTGCGTGGAAGTGTTTGGCATGCTGCTTGCGCTAATTTTGTTCCCAAATTACACCTTTTTGCTGCCTGCGCAAATGCTATTTATAAATCTTGTTACAGATAGCCTACCTGCCTTCGCGCTCGGCATGGAAAAGGTGGAAAAAGAGGTTATGCAGTCACCACCGCGCAACAGCCAAGCTGGCTTGTTTGGCGGGAAAACCGGCGTGGCAATAATTTATCAGTCAATTTTGCAAACGGTAATTGTCATGGTGGTTTACATTGTTGGCTTAAAATGCTATTCGCCGGCTGTCGCCAGCACAATGGTGTTCTTTACAATCATTTTCATGCAACTGCTGCACAGCGTAAACTGCAAAACCAACAACAGCATTTTTGAAAAAAATTTGTTCGATAACAAAACCTTTAACCTCTGCTTTTTGCTAACGCTTGCGCTAAATTTGGCAGTGGCAGTAATTCC
This sequence comes from uncultured Clostridia bacterium, assembly GCA_947628205.1. GTDB lineage: Bacteria > Bacillota > Clostridia > Christensenellales > UBA1242 > Onthoplasma. The sequence goes on from CANQYX010000006.1 coordinate 32,044, forward strand.
GCCAATGTATGCCTTGTTCGGGCTAGAATTTTTAAACTTTTCGCAATGGCTTGTTGTGATTATTGCGTCAATAATAATTATTCCAACTTGCGAATTATTTAAGGCAATTTTAAATCCGCCTTCAACCTACATTAAAAAGTCAAAAGTTAAAAAGCAAAAAATAAAAAATTAAAAAAATTGATGAAAGTTAATAAAAAATTGCAAAAAATGAGTTAAAAATTCAAAAAAAATTAAAAAATTATTGCTCAAATTTAATTTTTGCATAAAATTTGGTTTTTGGTTAAGAATATTCATAGGAGGATAAAATGAGTATTTTTAACAAAAAAGTTTTAGCCATAATTGTCTATTATACTTTGATTGTTTTGGCAATGGTTAGTGCGGGGTTCTTTGTGTTCTGCTTGGCAGTGAAAGATGTTGCACTTTGGGCAAAAATTATCTATTATGTTTGGACTGGGTTGGTGGTTGGTGTGCTTTTTTTTGACATCATTTGCGTTAACACCCACGAAGGCAAAACAATTTCTGGCTTAATAATTTATGTGTTGAGCATATTGGCAGTTGTTATGGCTTGCTTGTTGTATGTTTTAAATGCTGGCCGAACAGGGCTTGCAACAAGTTTCTTTAACTTGTTTGTGTCCGTTTCGCTCATTTCGCTTATGACAACTGGCTACATGATTGCAAGTTGGTGTGTGGGCGAAAGCATTGTTGAACACGCCACCGCGCAAGATGAAATGCAAGCAAAACGTAAACAAGAAAATAGATAGAAAAAAAGGGCAGTTAATGCTCTTTTTTAATTTTCTTTTGTTCCCCATGCGCGGTTTAAATACCAATCTGTTTGAGTTAGTGGAGTTGAATCGTGGCTGCAAACAACATTAACTTTTTCAACATTTAAAGTTGCAAAAACCACAATGTTTCCATTAAACGAACTAAATTGATTGTCTTTATAATCCACACACAAAGTTGTTACATAAATTTCGGTTGTATATTTAGTTACGCGGTCGATAAAAGCTTTGGTTGGAAATTGATTGTTTATTTCTTTTGTATATTCGCTGCTGCCTGCGCAACAACAAACGCAAACACGCTTTGGATGGATGTTTTTTAGCAAAATGTCACTAGTTGAAGTTTTGCTGCCATGGTGGCCGGCTTTAAAAAGTTCTATACTTTCAAGATTTTGAATAGATTTGTTGTTTTCAACAAGTTTTTCTTCGCCACCTTTTTCGTTTTCAAGGTCGCCTGTAAACAAAAATTGCTTGTTGTCGAAAGTAAAAAGGGTGCAAACAGAATAATCATTTTCGCTTGATGCAGAATGAGTTGCGGCAAAATCGTTATATAAAATTTCAAATTGCAAATGTGCGTTTATTTTTATGATTTTTGGTGTGCCTTTTTCAACGGTTGATGCGTCAAAATATTCTGCATTTAAATTGTTAATTTCTTTATCTCTATTTTTTATATAATTGGCATAAGTTTTGTCGGTTGACGATTTGTTTGTGCCTGCGCCAAAATCAATAATAAACGGGCAATCGTATAAATCAAAAATGCTGTTTTTTGTTGCAGCAAAACCGGCGTAATGGTCGGTGTGCGCGTGGGTTACAATAACATATTCTAGCGTGTTATCTGTTACATATTGGTTAAGATAATTAGAAACGGTGGCAACGCTGTTGCTTTTCGAGCCACAATCAATTAAAATGTCCACATCACCAAACTTTATATAGGTGCAATCGCCCGTGTATTTGTTGCCCAACTCTAAAAAATGCACTGAAAATTGTTCGTTATTAAAAGCAATTGGGTCGGCAGAAACCGATGTTTCGTTTTGTGAATAAAACAGCTCCTCGCCCACATAAAGTTCTTCCGTTTCGGGCAGTGTGAAATAGGTAAGGCAAGCAAAGCCAGCACACGCACCCAAAACTAAAGCAAACAAAATTGCAACAAAATTTATTCCGCGTTTTTTAGTTCTTTTAGCCATAATTTCTCCTTAAAATTTTAATTTTTTATAAAAATTTAATGTTTTTTTTGCATTTTTTGCTTAATTTTTTTAAATTTTTTAAAATTTTTTGCATTTATTTTTTAATTTTAATTAATTGTTGTTTCAACATCGTCATCGCTTGGCTCAACAAAAGTTATTAACCTGATTTTTTGAATTTTAAAAATGCTGCCATATTTTAAATTGTCAACAGTGTAAACTATGTAATATGTGCCAACTTCGTTTGAGGTGTAGTTACCATTTTGGTCAATTTCCATGTTGGATTCAGTTTTAACCTTTTTGCTGTCGTTTTTATTAAACGCAACAACCTTTGCGCCCTCATCGGCATAACTTTCGCCAAGTGTTAAGGTTATTTCATCTGTGCCAATCAGTTCAAAACAATCGTTACGCGTTAAAAAGTAGGCAGGAACTGCGCCAATGCCCAACCCAATTAGCACCACTAAAAACAAAATTAGCAAAGTTTTAAATGGTGTGCGTTTCAATTCTTTGTTAACTTTTTTGTTAGTTTTTTCGTCTAAACTTAAATTTAGTTCAACCTTTTTGCTTTGTTTAGAAGCGGTTTTTCTTGTTGCCATAATTTCTCCTAAAAAAATTGTATCACTTTTTAATATTAATTCAAAATAAAAAAGGTTAAAAAACACGCATTTTTTGCGTGAATTTTAACTTGATTAATCTATATTAATAATTTTAATTCGATTAATTTTTTAAATTTTTTATTAAATGGTTTATGCGCTTTTTGCATTCGGCTTCGCCTAAAATTTTCATAATAGAATAAAGCTCAGGGCTATTTTCTTTGCCTGTTATTGCAAGGCGAATGAATTTGGATGCATCGCTAACATTGCCAGCATAAGCCACTGGGTTTTGCTTATAGGTTTTGTTGTCTGCAAAATTGTGGGCAAGGGCAATTTGTTTTAAATTTTCAAACCAAGCGGAATTGTCTGCCTGCAAGGTGTATTGCGCGGAATAATCAATTAAAAATTCAGCCAAATTTTGCTTGTTTACATTGCCCAATTCAAAATTAAATTTTGGCTTGAAGTTTGGTAGAACATAATCGTAAAGCGAGGTGATTTCATCAAACTTTGTAATGTCCTTCCTTGGCCTATCTCCGCCGCGGTCAATGGCAAAAACTTGGGTTAAAACTGCCTTATTTTTGCTTATAATTTCATAGTCCTTTTCGTTCCACTCTTTTGCCCAAGATAGTGCGCAGTTATAAACCTCTTCGGCTGTGTATTTAGAAATTATGGTTTTAGAAATATCGTTCAATTTTAAAAAGTCAAACATTGGGTTGGTTACGCCAATTTTTTTAAGTTCAAATGGGAAGTCGGTGTATGGCAAAGTTGGGTTATTTTTGCGCCAGATTTCAAAGTCACTGTTAAGTAAATTTAAAATATATTCTACAACCGCAGTTGTTGGATAGCCCTGTTTTAAAAAGTAACGAACATCGGCAAAAGGGTCTTTTCGCTTGCTTATTTTGCGCTTGTTGCCTGTGGTTTCGTCTATCACACAAATGCTTGGCGTGTGCGCATATTTAAATGGTTTAAAGCCAAATGCCTTACTTAATTCTATATGCACTGGCAAACTTTGGAACCATTCCTGTCCACGCACAACGGTGGTTGTGCCCATAAGAGTGTCGTCCACAATGTGGGCAAACGCGTAAACCGGAATTCCGTTAGATTTAATTAGCACATCGTCTTTTGCATTTTCGCGCAAATCTTTTTTGCCTTTAATTGCATCGGTGAATTCGTGTGTCTTGTTAGGGTCGCCCATTGAGCGCAAACGCAGCGCAAATTTTTTGCCTGCCTTTAGGTTGACTTCAATTTCGGCTAATGTTAAATTTCGGCATGGGTCCTTAACCTCTAAATCTCCACTTTCTTCAAGTTCTTCCTCGCGCTTTTGCAAAATTTCTTCCTTGCCTTCGCTAACCGCACAAAAGCATGGGAATGCACGCCCGCGCTTAACTAATTCTTTGGCAAAGGAATTGTAAATTTCGGTGCGCTGAGATTGAACATATGGGCCATAATTCCCAATTTCGGCATGTTCGCCGCAATAACCTTCGTCTGGCTTCAAGCCAAAGCGGACAAGCATATCGTAGGCAATTTCGCCTGCGTTTTCAACTTCGCGCTTGCTGTCCGTATCTTCCAAGCGGCAATAGAAAATTCCGCCTGTTTTGTTGGCAAGCATGCGGTGAATAACTGCCTGATATAGTTGCCCAATGTGCAAATATCCGGTTGGGCTGGGGGCAATGCGCGTTACTTCGCCTGCCACTTTCCTTGGCTTATATTTGTTAATGTAAAAAGAAGTATCCAAAGCATTTGGATACAACAAATTTGCTAATTTTTCATAATCCTTTTCTGTCATATTACCTCTTATATAATGTTGTGCACTTCTTTTAAAACTTTTATATCTTGTTCAATTAAATAGAAATAATTGTCTATAATTTTGCCGCAAGCAATTTCAAACTCGTTTTGTTCAAAATTTGACTCGGTTGCACCAGCAACATAATCGATGCTGTTGTGCGCTTTATAAAATTTTTCATAGTCAGATTTTAAAGCCGACCAGATGTTATAAAGCTGAATTGAAAGTTCATAAATGTCTGTTTTTCTGTCCATGCCCGGCGCGGTTGCATAGTTGTTTGTAATTAACATAACATCCACGGCATAATTGTTGAACACTTCTCCCATAGGTTTGTAACCTTGTCCATAATTGTGCCAAGTTAATGCCTCAGACATTGTGCCATCTTTAAGATTTTTTTGATAGAAGATATAACTGTATCCTGCCATCTCTAAATTGCAACGGTTGGCAAGCCCAAGCACAAAATTGTCCATAAAAGTTTGAGTTTGCTCTTCCGACCAATCGTCTAAATTGACATCGGACATATTTACATCTTGATAGTTATCAGTTATAGAATAGTAAACGCGCGCAAGCGAAAGGGTAAGGTTATAAGAACTTTCAAAAAGAGAGTTGTACGAATCTAACAATCGTTTAAAAATTTGGATGTATAAGTCATTAACCACAACATCTTGATCTGGCTGCCTGCCCGAGTTGGTGTTTAAATTTCTTGCAAATTCTTGCACTTGAATATCTGTTTTAATAAATGCCCTTTTTAATGCATCCAATTTTGTTTTTACATCGTTGCGATATTCATTTTTAACAGTAAAAGAATTTGTGCTTAACGCTTGAATATTTCTGTTAACAAAACGAAGTGAACGATTAAGAATAAAATTATAATCCGACAAGTTATGATAAGGCATATATTCTGTTGCGTCAGTAAAATATTTTTGGCCTTTGGCATTAACAAAAACTGAATAATCGAACTCTAACTCTCCATTATTTTCATCATAAACAACAGATTTGCACTCATCTGCAATTGTTTTATAGTCGTTAAACAAATTTGCCAGTTCATATCCCTTATCTTTTTTACAACCAAACAAACCGAAGGTTGAAAAGCCCACACAAACACACAAAATTAAAGTTAACAAAATCTTTTTCATGTTACACCCCAAAAATTTGATTTAAATAGTACCCTGCCAACATGTTGCTATCTAAACTAGTTTCCGACCCTTCTAGCAAAAATTTTGCCAAATTTTCGGCAAACTCTTCTTTGTTTGTTTCGTTATAATTTTTTATAAATAAATTGGTTGAATTTGAAAAATTGTCAAATTTAAAATATGAATTTTGAAAATCAATGTGCGGAGAAATCTGCGAAATATTGCTGTCATCCGAAATTAAAGTTAAATTGCCAAAGGTTAAAGTTAAATTGCTAAAACAATCTATGCACACATCGCAATATAATTCAATTACAGAAAATTTGATGTTAGATGTTGTGTCTACTCCCAGCGAAGAAAGCTCTCCGTTTAAAGTTTTTATAAAATTAGCATACTCAACAAAATATTGCGAAACTGCCTCGTAAGAAGGGTTGGCACCAACAGCAAGTTCGCCTTGGGCGGTGGTTTTGGTTATATAAGCATCAATAACATTTATCGTTTCTGCGCGTGTGGATTTTAAATGCGATAGCCCTTTGTCAATTGCCTTTTTGTTGAAAGAGTGCGAATTAGCAACTAAATAATAGCTTGATAAACTATCTAAACATTGATTGAGTTTATTGTTTGTTTCGTCTATAAAAACAAAACGAGTGTCCTGCTCGGGAGTTTTTGCTATAACTTTTTTTAAATCTATCGACAATTCTTTGGTTGACGAACTGGAAACATAACCATTAAGTTCTTCAAAATAATCTACGGGTGGATTTAGTTTTTTATAAAAAATATACGCCGTGCCCCCAATTGAGGCAGCCACCAAAACGATGATTAAAAGTGTTTTAAGAAACTTTTTCATATTTATTATTATAAATATTTTAAAGTTAAAGTCAATAATTTTAATGTTTAACTTGAAAAAACTAACTTTTTATCTGTCTTTTTAAATTTACCTTAATAAAGTTTAAAAAAGTTTGAATTTTTGTTTACATTTGATATAATAATTTTATGAAAAATATATTGATTACAGGTGCCAGCGGCGGCATTGGCAGCGAAATTGCAAGAAAATTTGCCAGTTTGGGCTTCCGCGTTTTGATGGTTTATAACAAAAATAAGGCAGCAATCGACAAATTGTCGGATGAACTTTCTGCAATAACCGATGTGGCAGTTTATCAATGCGATTTAACAAACGAGCAGGCAGTTAAAGCGATGGTGGCGGATATAATTGCACGGTTTAAACGGATTGATTGCTTAGTAAATTGTGCCGGCGTTGCACAAATTAAGCAAATTCAAGATGTGTCCGAGCAGGATTTCGATTTTGTTTTCAACAACAATGTTAAATCGGCAGTTTTTGTGCTTAAATATGTCGTTCCAAAAATGGTTAGTGACAAGGCGGGCAAAATTGTAAACATTTCATCCATGTGGGGTAAAGTGGGCGCAAGCATGGAGAGCATATATTCGGCAAGCAAAGGCGCAATAAATAGTTTAACATTAAGTTTGGCAAAAGAGTTGGGGCCAAGCAATATAACGGTTAACGCGGTTTGCCCCGGGTTAATTGACACAAAAATGAATGACAATTTATCTAAAAAGGATAAAAAAGCGATAATAGATGAAACTCCGCTAAACAGAATTGGCACGCCAAAGGATGTTGCAAACATAGTTGAATTTTTGCTTAGCGAGCAGGCCAATTTTATAACTGGACAGATAATAACGGTTGATGGCGGATTAACCTTATAAATTAACAAATGAAAAAATCAACAAAAATTTTTAAAAATTTAAAAAAATAATAAAAAAAGCGGAAAAAATCCGTTTTTTTAATAAAATTTTTAATTTTTTATAATTTTTTATTACCCTTTTCTTGTAAAAAAATTTATAACCTGCGCAAATTTTAATGTTATGTTGTTGGCGTGATTAATTGCAAATTTTTTAAAACTTGCCTTGCCGAAAATTGTTAAACCGGCAATTACCGCAGAAATAATTGAAGCAATTATAACCTGTTTAACATCCCCAACAATTGCAATTTTTGCCAAAATGCTTGCGCCTGCCGCACCAGATAAAATTCCGCAAACATCTCCAATAACGTCTGCGCAAACCGAGCTTACTTTGTCCGCATTCTTAACCAAGGCAATTGCCTGCTTGCTGCCTTTAACTTTGCGAGAAGCCATCGCGTTAAAAGTTTCTAAATTGGCGCTAGCCGTTGCCAAACCCAGCATGTCGAAAAATATGCTTAACGCAATAAAAACAACAATTACAAGCACAGCAACTATAAGGTGTGCTTTGCTTAACAGTAATTCGCTAATTAAGCTAAAAGAAAAAGACAAAACAATGGCCAATATTAAAATTTTAATCGGCCAAAGCCACGGTTTAGGTTTTGAATTTTTTTTCTTTTTATTGTTCATAAATTAATATATTTCAATGTTTAATTAAAACATGTATTTTTAAAAAAACGAAGGCCGCGTTTGGGTAAACCTTGCGGCATAAGGTTCGGTTGGATTTCCCAATTTTGCACTTGCCCGTTACCAGCCAAGCGGTTTCCCTTTACGCAAAACTTGCACCGAATCGCCACTGAGACCACACTATAATCCCCAAACGTTGTCTAACGACACAGCCTAGAAGATTTCCTTAACAACATCAACTATGCTTATCTTAATTTTGCGCTCAAAATTTCAAAAGCATTGCAAATTTAGTTGTGTACTTTAACTAAATTTACCGTTTGGCTTTATCCCAATTTGACCACTCAAAGCAAGCTACACTGCACATAACTTTCGCCAAATGCAGGTTCCAATCCCAAGCGATAAATAATAGATTTTGATAACCCGTTTTTACCCACTTGAGTCTCCGCGATAATTGGGCTTTGATGCATATGCCATTATGCACGACCCAAAAATCTTAACTCCCAGCACCAGCCCCGGTTTGGGCAACCAAAGCCAGCACCACGAACTTCATAGTTTTGCTAGCGATGCTTATTTCGGCATCCTCACATAGCGTAGTTGACTAGGATACTGCGCCTTCGTTAGATTCTAATTGCTTAGAAATCTCTATTTATATATTAACACATTTAAAAAAAATTGTCAACATCCATTGACGTTTTAAACAAAATTTAAAAATTTTAGTGATTTTTAAAAGGTTTTTTAAAGATAAAATGTCGAAATTTGTAAAATTTTGTCAACGAGATTTTTTCGTAAACATAAATATCTCGTTATTTTCGCCTTAAAATATAATTACTATGGAACTTGGCAAAATTATTAGAGAACTTAGGAAAGATAAAGGTTTAACGCAAGGGCAACTTGCAAAAATTATTTCGTCTACACAAGATACAATTTCGCTTTGGGAGTTGGGCAAAAGTTATCCAGATGTAACAAATTTGGTTAAACTTGCCAAATATTTTAATGTTTCAACCGACTACATGCTCGGCCTAAAGGAAATTTAGGCTGTTTTTACAAAAACAGCAGAACAATTAAACTTAGCGCAATTAGGTAGATTGAAAAGAAATATAGTTTGTTGCGCTTAACGAGTTTTAACATAATTTTTATGGATAAAATGCCAAAGATAAACGATGTGAGCATAACCACAAAAATGCCAAGCCAATTTATAGTTATTTGCGCGCTAAACAGGCCAAATGTTTCCCACACCGCGCTGGCAATAATTATTGGGATGCTCATTAAAAAACTAAAATCTAACGCTTGTTGCTTGTCTAGCCCGAGCAATAGTCCGCAAACAAGGGTAGAGCCGCTGCGCGAAATGCCCGGCAAAAGTGCCAACCCTTGTGCTACACCCATGTAAACTGCATGGCGTTTTTTTATTGGCTTGTTGCCTTCGCGCTTTAGGTCGGCAACAAGCAGCAACACAGCAGAAATTAAAAACCCCCAAACAAGCGAACTTGTGGCAAAATTGTCCTCAAAAAATTTGTTGAACAGCAAAACCATTAATATTGTAGGAATTGTGGCAATAATTAGGTTTAAATATGTCGTTCTGTTTTCGTTTTTTTCAAGTTTTTTGCGCTTAAAAATGCTGCCAACATCGCGGCCAAACTGCCCAAACAATTCGCCAAACCGCTTGCGATAGCAAAAAATAATGGCAAACAGCGTGCCAATGTGCGCCACCACACTAATTAGCAACAAGTTGTCCAACTCAAACAGCGAGCCAAACAGCACAATATGCCCGCTAGACGAAATGGGCAGAAATTCGGTTATCCCTTGAATAAAACCAATAAAAATATATTTAAAAATGTTCACGCAATATTATATTTTTTGAGAGTCGATTTTATTAAATAAATGTAAATTTTTAATAAACAAATATTGAAAAATCTGTTAACTAAAAAAAATTTTGACAAATAACCATTATGGCTAAAAATATAACATAAAATAGATTATTGATAATAAATTTAATACATAAATTTTATTTACAAATAAAAAAAGCGCACAATGCGCCTTATTTTTTCGATTTTTTATAAATTTCTAAAAACTTTTTAACATCTTCATTATATTGTTGTTTAAATTCTTCATCCGCAAAAAGCAATTTTATTAATTGTTCAATTTCATTATCGTCTGTTATAGTTCGTATTTTGTCAAAAATTTTTTCCAACACAAGAATTTTGGCATTTTCACCCAACCTTAGTGCAAACAAAAACTCCTTTCCTTCATAAAGAAATTTTTTAAGTATAAAATATTTACAACCATCACTAAGCAATATTGTTTTATTTTCTTGTATTTCCATAAATTATCTCTTATTTAAGTTGTTAGCAACAATTCTGGGTTTTGCTGATTTTCAAATTCTTTAGAAAGTTCGGAAACATGAGCGTATTCTTCATTTTTAAGGCTGTAATCACACATTTTGCCTTCATATTCTTCAAGTGTATTGACAGCGTTGTCAAGCGCTAATAGTATAGCAATATCAAAAAACCCTGGCATAAGTAATCCAAGTCCCATAACAAGTACCGCCCAGCCCCCGTGGATAACAGCCCATACTAAAAAGCCAATCGCTCCGCCCAAAGAGCCTAATCCAAGCGCAAAAGTGAGTGTCTCTAAACCCAAACGGGAGGCTTTCACAAATCCTTTTTTAATTTTAACGGGCTTTGCACGCTTTTGCAAAAGTTTACATTGGCGTATTACGCTTTTAAAAGAATTTAAAATTTCTTTGTCATCAACTTCGCAATCAGTGCTAATAATCTCTTGCAAATTAGCAACTGAATTGTTTAATGTTTCCAATTTCTTTTTATCTTTTTCTTTTGTATAAGTGAGTTGTGCCTTATACGTAATACGATCAAGTTCTGTAGTTAATTGAAGATCCCATCTAAGTTTTGTTTTATTTATCAAGTTCATATTTTCTCCTTATAT